>NZ_ALKF01000197.1:0-166240 GCF_000283315.1 Paenibacillus sp. OSY-SE | reverse complement strand
GCACGGTCGCACATGTTGTGTGGTCAGCACACGCGGCACGGTCGCACATGTTGTGTGGTCAGCACACGCGGCACGGTCGCACATGCTGTGTGTCACACCTTTTTCGTGTACGCATATTTCTACTAACAGGCGCTTTTTCTCACAAACCGTCACGATTGTGCTTCGCATTAGTCTGCAGTGTGTACTCATGATCTGTACTAGCAGATCGAGTTCGTCCATACAGCGTCTCAATCTTGCTTCGTGCTCTCTTCGAAGCCTATTCGTCCAACCGCAGCGGCTCCCCCCTCCACCATTGGATTATGTCCAATGGAATATGAAGAATAGACAGATGAGGGGGCTTACGTTGGATTATGTACAGTAGATTTCAGAGATAAAGCGCTCTTTATCGGAAATATGAAGAATCCATTGGATATTTTCCAATAGAACGCTGATTCTTCTCACTAATCAATAAAATCCACTGTACATTTTCCAATGAAAATAGCAGGTAACAAGAATAGCAGACGGAAGCAGCCTACTCGACAGGCGCTATGAAGCTTTTCTCCATGGAAACGTAAGCATATTATTTACTTAACTGTGTCCGCTTTATATTGTTCTAAATCCACTTTTGTAACTACTCTGCACCATTTTTTATTTCAGTTGAATCAGTTGGAATCGACTTCTATGCACCACTGCAGCAGTTATGTATCGACTTGGCATCAGCTTCGATAAGCGGTTCTACATAAGTTTTGCATATACTTGGCATCAGCTTGTGAAACAGCTCTGCATCATACTAAGTTCCAGATCTTTGTCAGTTCTGTTCCAGCACTCGTTCAGATCTGCCCGAAGTCATGATTAGCACTCCCTCAGTTCTGCATCAGAACTGCATAAATCTTGGCCCAAATTCTTACTCGGTACTACTCCTTGTTTCTACTCTTAAGCTGCAATTGCTCTCATCCATTCTGTTCTACTCTTGCTCTTGCTCTGCCTCTGCTCTCACTGTTCTGTTCTACACTCGAGCTGCATTTGATTTAATCGGTTTTACTCCTTGCTTCTACTCTCAAGCTGCAATTGCTCTCATCCGTTCTGTTCTACTCTCGCTCTGCCTCTGCTCTCACTGTTCTGTTCTACACTCGAGCTGCATTTGATTTAATCGGTTCTACTCCTTGCTTCTACTCTCAAGCTGCAATTGCTCTCATCCGTTCTGTTCTACTCTCGAGCTGCAGCTGCTCTCACTGTTGTGTTCTACACCCAAGCTGCATCTGCTTCCATCTGTTCAGTTAACTCTCGAGCCGCATTTACTCTCATCCGTTCTGCTCCACTCTCGAGCTGCATGCGATCTCATCAGTTCTGCTCCACTCTTGAGCTGCAGCTGCCCTCATCAGTTCGGCCAGTTCTATGTCCTTCTTGTGTAGCCTCGCGTGCTCCCGTTGATGATTTAGACACCTGGTTATAGAAGCAATGTAAGCTATATGTCCTTCCCGTGCGCAACTAATGTAGTCCATGCGGACAACTCAAAAGCTAAATTCGCGAATAATTGGTTAATCATGTATATTAGTCAACATCCTTCCATACACTAACGTCCGAGCCGAACCCTATCCCGAAGCAAAGAGGTGGATGTATGGATCCCGTAACAATGGCCCGTGCCTTATTCGGCACCTCCATGGCCTTTCATATTTTATTTGCCACATTAGGGGTAGGACTGCCCCTTATGATTGTGTTCGCCGAAATTATGTACTGGCGCAAGAAAGACCGGGACTATGCCGTGCTCGCACGGCGCTGGACGAAAGCGCTCGGTATTCTGCTCGGCGTCGCGATTCCATCCGGCACGATCGTAGGCGTCATGCTCGCCCTCTTGTGGCCCGGATTTATGGAAATCGTAGGACAAGTGATCGCCGTCCCGTTTCAAGTCGAAATCTGGGCTTTCTTCTTCGAGGCGCTGTTCATGGCCATTTACTTGTATGCCGCCGATCGCCTGTCTTCCGGCATGCGCATCTTAAGCGTGTTCTTCGTCATGGTAGGTGCCAGCGCCTCGGCAGTGCTTATTACCGATGCCCAAGCGTGGATGAACACGCCGACCGGCTTCAAGCTCGTGGACGGCCAGATTACCGATGTCGACCCTTGGGCCGCCGTCTTCAATCCGTCCTTCTTCACGTCTGCCCAGCATGTGTTGACAACCGGCTACATGACCGGAGCGTTCTTCATCGTCACTTCAGCCGCCGTTATGCTGCTCAAGCATCGGCAAGACGAGCGCGAAGCGGCCTATCACCGCAAAGGCCTTATGCTCGGGCTCGTCATCGGCTTAGTCATGTCGCTCATAACAGCCATGAATGGGCATGCGACCGCCCAATCCCTGCATAAGCACAACCCGGAGAAGCTTGCGGCAGCGGAGGGGCTGTTTCAGACGACGACACATGCTCCGCTCGTCATTGGAGGAATTCCCGATCCCGAGACGCAGACCATTAAGTATGGCATCGAAATTCCCGGCATGCTCAGCTTCCTGGCCGCGAATTCGTTCGATACTGAAGTGAAAGGATTGAACGAGATTCCAAGGGAAGATTGGCCTCCGCTGTTCGTCCACACCTTGTTCAATCTTATGGTGCTCATCGGATTCGGATTGCTTGGCCTCTCGTTCGCAGTCGTCATGTGGCGCGCCTTCACCCGCAAATCACCGCGGCCGTTCCCGCGCTGGTTGATGCACCTCTTCGTGTGGACTGGCCCATTGTCTATGCTGGGCATCGAAATCGGCTGGATTTTCAGCTGCTCAGCAAGGCAGCCATGGACAATCTACCGCGTGCAGCGCACGACGGATGCTGCCCTGAAGAGCGACAGCATGGGCACGTTGTTCTTGCTATTCGTCACCATCTATGTCGTGCTCTTAATTATGACTTCGCTGGTCATGCGCCATTACTTCAAGCGTCATCCCGTCTCCGCCGATTTGATCGAGCATGCGGAAGATGCGAATGACACTAAGGGGGCATTCTCATGAGCGACGCCACGATTGCGATTACGGTACTGTGGATCTTCCTGTTTATTTATTCGCTCCTCGGTTCGGTTGATTTCGGAGCGGGATTCTGGGCAATGATCTTCGGGCGGAGGAGTGCAGATGGAGACACAAAAGCCGCGGGCTTGGCGAATCGCTTCCTATCCCCATCGTGGAAAATTACGAATACGTTTCTAGTGCTGTTCGTCGTCGCGCTGGTCGGATTCTTCCCGCGGGCGACGTTCTCGCTAGCCTCGCTGCTCTTGGTTCCCGTATGCCTGGTGCTCATCTTGCTTACGCTTCGCAGCGCCTTCATGGTATTCAGCTACTCCGTGCATTCCTATGATCGTGCGCTGCGCATCATTTCCGGCATCACGGGGCTGTTGATTCCCGGCCTGCTCGTTGCGGTGCTGGCGGTGACTTTGGGCGGGATCGTAACGGAAGCGCCAGACGGCACGCTAGCGCTGAATTACGGCAAGCTGCTGACCAGTCCGACGCTGTATGCGCATTTGGCATTCGGCTACGCCACGGAACTGTTCTTCTCTGCGCTGTTCCTAGCCGACTATGCCCGGGAAGCCCGGGACATGACTACCTATAGAACATACCGCCGCTTAGCCGTCATTTTTGGGCCGCTCAGCCTTATCGCAGCGGTTGGCGTCACGTTCACGATGCTGCCTGAGGCTTCATGGATTATCGCCCGCTTCCGGGATCAGTGGCTGTGGTTCCTGCTGTCGGCCGCCGCCTTCGGCATCGGATATGGCTGCTTGTTCATCAAGCGCAGGGGTGGCTTTATCGGCAGCACGCGCTTGGCCGTTATTTTCGTCGCCGTGCAGTATGCATTAGCGAGCTTCGCCTACGGCAGGGCGCACTTGCCCTATATCATCTACCCGCAGCTTACGCTGGAGGCTGGCTTCACGAACCCCGCCATCTTCCGTTCACTGCTTATCGGATACATTGTGAGCACCATCCTGCTTATCCCGGTGTTCATCCTGTTCTGGAGGCTGTTCCTGAAGGACCGGCGCTACCTTGAACAGGAATGAGATGTGATAATCGCCACACTCAACGCTGATATAGCAGACACAACAGCAACAGGCCTTGTCCCACGCGTCTCGTAATGGGCAAGGCCTGTCCATTGCTATAAGATAAGTTATTCCGGCATTTGAATCTCCACAATCAGGTCGTCACTGTCTTGTAAGGAGGACACCCGATACTCTAGCGGAGCGGACAGACCAGCCGCATCCAGCATATCATGCAGATCGGAGCGAAGCTGCAGTTCGCTCCCCGTATACCGGATTTGGAAGCGGTCGCGTCCAGATTGTCTAGCCGCCAGGAAGCGATCCGTCAAATCCGCCACATCCCGTATCGCTCTGTCCGGCAGGAGCACGTCTGCGCTCCATACCTTTTCCAGCTGAACTGCCAATTGCTTCAATCTCTCGTCATCGCTCTGATGCATCTGCAGCAAAGCTTGTTCATACGGCTCAACCACCTGCGGAATATTGTCCGATTTCCACGAATGATCCATACGCATTTCCGCATCAGTACGCAAATAATACGTGTACCTGACTTGTGCGCCCCGGTCAGGCAGCGGATCATCCCACGTTGCATCGATGTGATACCACTTGCCATCCAACTGAACCATATTCCACGCGTGGAGCATGCTGCCCGCTTCTCCTTCGACTATGATGCTCGGAATATCGGCTTCTTCGAACATCGCCTGCATGAGCAGCGCATAGCCTTGACATACCGTCTTCCCTTCGGTCAGCGCCTCGTAGGCGGTGAACTTCGTCATTGCCTCGTCATAGGCCACATTGCTCACAATATAATCGTGAATCGCTTTCACTTTTACGTGGGGAGAGTCGTTACTGTTCGTGATGTTAGCCACAATCTCTTTCGCCTGATTTCGCACATATAACGATTGCGTATACGTCTCACGGTAATCGACATACACAGTGACATTGGCGTAATCGCTGCCGCCCTTCCATTTGAAAGAATATTTGCTGACATTGTAGCGTATGAACGGATCGGAATAGAGCGCTTCCGACAACGCTTTACTGACCTGGTCCGTCAGTGTATCCGTACTTCCATCATATCGGAAGGAAGACATCGTTTCGCGTAAGGTGAATCGTTCACTGAGCCAATCGCGCATCTCTTGGTTTTCATGCAACGTCACTTGAGAGGATTGAGCTTCGACGGTAGGCCATATAGCAAAGCCTGTAATAATTCCTACGGTAATACCGCCAAAAAACAATACGCGAAACATGGATAACCAAGAGCGTTTGCGCTTCAACTCGCCTATTTCTTGGGGGTACCTTATGCCGTTCTGAGCCTTAAAATCGAACAACCGCATCACCACCTTCGCTTCGACGGTGTTGTCCCGCCTATGCTGGTACGAATCGTAACATAGGCAATTTGCAGATGCTGTCTAGTTATGGAGTGGATATAATCGAGGATGTTTCGTTCCGTTTCTATCACGATCGACAAGCTGTGGCAGCAAGAGAGCATTTCTCAGAAGATGGATGGCCCTTGTGTACCCGTTATCGAGTAGAGAAAAAGACGACTGATAGCGAATGCATGCGACATTTGCCTAAAAAAAAGCACAAGAGGAAGAAAATAAAATTCTTCGTCTCGTGCCTTATTATAAAGAGTTGCGATTCAAATGCTGCCGCAAAAATGGCAGCACTTCCGGCCAGAACGCAGGATCTCTGTCCGAGCTGCTGTGGCCGTCTGAATCGACAATCAAATGCGGCTGATGATAAGACAACCGCTGCAGCACATTTTCCAAATCGCTGGCAGGAATATAGCCGTCGTTGCGGGAATGGACCAGCAGCAGCGGTACTCTTCCCTCTGTGCGCGCATAATTGCCGGACAAGCTTTTCGCCAGATCCAGACCGTCGTAGACGGCAGTCGGAATCTGGGAACGATACAGCCAAATACGCGGTATGACCGTTGCAAGCGGAAACGTGGGCAGCTTATGCCGCTTCAGCTCTGCCGCAACCATCGTTAACGGACGGGAAGGCATCGAATCGGTAACGACAGCCTGGACGGCCAGCCCTTCATCCAACGCCAAGACAGCGCCGAAGCCGCCCAATGAATGTCCAATCACTCCGATGCGCTCGCCGTCCACATCCGGACGCTTCCGCACGTAGCGCACCGCAGCCAGCAAATCGTCCCGGAACAATAATGCGGATGGCGCCTTCACCGATCCGCTCTCTCCGTGACTGGTTACATCATACATGAGCACATTAAAGCCCGCATCTGTGAGCGGATAAGCATAACGAAGCACACGCGCACGATTGGAGCCCCAACCATGTGCAACAATGATAACCGGGGCCTTTTTGACTGGCGTATTCCCTTTTCCCCAGATGAACCAGCCTTGAAGCGTAGCGCAGCCTTCAAACGTTACCCGATCAAAGGGACGCTCGGGCTCGGTGCTCACCGGAATTTGCCGTGGGGACTGACTCTTTACCGCCAACGCCCAAGCTCCACCCGCTGCGCTGCTGACGAGAGCCAGGGCACCCACACCATATGTCCAAAGCATAGCCACTAATATCGCCTCTCTTTTATGATTGCCTCACGTTCATTGTCTATCTATTATACTTTACTCGCAGCAGCGTTATCCGAAGTTCCCAGGCGCAAAATTTCTACGGTCAGATAAACGTACAGCAATTACCCGTTCTCCAGCGCTTTTTCCTGCACGGTTAGAACAAAGCGTTGGGCGTGCTGCGCCAGCTGCTCGAACTGTCCTTCTTGAATGTAGTCGGTACGCACCAGCTTGGAGCCCAGGCCGAAGGCAGAAGCACCCGCCTTCAAGTAATCCGCAACGTTGTTCATGTCCACTCCGCCCGTGGCAATGATAGGAATGTGCTGCAGCGGGCCGCGGATTTCCCGAATATAATCCGGACCAAGCGTTCCGATCGGGAACAGCTTGACCGCCTTCGCCCCAGCTTTCCAGGCACGAACGATTTCCGTCGGTGTAAGCACACCAGGCCACACATCCACACCGCGCTCAGCCGCAAAGGAGATGACCTCCTCGTCCAAATTCGGAGAAATGAAAAACTGTGCTCCGCATGCGAACGCCTCTCGGGCTTCATCAAGATCCGTTACTGTTCCCGCGCCTATATATGCCCTACCGTCGAACCGTTCCCGCCAACGGTGGATGATCTTCGCAGCGCCTTCCGTATTCATGGTCACTTCCATGAAGCGGACGCCGCCTGTCACGAGCGCCTCTCCGGCAAGATCGGCCGCCTCTCCGGTAAAGCCGCGAAAAATAGCTATGATGCGTGTCTGCAGCATCTGCTCCGTTATGGAGATACCGGCTGCCGTTATCGAGTTATCGATTTTCATCGTTGCTTTATCGGCTTCCGTCATCATCTGCCATTCCCCCTTTCTTGTTCTCCGGACGTATTCAACAGCTCGCTTACATTGCGCCTCCGGCAGCTGCATGACGCAACTTTTCCGCCCGATTCTTCGCAAAAGCCGCGCTGCCGATCACTCCGCCATCATCAATCAACTCCCCTTGACGGATCGTCAACCGCTCCAAATAACCGTGATAGACCGAGCGCTGCAGCGTATCGCGCACCGATGTGAACAGTCGTTCTCCAGCCAGTGCCCCGCCGCCTCCGATGACGATAACGTCCGGACTGAGGAGCGAAATGGAGTACGCCAAACCTTTGCCAAGCACTTGGCCAGTATAGGTCAAAATGTCGACAGCGAGCGCATCGCCTTCGTCATAAGCTTGCGAGACATGAGCGGCGCTCAGTTCCCCGCGCTCGTATGACTCACGCAGAATGCTGTCTCGGCCCGCTTCCAGCGCTTGCTTCGCTTGGCGCACGATGCCCGTGGCGGAGACGACCGACTCCAAGCAGCCCGTAAGTCCACAGCCGCATGGTGTCGTTTCGCCGTCAATCGCTACATGTCCCAATTCGCCCGCCATGAAACCGCTGCCGTAATACAATTCACCGTTCACCACGGTAGCAGCTGCCAGCCCCGTTCCGATGGTCACACCGTGCACGACACCCGCTCCACGTCCTGCTCCGCTCATCGCTTCGCCATATACATACATGCGCACATCATTATCTATAAAAACAGGTACGCCAACCTTGACACTCAACCGTCCGGCAACGTCCACGTCATGCCACTTCAAATTGGATGCAAAGATGCTGACACCGCGCTCCGGATCAATAAATCCCGGAATGCCGGCTCCGACAGCAAGCAAGTGGCTGCGATCCAGCCCCGTTTTCGCGAACAGCTCATCAATCATGTCGGCCATCTTATCCAAAACGTGATCAACGCCGAGGGCTGCTTCCGTCGGCCGCTTCACCTTATCCACCATCTCGTAACGCTCGTTCACGAGGCCGCACACGATGTTCGTTCCACCTAGATCGATTCCTATCATATATTGCATGACTTCTCCACCTTGCCTTCCTTATAGCTGTGATTTATCCGTATTATAGCACGGAGCAGTCAACTTTTTGATTGAAAAAATCATAATCCAATTGTTGTGAATATACAACGTATTCATCGTACATTCGAGCTTTTCTGGATGTCAATGACTGCTTCTCACTTCAAGTGTTCGCCATAATTTCGCCTTAAATTTGCCTCAAACTTGGAAACAATATTAAAGACGAACTTGGTACAAATCGCTATAATAGTACTGTGATGTATGTCACACGCGCCACGCGCGATAAATCACAGCCAATTACAGCAGCAGAGCAGCCAGCCAGTTCTAAGCTGCCGTGAATCATTGTGCAGACTTAAATGCTCTCGATTCCCTACAGTATACAGGTACTTTGCTCTGGAGCGAGTCTGCTAACGCAGCTTGCCGGTCAACCGTTATTCGAGAGACCCCGGTTCAAGTATTATTTTAATTCGGATTGTAAGAGGTGAATGACCCATGACGTATGTAGACATTAGCAATATAAGCCCGCAATTGTTCGTAACGGTGCTTTTTTTCCTGCTTATCGTATGCCCGCTTCTCAGTCTCGGTGTAGTTCGTTTCTTCCAACAGCGTGTGAAGGCCGGAATTACTTATATCGCTTCCGCGGTCGTATCTTACGTCGTCTTTCTCATCGTTGCGGACTTTGTGGCCAAGACCTGGAGCTGACTCTTTCTTCGAAGGAGTCGGCTTTTTTTATTCTCGTGCCTCAAGAGGCTCCCGCTCCCGTATTCCTGACATTCCATCTTCACAATGCACCTACACGTCCGCTTCCCGTCTCATGACGAAATAACGAAACAATGCGTCTTCAAAGCGGTATTCTGTCAACCCTACTGTCGCGAAGCCGAATGACTCGTAAAAATGAACCGCCTTCGCATTGCTTTCCAGTACAGCAAGCCAGACGGCAGAAGGGACAGCTTGTTCCATTCGTGCCAGGCAGACGTTCATAAGCTCACGCCCGATACCGTGACGCTGGAAATCAGCTTGCACATAAATTTTTTGCAGTTGCATCGGATGCGGCGTATCGACGGATTCATGGCCTGAACCGTCCTTCAGCTTCATGTAGCCGGCAGGCTTCCCATCCCAATAGGCCACATAGAAGTGATTGTGCGGCTTCTGCAAGCTCACAGCCAGCTTCCCCGGGGCGAACGTCGCTTCCACATATTTTGCGAGCGTATCAGGTTGGAACAGTTCCCCGAACGTTTCTCGAAACGTCGCTGCTCCGATCTCCGCCAGCAATTCGGCGCATTCCTCACCCACATGTACAATCTCGATCACGTTATCACATTGATTTTCCGTCTTCAGTCGATCCATATAATTCTCCCTTTTTCTATAAAGCATAATGTTGATATTCGCACAGTGCGAACTAATGTTCTATTACATAAACATTACCCCCTATTCTGTGAATTTGCAACTATGAATTTTGCAACGAATATCTGTTTGCATAAGATTAAAATACTGTATTTGGACAAGCACCCGCATGCACCCAAAAAATGAATGTGCCGAAATCATTGACTTATTGTTAAAAGGTGCTATAACTATATAGAGTCAAGAACATAATTTCATATTCCTCGTTAGGTGAGGCTCCTATGTGGAGATATGCTGCTGCCCAAAAATGTCGAGAGACGCCAATGGGTCAACAGAAACCATCGACTTAAGGTGGTTTTTAACGTAGCTGGATGTCGCGTGCGTCATTCCTATGCCACATAGTGCTAAAACTCAACGAATAGAGGGCAATGGCACTTGTATTTGCTATATTTTTTAGCATGTAAATTTGCTGCGTATACCAAACATCCTCTTCGTTGCGGATGTTTTTTTCTATTTCAGGAGGTGATGAGAGATGGATGGTTCCCCCAGTCCCGAACCGCATAGCAAGCACAACAGCACATTCATAATTATATTTGGAGAACGTCCGTCTCTTATCATCTAACGAAGAGATGGACCATGAAGGAGGTCCATTACTATGGTATTAGCACCTGTTGTCATTGGAAATTACAAAGAGGATTCGGCTGGCAAGCTGATGAAAACTCAGTTCCTTGCCATTCATGAAACATTTACGGTTGAAGAAGCCATTGCTTATTACCGCAAGCATGGAAAAAACATGACGAATATTTATTATATTTATATTACGGACCACAAAGGATTGTTGAAAGGCGTCATCTCCGTAAGAGAATTATTAACCGCCGAAGATCATATTCGTGTTCAGGATATTATGATTAAGCAAGTGGTGTCGGTTACAGCCGACGTCGATCAGGAAGTGGTCGCTAAAATATTTGAGGAAAAAGATCTGGTGTCGATTCCAGTGCTGCACCAGTCGCAGCTGGTCGGCCTCATCGATGTCGATGATATTCTGGATGTCGTGCGGAAGGAAGCGACGGAAGATTTTCATAAGATGGCGCCAGTTACGTCCTTTGCGCAAAACTTGAAAACAGCAAGTATTTACACACTCTACAAAAAACGCATCCCTTGGCTCATTATTCTCGTCTTCATGAATATATTCTCAGGAGCGGGTATCGCCTCTTTTGAAGATTTAATTGCCACGAACGTGGCCCTGGTCTTCTTCCTGCCTCTGCTCATAGACAGTGGCGGTAATGCGGGTTCTCAAGCATCCACGCTCATGATCCGGTCCATGGCTGTGGGGGACATTAAGCTAAGAGATTGGTTCAAGCTGTTCACGAAGGAAGTATCGATCGCGTTCTTCCTCGGCATCACAATGGCGTTGGCCGTTGCAAGCATCGGGTGGTTCCGCGGCGGAATCGATATTGCCGTTATCGTTGCGCTAACGATGGCAGTTATTGTTATGGTCGGCAGCTTGATCGGGATGTCGCTCCCATTCATTTTCAGCAAATTGAAGCTTGATCCTGCAACAGCGAGCGCACCGCTCATTACGTCCATTGCCGATATTTGCGGCGTCTTGATTTACTTTTCCATCGCATCTGCGTACTTAAATCTGTAAAGAGCAAGGTTGCGTTAACCCGCTTGCCGTTGGACTGCATACCTACATTTTCCCAATAAAAAAAGAGGGCGCTTGGGCCCTCTTTTACTCTATCTTGATTCTGTTATACTATCCTTCTTGCTGCTCTGCGTTATCGTCCTGATTGCCTTCCGTCTTGGTCACCTGGAGGCCAGCTCCCTTATAAAAATCGGACTTCAACGTGTTAAATTGGGTCGTATAGTCATTGAACTGTGTCTTTAATTCCTCCACTTGCCGGTATACTTCATTCCGTTCGGAAATCCCTGTCGTAATCGACTTCAGCTTCGTATTTTGCGACTTCAATTCGTCATAGATGAATTGCTCGCGTTCCAGCCATTGACCATACTTCTCATGCAATGCCTTGAACGTGTCATATCGCTTCACATAAGCGGTGTACGCCTGTTCCGCCTGCTTCTTCAACTCTTCATCCTTCAGCTTAGCGATGGCCTTATCCAATTCTCCCATCTGGCTGCGCGCGTCATCAAGGTGCACCTTCACTTGCTCAATCGCCTGTTTGCGTTCTTCCAACGCTTTGTTCGTATTATCAATCAACGTTTGCACGTTGCGATTGTCTTGTTTCCCTTGATCTAAAATATTGATATATTGCTTCTCGTCCTTATCTTCCAACGTCTTCAACGTTTCCAAGGCGGTCGTAACGTTCACTTCTGCCGAAGAAGCCTTCTCGAACGCTTCGAATATCTTCGTCGTCGGCGCAGCGCCGCATCCGGTCAATCCTACTACTACAGATAACAATGCCGCGATAGCGGTAAATTTCTTCCAGCTTGCCAATCTCTTAACCTCCCAGTCCGAATGCTATAATCGCTTGTCATGATGGAAATTGCATACGAAATGCGCATTCGGGTCATACACTTCAAATTCATAGCCCTTGCTCTGAATATATTCAATAATGGAAGGCAAAGCTTCCAATGTCTGCTGACGATCGTGAAGAAGAATAACTTCCACGTCTGCCGTTAACGTTCCTTTGATCTGCTCGAGAATCCGGTTCGGCTGTCCGATAAACTTCCAGTCAAGCGAATCGAGCGTCCAATCCCACATTTTAAAGCCCGCATCCGCAATATCCTTGCGGAACGACTCGCCGATTTGCGGCGCGCTGCCGTATGGTGCCCGAATCAGCGTCGGCTTAAATCCGGTCAGATTCTCCACGATACCCTGCGCTTCCTGGAACTCCTTGATGAAATTCCCTGAACCGCCGCTTTTATAGAGCTTGTTGAAATCGTGCGTCATGCTATGTAGCCCAGGATAATGGCCCTCTTCTACCATTCGCTTGACGGCATCCGGATAAGTGTTCATATTATCGCCCAACATGAAATAAGTCGCTTTAATATCGTGTTGCTTCAATAAGTCCATCATATCGTTAGAGTATTTACTCGGTCCGTCATCGAACGTCAAATAGGCAACTTTACGAGTCATGCCATTAAACTCTTTTGGTGTCTCTTTCTCTTTCGCCGCCGAGGCGAACGTGGCTACTTCCGTCACGATCAGATCGCTGCCAGAGGCCGATACCGTGCCAAGCAAGCTCTTCCCTGCGGCATATATGCCTATGCCGATTGCCACAAATAGCAAAAACAGAATCATACGTCCTATAAATTTCTTGCGACTTCTCCGGCGACGTTTGCCGACCGTCACCATTCCTCTATCCACCATTCTACATATCCACTTCCTTCTAGCGACTTCGTTCGACATTACTATAATATAAATCTACCATTTTGGCATTACAGAAACGTTACAAGATAAGAAGTTTTGTCAAAAATTTAGATACAATGTTGTTACCATTTTAGGGAGCGGCTGTAATGGCGCTTACAAATGAGAAAAATGACCTTTGTTCGCTCTAACTGCATTTGTGCACTGTTTCTGCCTTCTTCCGATATATGGCCGTTGAGCTGTAAAAATGCATACACTTTACTTACAAAAACGGCAAAAAAACCGACGCTGATTAAAAACCAGCGTCGGCTCTAACATCCGCACCACGGGGTGTGGATGACTTCATGATGGATGTATAGTCTTACTGTCTGCTGTCCATGTGGCGAGAGACGACGTGCTGCGGCATGCCGTTCAAATAAGCCGCAATATTGCCAGAAGCAATATCCAGCAAGCGGCGTCTCGCTGCTTGGGACGCCCATGCCATATGAGGCGTAATGATAATCCGCTCTTGCTTAGCAATGAGCGGGTGATGCTCCTGCGGCGGTTCCTCGGACAGCACGTCGAGCAGGGCGCCCTCAATTACATATTGCTCGACTGCTCCGGCTAACTCAGCTTCATTAACGAGCGCGCCCCGCGCGGTATTTATCAGAACTGCCGTCGACTTCATCCGATTCAAGAACGTCTTGTTCACCATACCCTTCGTCTCATCATTTAACGGACAATGAAGAGAGACCACATCGGACTGTGCCAGCAGTTCGTCCTGCGTCACAACTTGAACATGCGGAACGTTCAGCGCATTTCGCTGGCTGCGGGAGGTAATCAGCACCCGCATGCCGAACGCATGCGCCAATTGCGCTACCTTCTGTCCGATGCGGCCATACCCGATAATGCCGAAGGTCTTCCCCGCCAGTTCCGTCTGCGGAGTCAGCCAGAAGCTGAAATCTGGTTGTCGGGACCATGCACCCCGTTTTACGGCCTGATCATGAGCTTCTACTCGGTGGCACCATGACAGCAGCATGGCAAATACGTATTGGGCAACGGTATCCGTTCCGTATGAAGGCACGTTCGTAACGGTAATGCCCTGTTGAATTGCGGCTTCCACATCGACGACATCATAGCCTGTCGCCAGCACTCCGATGTAACGCAATTGCGGCAGCTGCCGCAACGTCTCGCCCGTCAAAGGTGTCTTATTGGTGAGTATGATAGACGCTTCTCCTACACGACTTACGATATGTTCCGGCTCTGTCCGCTCATATGTGCTCAATTCCACAATCGAAAGCGGCAGGTTCGCCGCCTCCGCTACAGCGGAACGCACCACTTCCCAGCTCAAGTCGCCCGGGTTAAGCGCGTATCCATCCAATATGACGATGTTCATCCGTAAGCATCTCCCTTGGACCTTCTCTTCATAATCGCGCTTGCTGAGATGTTGCCGGTCTTAGTCGTCCTGCTTCGACAGCGCCGCCTTCAGCAGCTCGCCCAAGTTGTTGCCTATCGGCTCTTGCTTCTCGTATTGCTTGACTAACTGCCGTTCTTCCCGCTTGCGGACCTTGCCTCCGCCTTCCTCCAGCTTCTCCGTAATGTTGCACGGCAGACACTGGACGAATTTCCCCGCCTTGCCGATCTTGAATTCCATCTTCTTATGGCACTGCGGGCAGCGGCGATTGGATAGATTTTTCTCCTCGGAGCGTTTGTATTCGCATGATTTGCTCGAGCAGATGAGCCGTGTGCCGCGCTTGCCCTTGCGTTCCATGAGGCGGGAACCGCACTCTGGACAGAAGCGGTTGGTCAAATTGTGCGGCTTGTATTCGGCAGCACTCGTCTTCACTTCACTGACCAATTGCTCTGTCATCTGCCGGATATGCGTCATGAATACGGACGTGCGCGCTTCACCGCGCGCAATTCGTTCCAGCTCCCGCTCCCATTCAGCCGTCAACTCCGGTGACCGCAGCAGTTCGGATACGAGGTTAATCAGCTGTGTCCCCTTGCCGGTCGGTTGAAGCGATGAGCCCTGCCGCTCAATCGTATCCGACGAGACCAGCTTCTCGATAATATCTGCACGTGTCGCCGGCGTGCCGAGTCCATGCTTCTCCATCTGAGTGAGCAACGTTGCTTCCGTATATCGGGCAGGCGGCTTCGTACGATCACGACGGGTGAAGACGCGCTTGACATTCAAGCGGTCCCCCTGGGACAAGCTTGGGAAACGCTGCTGCTCTTCCTTCCAAGAAGACCGCGCATCGCCGTCCTCCTCCTCGGAAGACGCGTCGTCCCAATCGTCCTCATATGCTTTGCGCCAGCCGGAATCCAGCATCGTCCGGCCCTTGGCATACAGACGCTCGCCGCCCATTTCGACGACAATGGTCATTTGCTCATAACGTACCGGCGGGAGGAATAGCGAAATAAAGCGGCGCGCGATCAGATCGTACAGCTTTCGCTCGTCCGATGAGAGCGCCGCTAGCCGCAACGGTTCATCGGTCGGAATGATAGCATGATGATCCGTCACCTTGCTGTCATCGACGATCCGCTTCGTCACTGGCAGCTTCGAGCGCAGCAGCGGTCTGACCAGTGCTGCATAAGGACCAACCGCCATAGCATCCAACCGCTCCGGTAGTGTGCTCGTCATATCAGACGATAAATAACGGCTATCTGTGCGCGGATACGTAACGAGCTTATACTGCTCGTACAGACGCTGCAGCACGTTCGAGGTCTGCTTGGCCGAGAAGCCGTAGCGGCGGTTCGCGTCACGCTGCAGCTCGGTTAAATCATATGCGAGCGGATGCGGTTCGCTCTTCGCCGCCTTCTTCAATTCGGCAACAACCGCCTGCTTGCCCTGCAAGCGGCCAACCGTGGCTTGAGCCGCTTGCTCATCAAATACGCGCGAATCGCCATTCTTGCCGCGCCAGGCCGCCTCAAAGCCGCCGAAGTCCGCGAAAATCGTATCGTAATCCTGTGATCGAAACTCGCGGATCTCCTGTTCCCGATCCATAATCATCGCCAACGACGGCGTCTGCACCCGACCAGCCGACAACGGTGTCTCGAACTTGCAGGTTAAGGCACGCGTAACGTTCAAGCCAATAAGCCAATCCGCCTCGGCACGGCAGCGGGCCGATTCGTACAGCCGATCGAACTGGCTGCCCGGCTTCAATTGACGGAAGCCCTCGCGAATCGCTTTGTCCGTCTGTGACGAAATCCACAACCGACGAAACGGCTTGTTCCATTTCACCATCTGCATAATCCAGCGCGCCAGCAGTTCCCCCTCCCGCGCCGCATCGGTAGCAATGATGAGCTCCTTCAAGTCTTGACGCTTGCTAAGATGCTGCACGGCCTTGAATTGATGCGCCGATTCGCGCAGCACCGTCAATTTCATGCGCTCCGGTACCATTGGCAGGTCCTCTAAGCGCCAAGTCTGATATTTCTTATCATAATCTTCCGGTTCGGCCAAGCCGACGAGGTGGCCGAGTGCCCAAGTGACCACATATTCCGGTCCTTCAAAATATTGCTTATGATTCGTACGGCATCCGAGCACCCGAGCAATTTCACGGGCGACGGACGGTTTCTCCGCAAGAACGAGTGATTTCATAGCTCCAATCCTTCCATTCCCTTTGGTTTTTCTTATTATACCATGCTGAACAAATGAGAGCGGTCAACGGAACGGATGATTCCAACCTTCTAGCGATTACACAGAAAATAGGCCCGCTGCGCTTGGAGAAAGCTTGTGCCAACTGATATAACCGGTACTATAGCGATCGCACCGCTCCTCCATCCGCCAATAGAGCTTGTCCTGTCATATAGCTGTTTGCCGGCGAGGCAAGGAAGGCGATCAGCCTGCCCATTTCCTCGGGCTCCCCGTATCGTCCGATCGGAATCCGAACTCGCTCCTCTTCCGCGATTTGCTCTATGCTGACCTGCTTCGCGCGCGCCGCCAATTCATCTAATTGAAGCACGCGGTCTGTAGCGAATCGACCCGGCCCGACTGTATTGATCAATATGTTATCCTTCGCCAACTCAGGAGCCAATGTCTTCGCTAAACCTAATACACCGACACGCAGCGTAGAGGATATAACCAAATTCTCGATCGGTTGTTTGTGAGCGGAAGACGTAATATTCACAATCCGGCCGAACTGCTGTTGCCGCATGTAGGGCAGAACAGCGCGGATCGAGCGCACGTAGCTGAGCAACGTCAATTCAAATCCATGCTGCCAGGCCGCATCATCCATGTCATCAAATGTACCCGGGGCCGGACCGCCGCAGTTGTTTACCAAAATATCTACGGTTCCGTAACGCTCAATCGTTGCTGCCGCGACCTTCTCGATATCTTGCGCTTTCGTAATATCAGCAACAGTAGAGAATGGTTTTGTCCCCGTTCGTTCCTCTATGCTGCGGACTGCTTCAGCTACAGTGTCCTCATGCCGGCCCACCAGCATAATTTGAGCTCCTTCCTCTGCCAATGCGGATGCTGCTGCAAATCCTAAGCCTTTAGAAGAAGCCAGTATGATAGCTGTTTTACCTTGCAATTGTAAATTCATTTTTCAACTCCCCTTTCTGTTCATCATTCCATTGAGACAAGTTACCAATAGTATACCAAATAAAACCACAATTTGAGGGGAGTGCCGGAGAATAGCTTCCCCGCATCGCGACACACTAAACGGTACGGGCTAAAGGAGGACATCCATTTGAAATCAGTCGATGCAAGCCGCCGTTCCAGCATGCTTGAATGGTGGGATAAGGCTCTCTTTTTTTATAAATTCATAAGATCTCCTCAACAGATCGGGAGCATCTTCCCCAGCTCAGAAGCATTGGCCTCGCAAATGACCAAGCCTGTCGATTGGCTTCTGGCTGAAGCTGTAGCCGAACTCGGTTCTGGGACAGGCGTCGTGACCAAGCATATCCGTGCAAAAAAGCAAGCACATGCCGCAATGCTGCTATTCGAAAAAGACACAGATATGCGGCGTAAACTGTCCTATCAGTATCCAGATGTCTTCATCGGCGAAGACGCGCTTCTGCTCTATACTACGATGCAGCAGCAGGGATTAAGCCAATTGGATGCAGTGATTAGCGGGCTACCGTTCGCCATGTTTCCCTTCGCTGTCCGAGAATCGATACTCGACACCGTGGAGCAGTCGTTAAAGCCGAACGGCCTCTTCGTCACCTTCCAATACACGCTCCATATGCGCAAACGATTAGAAGAACGCTTTACCATGGAGCATATTCAATTTGTACTGTGGAACTTGCCACCCGCTTTCGTCTATGTGTGCCGCAAAAAACCGATGGGCAGTATGTGTGCCGGAATAATAAAAACCTCTTCCTTCTCTCGCTAACGGTGTCCCGTCCTCCTATGCTATGATTAGTCACGATGACGGGACATTCGTTGTTCCTTGGGAGGAGGTTCGCCTTCTTGCGTTTCAATGCTTATCAGCTCAAGTTGTTCGCGATGGCGCTTATGCTGCTGGACCATATCCACGCCTTCATTCCGGGCTCTCCCGATTGGTTCCACTGGCTCGGGCGAATCGCTGCGCCTATCTTTTTCTTTTTCCTCGTTGAAGGCTTCGTTTACACGCGGAACCGGGAGAAGTACATGCTCCGCATGCTCATCTTTACAATCATCATGGCCGCAGGAAGCGATGCGCTTGTCCTTTTGCTGCCTGGCGGCAGCATCCCCAACAACATCTTTTTGTCGATGTTTGCGGCGCTCATGCTCATGACGACACTCGACTGGGTGCGTCAATCTCGCCAGTATGTGATAGGCTCCACGCTGAGCATCTTACTTAGCATAGTGATGGTGTTCTTTGTAGAATTCAGCTGGCTTGCGGTATCGATGACGCTTGTCTTTTATGTATTCCGTGGGCGCACAGCCGCTCTCGTTATTGGCTATGTCATCTCTTCTCTGCTGCTAACGCTGGGGCCATACGCGCTTATGCCGGATGCGGCCACCAAGTGGACGTACGACGAACTGTTTATTCTGCACCCACAGTGGATGATGATTGCCGCAGTCGTTCCGATTCTGCTTTATAACGGATCCCGGGGGAGCAGTTCGAAGCGAACGAAGTATATGTTTTACTTGTTTTATCCCATACATATCTGGTTATTGTATGTAGTCGGTTACATCGATTTTGACAGGGGGAGCCTCTGATGCGTTTGAACGGATTTCAATTGAAGCTCTTGGGGATGGCGCTTATGCTCCTCGACCATCTGAAGCAATTCATTCCCGGTATGCCGCTCTGGTTCGGTTGGCTGGGAAGAATTGTGGCGCCTATCTTTTTTTATTTCATCGTGGAAGGCTTTTTCCACACGCGTGACCGCAAAAAATACATGCTGCGTCTGGCGATATGGGCTGTTATCACCAAAGCAGGCAGCACACTGCTGCAATATGCCCTGCCTGGCGGCTCTCCGATTATGAACAACATCTTCCTGTCGCTTCTCTTGGCGCTCCTGCTGCTGACGGCGATTGAATGGACGAAGGCAACGGGCCGCATAGCGCTAGGCACGCTATATATCGTTCTGGCAATCATCGGCGGAACCTTTACCGAAGCTAGCATTCTCGGCGTCATGATGACATTCGTCTTCTATTTCTGCCGCGGGAATAAAGGCAACATGGCCCTTGCTTATGTCCTGTCCATGCTGTTCATTACGCTTGGTTTGGAGTTCAGCAGTCCGAATCCCATGTTCACATATGAGAATTTGTTCCTGATCAACTACCAATGGATGATGATTTTCGCGATTATCCCGATATTGCTGTACGACGGAAGCCGCGGCTATCACGCCCCATGGTCCAAGTACATGTTCTACGTATTCTATCCCGTTCACATTTGGCTGTTGTACACGTTCAGTTACCTCATTGCGAATCCTTAAATAGCGGGCGGTTGGAAAGGATAGCTCGGTATTCCTTTTGAATCGCTCTTCCTTCTCGTCAGGTTCTCTCTTTTGTTCGCTTAGCTCCACTCTCCCTTCTCATCAGAAACATTTTTAAAAGGTCTTGGCCATAAGCCACCCCTTGGAATAACAGCGTTCATTTCTTATGAAAAGGTATTATTGATTTGATGAGTTGCAGCTCCTTTTCTGAACAAAGGGGAGAATGAGGCTAAGCACTGGAATACAGTCTTATGGAGCTAGATTAGAAATAAATTCCACACCATATATGCTGACAAGTCATTACGATTTCACAAATGTGCATAATGCGCACAAAAAAAAGCCGCAGACGCGCGGCTTTTTGGTCATCCCCCTGTCAAGCAGACAGATGAAAAAAGCTTAATCTATATATTCGTTTAGCTTTTGCATATTTCGTATCGTAATTTCCCGTGTGCCTTTGATTTCAATAATACCCAGTCGTTCAAACTTGCTGAATTTGCGGCTGATGGTTTCCCGCGTGACTCCGACATAGTTGGCCATTTCTTCGCGTGAAAGAGGGAGTTCAACCTTTATCCGTCCCTGCGCTCCCTGCGCCGGTTTGCCATATTTATTCCCGAGTTCCAAGATCATATAGGCAATACGTATTTCAGGGTCCTTTGTAGCCAAGCTTTGGGCCAGGTTTTCCGTGTGCGCCAATCTTTTCGTAACCGTTTTGAGCAGCTTCAACGAAATATCCGGGTTGCTTCGGACAAGATGCTCCATATCATCTTTGGTAAACATGCAAATGTCGGTTTTTTTCAGCGCATATGCGCTAAAATTACTCAATTCATCACTGTTGAAAATATTCAACTCGCCAAAAAAATCTCCATTGGACAGGATATGCAAGATTTGCTCTTTTCCTTGAGGCGTCATTTTCAGCAGTTTGACATGGCCTTGCTTAATAATGAACAATGTGTCCGAAGGTTGTTCCTCCAGAATCAGCGCTTCGCCTTTCTCATACTTTCTGTGTCTAATCATCGCGCTGACTTTGGCCAAATCCTCATCAGAAAGAGAGGCGAAAATGGGTACTTTGCGGGTGCATGGCTCCTCGGCGTATTGGCAGGAATTTTCTGTCATCGTATCCACTCCATTCACTCTATCTGCTCCATGTACAGTCCGAAAGCATGACCGCACAACGTTTCATTGCTGTTAGCCTTCAATAGGCGCAAATTGGCTCTTGTCTTCGCCGCAAACCGGACAAACCCAATCCTCGGGAAGATCCTCAAAAGCTGTACCGGGTAAAATATCTTCATCAGGGTCACCAATGCTCGGATCGTAAATATACCCGCAAGGCTGACATATATATTTTTTCATAGTTTTCTCTCCTTGTCATTGCAATCTTCTCGTGACTTCGTTCATTACTTCCTCTACGTCGCAGATTGCTAAGTCTATTCCATCAAGATTAAGGCTTTGTTCAATAGCGGCTTTATACGGTAAGGAAGCGGCAACGTTTTCGAATGCAATAGCTCCGCAAAGGGAGTTGTTTTTAATAAAAATCCGTTTATACCGCTCTTGAGCCGAATCGGTTATGCTGGTAGCGCACTGCTGTTCTTCCACCAGGCCGATAGAGAATAAGGGGGTGTTAAAAGTGTTGGACAAGGTCATTGGAACCGACCGTTGGTAAACCGCTTTGTGGTTGGCCATATTGGCCCCGGCCACTTTCCCCTGCTCGATGGCACATCCCCACAGACCGTCCACCTTGCCCTGGAATTCGGCGCAGTCCCCCGCGGCATAAATATGAATGTTGTTTGTTTGCATTTGATCGTTTACGATAATGCCCGTCCCGACTTCCAGATCTGCCTCGCGGGCAAGCGCAATGTTCGGAATCACTCCGATTGAATAGACGACATGCTCACAGGCAAGAGTCGAGCCGTCTTCAAGCTCTATACCTTCTGCGCGGCTTGTGCCAATAATGCGTTTGACACCTTGCCCAAGTCTCACCTCTGCTCCGAATTCAACAGCTTTTTTCATCAACATCGCCGAGGATTGGGCATCCAGCTGCCGGGGCATAAGCCGCGATCCAGCCTCAATAATAGTGACGGGATATCCGGCCTGGATAAGCGACCAGGCGGTTTCCAATCCTTGAATGCCGCCCCCGATGACACAGATCCGATCCCCAATCCGCAAGGCGTTCTTGAACTTGTCCGCATCACGCCTGTCCCGAATGTTATGCACGTTTGATAGAGAAGCGCCTTGCAGACTCAGCTTGCGATTTGTGGCTCCTGTACACAGAAGAAGTTTATGATACGCAATCGTCTGGCCGTCAACGGTCATAACCGCTTTTTTTTCCGTATCAATGGAAGCGATCCGGGTACTGTCATGTACTGTAATTCTATTTTCGCGGAACCATTTTTCTTTCTTGATCAATACTTTTTCACTGTGTAGATCTGTAAACAAGCCTTTCGAAAGCTTTACCCTGTTGTACGGAAGGGCCGACTCCTCCCCAAAAATGGATATTTGCGCTTCGTCATCATGATCTCTGATTGCTTTGGCTGCATTTACGGAGGCAACTCCGCTGCCAACAATAACATAATGGTTGTTCTCGGCCATACTTATCTTCCTTTCTATAGCCTGATCTCGTTAAACCGCGCTAAGCAGCAGGTCTGAGATGAATTCGGCAGCATTTCTGATTTTTTTGATTTTTTCTTCTTCCTTTGGTGAGAAGCGCACACGCACAGGGAACTCTACATGCGTCATTCCGGTTGACTTGATTACGTTAGAGGTGCTTTGCACGGTCATGTTCGTCTTATTCAAATAATCCTGAACGACTTCAATGGCTTCGCCGCTCCAACCGTAAGAGCCGAAGGCTGCTGCAAGCTTCCCTTCCAGGTCCATCTTCTGCATCTTCTGCAAAAGGGTCTCCAATTTACCGGTCATATCCGCATATTTAGTCGAGCTGCCGATAAAGACGGCGTCCGCAGCCCCGATGCTGCTTAATATCTCAGTCTCGTCAGCCTTGTCCACGTCCCACAGATCCACGCTGATATTGTTTTCCACAAAACAATCCCTCAGGATATGGGCCATTTTTTTGGTGTTATTTTTAAGCGTTGCATATACAATCGTTACTTTCTTGTTGTCCTTTGTTTCGGTGCTGAACTCATCATACAAGCTGATGTACTTAGCAATGTCACGCCGTAGTATAAAGCCATGGGAAGGGGCAATGATGTCGATCTCCAAATCCCGGATGGCTTCCATCAGTGTCCGTACATATCTTCTGTGCGGATGGATAATTGCCTGGTAATATCCGGTGAAATCCTCGGTGATATCATATCCCGCTTCATCTGCAAACAAATGCTCCACGGCTACATGGGTGCTGAAAATATCGCAGGGAAACAATATTTTATCCTCTATACAGTAAGTAATCATTGTTTCTTCCGTATGCAGATAAGGAGTTTCTTTGAAGAGAAGCGTCTTGCCGCCAATATCAAGCTGATCGCCATCTTTGACCACAAGATAATTGCGGTGCTGAAGCTTGTACATTTGTTGAATTTCCGGTACAGCGATTTCCGTGCAGACAATCGTGGCATTGGTTGCTTTGGAAGCCAGCGCCGCCAGACCGCCTGAGTGATCGGGTTCGGTATGGTTAATGACAATATATTGGATATCCAGCGGATCTATCATTTCGGCTATTTTTTCGGCGAACTCTCTTCCGAACTCCATATCTACCGTATCAATCACGGTTGGTTTGCCAGTTTTGAGCAAATACGAATTATAGGTTGTACCTTTTGTTAAAAGAAGACGATGAAAGGGAACCTCGCGGCTATCAATCTTTCCCACCCAGTAAATATCTTTGGACAGCTTAAATCCGGTTTGCATGACAATAACCTCCTGCGGATCATTTTTAACGAACACCCTGATTCTATGCCTATTTGCCGAAAAGAAAGAGGATTGAAATCAAATTTCCGAAAATAACACAATGGTTCCGAAGCCGGGCTGTGACTAATTGCGGCTTATGTGACTGGAATCACAAATTGTAAGCAGAAGTCCAATATAATAGAAATTAATTCAATCATTCAGCAGTTAAGAACAGGTGAACAGGAAAATAAATAACAACCTAACAGGAGAGTGATATCTAATGCAAAAGAGTAACCTTGCCCAGTTTCAAGAATATCAGGAGAACAAATTTACGAAACGCATTATTCACAAGGAAGCGGAAAATGTTATTTTCATTTTGAATTTTAGTCCGGGAGCCGAGCTGCCGACACATAATCATCCGGGCGCCAACGTATATATTCTGGTTCTTGACGGGAAGGGGACCGTAACCAGCAATGGGGCGGAAACAGCAGTAGTAGAAGGGGATATCATGCATATCACTGGAGATGAGAGTTTCTCTTATCGCAACGGAGCAGATACCGTCTCCAGCCTTTATGTGGTCCTGACGAAAACGCCGAACGAGCGTTATGCCCAAAATATCTGACAATTGCTAAAAAGAGGTCAGCCAGAAATCTCTGGTTGACCTCTTAATACGAAAATCCCCTCCAAGCTTTCTTGCGCCTTATGATGGCACAAGGTATTTTTGAATGTCTACTTCAAGGGGATAATACCATTTACAGAGTTAAATGAGCTTTTTCAGATCTTCGATGTTCTCTTTGTCCGCTTCATCCTTCACGTCATCCACCATACCTCTTGTCGAGTTGCGGAATTCGCGCAGCGTATCCCCGAATGCGCGGCCAAGTTGAGGCAGCTTCGCTGGCCCGAATATGACCAGGGCGATGAGCAGAATAATAATCAAACCCGAGACGCCAATATTGTTGAACATGTGAACTTCCTCCATTCGTTAACTGTTGGTAGGCAAAGCCGTCAGCCTGCGATAGTACAAGCTCGAAATGACGACACTGCATTCAAACAAGATGATTAACGGCACGACTACTGATAAATGCGACACGAAATCCGGTGGGGAAATGCATGAGCCGACGATGGCCAATCCCAAATAGGCATGCTTCCTTATGCCTCTTAGCTTCTCCGGGGTCAACAGCCCGAGCCGGGTCAGAAACAGGATGACGATCGGCATCTCGAACGCGACGCCAAGCGGGAACACGACATTGAACATAAACGAAAAGTAGCGGTCGATCCCATACGTTTCCATCGCGCCGATGCTCTGGTTCATTTTCATCAGAAACTGAAGCATCATCGGAAATACGACGAAATAGCTGAATGAAATGCCGATGAAGAATAGAAGAAACGAAGCCGGCACATAAGCCAAGGTCACCCGCGCCTCCTCGTCCGTCAGACCGGGCCGCACAAAAGCCCAAATCTGATAAAACAGTACCGGCAGCGAAATTAGTATTGAAAACAAAAACGCGCATTTCATATAAATGAACAACCCGTCGGTAAAGGAGAATACGTTCCATTCGATTCGGACGAGAAGCGGCCGCGATTTTAACAGCAGCAAAATGTGTGGAGACAAATATAACCCTGCGCAGAGCGCTAGCACGAACCAAATGAAGAACAAAATCAATCGCTTCCGGAGCTCGGTAAGATGAACGATTAACTCTTCCTGGCTGTTCATCATGTCACTCTCCTGTCGTCATATGCATTCAGGGGAGAAGGACCTCTATACCAAAGGCCCTCCCTCTTTCACATACTTCAAAACACCTTCAGCCGCTCGGTAAGCGAGCGCCCCCACGGTCCCCGTCGGATTGTAGCCGCTATTGTGGGCAAAGGCCGAGGCCCCAACGACGAACACGTTATCGGCATCCCACATCTGCAAGTAGTTGTTGATCGCTGATGCAGCCTTGTCCGCTCCCATAATGACTCCGCCCGTATTGTGCGTCGATTGGTATGGCACGATATTGTAGGCGGCCAGCTGGCTGCTCGATCCGATGGTGGTTGGTTTCATTTCCTGCATAATTTGCTTTGTTTTCTCCGACATAAATTTCACAAGCTCACGGTCCTGATCCTCGAAATCATACGTAATCCGCACGAGGGGGATACCGTAGGCGTCCTTATAGGTAGGGTCCAAATCCACATAGTGGTGTCTCCATGGCATACTGGCGCCCTGCGGAGCTATCGTCAGCACCCGGTTCGCATACTTGATGGACGCTTGTTTAAATTCCTTGCCCCATGTCGGCGTACCCTTCGGCACGGAATTGTTCGCTATCGGGCGCAATCCGGTTTGGGACAAGCGTATGCCGGCACCGTGAATGAAGTTGAGATCGGCATGATCGAAGTTGTCCCCGTTGAAATCGTCGATTTCGCTGCCCAGCGCGCCCGCGCCCGCATATAAATTGAACTCCTTATCGTCGTAGAAACCAACAGCGCTTCCGCCTTGCACTTGGTAGGCATAGTTTTTGCCGATAATCCCCGTTCCGTCTGCAGGGTTGTATGGCTTGCCCAGCTTGGAATGAAGCAGTAATCTGATGTTATTGAACACATAGCTGGCCAAAATGACAACGTCGGCCGGCTGTTCGAATTCTTCCCGTGTCATCGGGTTGATATAGATGACGCCCGTCGCTTTGCTGCCGTTATGCAGCAATCTCGTGACGTTAGCATAGGTTCGGATCTCAAGGTTGCCCGTCTTCTCGGCCACCGGTATGACGGTAACGACCGGATCTGCCTTCGCGCCGTACTCGCAACCGAAGCGTTCGCAAAACGCGCAATATTGGCAGGCCGCCCGCGCGATGCCGTCCGGATTCGTATAATTCGCGGACAAGTTCGCGGATGGCATCATATAGGGATGGAACCCGAGCTTTTTGGAAGCATCCTCGAACAGTGTAATGGCCGGTGTTTTCTTCATCGCCGGTGTCGGGAACGGATTCGACCGTTTGCCTACCATTGGATTTTGCTCCGGTTCGCCAGAGATGCCCGCCATTTTTTCGTACTTGTCGAAGTACGGCTCCAATTCGTTGTAGGTAATTCCCCAATCCTGAATGGTCATGCCTGCCGGAATCTTATTTTTCCCGTACCGTTCCACCGTCTTGGAATATATCTCAAAATCATAGGGCAGAAAGCGGAACGATTGGCCATTCCAGTGGATGCCTGCGCCGCCCAATCCTTCGCTGAGCAGGAACGATCCGTGAGTGCGCATCGGGAGGGCACGCACCTTCTCTGTATTCCGAAATGTAACGGTTTCCTTGGACAGGTCCTGCATTAAGTCATAACGCTGTGCATAGCGCACCTCGTCATGGACCATATAGTAGTCCGAGGTCTGCCTGCTCTTGCCCCGCTCGAGGCCGACGACTTTTATGCCTGCTTTCGTAAGCTCAGCGGCGATGATGCCACCAGCCCAACCCATACCGACAATAACGACAGGTACTCTAGGTAGTTTCGTAGCCATACGCAGTCCGTTCCCCTTACTTAATGAGTCATATGTTCGTGCAAGCTTTTCGGTTCGATCTTGACGAAATCCGGCTTATCGATAATGTTCAGGTAGCTCATCTGATTGCCCGGGTAGTTCCGCATCTTCCAGCCCAACATATTTTTGTTGCCGCCATACAATGGATCGGAATAAGCGCCTTCCAGCGTCAAGGAGCGCAGCATTTTGAAGAAGGAAGCGGTCGTATCGCCGTTCGACAAGATCACATCCTTACCGGCCTCGAACGATTTCAGCACTTCATCCTTTTCGTTGTCCGCCAGTTCGGTGAACGGCTTATTGTATTTTTTCATACTGAAGCCCTTCAATGCATCGAGCCCCATCGAGAACAATTCGTGCCGCTTAATGCTCGGATACTCACCTTGCGTCATTTCCCCTTTGAAAAACGGACCCATCATATAATCCCGCGCATTAATGCCCCATTGGTTCGCCAGCTGATGGTCGATATAATAGGCAGCACCAAGTTCAATCGCTCCAGGCCCGAGCTCGTCCTTAGGGAAAATCCGCTCGACAGCCGCTTCCGTAATGCGGAACTGCTCCTGATTGAAATACATGAGCGCCTGATTGAAATCCGCTGCTGGAGGCTGCTCCTCCGGAGTTGCCGCAGGTGGCTGTTCCTTCGGCTTAGTGAGCGAATTGTTGAGAACCGCCCCTACGACCCCGCCGACGACGACACCCCCAAGCGCTGCACCTGACACTTTCAAGAAATTGCGCCGGGAGCCGCTTCGAGGCTGGTTTTCTTTATGTTCTGGCACAGTACTCCTCCTCGTCTTGCATCCAATTCTTCTCTTTCATGTTGGTAAACTTACTATTTCCGCCATATCGGAAACTATGCACAAAAAAGGCAGAGCTCCTGCCCCGCCTCATGCTTGCACTATACTGCTATGCATCGATCTTGTTACTTCTTAGCCGCCAGCCAATCTGTGAGCGCCTTGATTTCATCTTCGCTCAGCACGCCCTTAAATGCCGTCATCCCATTGCCGCCGTTGTGAATGATGTTCGAAATTTCTTCCGGCGTTCTTTTAGCCCCTACTTTCTGTAAATTCGGTCCGACCTGTCCGCTGAGATCAGATGCATGACAAGCAAGACAGTTCTGCTTATATACAGCTTCAACATCAACATTAGTTGTAGTTTGGCCCGGGGTCTGCCCTTGCGTTTGACCTTGATTCTCCTTTTGGGACTGTTCTTTATCTGTATTGGTCTTTGAACCGCATGCGGTTAGTCCAAGGACAAGAACGACTGCCAGCAGCATCATTGTAACTTTCTTCATCACTTTACACCTCTAATCATCCTAGGAATAGCGTTAGGTTATCCGAAAGACTTACCGTTCATTCTCGGTCAGAGGCGAGAACTATTAAATTAAATTGTGCACAATTTAATTGACTGAAATTAAAATTGATGGTATAAATAATAATAGAATTAAGCGATTGCAAATATCATTGAGTATGTGAATGCAAAGGAGCGAACAATGATGACAACGGTTTATGATTTCTCAGTCAAGACGCCAAGCGGTGACATGAAATCTTTGCGAGACTATGAAGGTCAGGTCATTCTGGTCGTCAATACGGCAAGCAAATGCGGCTTTACGCCCCAATTCACAGAGCTGCAGCAATTGTATGATAAGTATAAAGAGCGCGGCTTGGTCATCCTCGGATTTCCGTGCGATCAATTCAACAAGCAGGAGTTTGACGACATCGGTGAAACAATGGAATTTTGCCAATTGAACTATGGTGTCAACTTCCCGATGTTTGCCAAGGTGGACGTGAAAGGGCCGGAAGCGGAGCCGCTCTTTACACATTTGATTTCGGAGAAAAAAGGACTGCTCGGCAGCGACGTCAAATGGAACTTCACCAAGTTCCTCGTGGACCGATCCGGTCAGGTCGTGAAGCGCTGCGCGCCGCAGACGAATCCTGCTAAAATGGAAGACGAAATTACGGCCTTGCTGTAAGGTGTAACGAGGAGTTGCTTACGATGTCAACACAGTCTGAAGCTCACGAAGCGAACGATAACGATAGCTTGCTAAAGCTGGATAATCAGTTATGCTTCGCCGTTTATGCCGCATCGCGGGAGATGACGAAGCTGTACCGTCCGCTGCTGGAGCGGCTGGACATTACGTATCCGCAATATTTGACGCTGCTGGCGTTGTGGGAGCGGGATGGAATGACGGTCAAGTCATTGGGCGCCCGGTTGTATCTCGATTCCGGCACATTAACGCCGATGCTGAAGCGCATGGAGCAGCAAGGGTTGCTAGAGCGGATGCGCGATCCAGAGGACGAGCGCAAAGTCATTATTACGCTCACGGATAAAGGCCGGGCCATGAAGGACGAGGCAAAGTGCATCCCTCAGCAATTGGCTGGGCAGGTATGCAAGCTGACCGACGCTCCCGATAAACTGCTGCAGGACCTTCATTCTCTCCTGGCACTGCTGCGGCAAGCGAATGCGGAAGTTCATGAATAAAACGTTGACTTCCGGGAAGGATGTCATATAATTAAAGTTGTTTTAAAGGTCAAATTGCAACCACTCATTATATGTACAATCAGATATAGTCATTAAGCCGATGATGAGCATCCAACTCAGAGGCGTTCTCGTTAAGGCATCGGCATTCCGATGCTCCTAAGCTAACCGGCACCGCCCGTTACCGCGGAACCAAGAGGATCCACGGCGCATATGCGCCGTGGATCAAGTTGGGTGGCACCGCGAGCTTGCGCTCCTCGTCCCAATCGGATGAGGGGCGCTTTCTGTTTATTTTCGGATATGCGAACGGTGAAGGAGACGATGAACGATGTTGGACATGAAATGGATACGAACGAATGCGGAACAGGTACAGCGGGCGGCCCAGCTAAAGGGCATGGCTTTCGATGTGCAGGAGCTCCTATCATGGGATGCGAAACGAAGAGACTTGCTGCAAATTACGGAAGCGATGCGTCAGGAACGCAACACCGCTTCGGGGCAGATTGCTGTGCATATGCGCGCAGGGGACAAGGAACCAGCCGAGCGGTTAAAGGAGCAGGTCCGCCGGCTGAACGAAGAGCTTGGCCGGTCAGAGCAGGAATTGGAGGAGGCCGAACGGCAATACCGCCGGCTCCTGCTGCTGGTGCCCAATCTTCCTTCGGATGATTCGCCCGTCGGCCTTACTGATGCGGACAATGTCGAAGTACGGCGATTCGGAGAACCCCGCACGTTCGACTTCCCTCTGCTCGACCATGTGGAATTAGGTGAACGGCTCGACCTGTTCGATATCCCGCGTGGCGTGAAGGTGGGCGGCGCACGGAGCTATTATTTGAAAAATGCTGGGCTCCTGCTGCATCGCGCCGTGCAGCAATTCGCGATCGACATGCTGATGGATCGCGGCTTCACCATTATGGATGTGCCGTTGATGGCGCGCCGGGATGCCCTCATCGGCACGGGCTTCTTCCCGCTCGGCGAGGACCAATGCTACGCCATTCCTGAGGAGCAGCTATGGCTTGTAGGCACCTCGGAGGTGAGCCTCGTCTCCTATTATGGCGACGAGATCGTCGATATGAGCGAGCCGATCCGGCTCGCCGGCGTGTCGGCCTGCTTCCGGCGCGAGGTCGGTTCGGCAGGACGGGACGTGCGCGGCTTGTACCGCGTGCATCAATTCGCCAAGGTTGAGCAGGTCATTCTCGCCCCGAACGATGCTGCGGTGTCTAACCGCCTGCTGGAAGAGATGGTCGGCCATGCCGAAAGCATCCTGCAGGCGCTGGAGCTTCCTTATCGCGTCGTGGCTGTCTGCACCGGCGACATGTCGCAGAAGACGTTCAAGCAGTACGACATCGAGACATGGATGCCTAGCCGCGAGGCTTATGGCGAGACCCATTCGGCGTCGAACCTGCACGACTTCCAAGCGCGGCGCATGAACATCCGCTACCGCGACGCGGAGGGCCAGCTGCAGTATTGCCATACCTTGAACAATACGGCGGTCGCCACGCCGCGCATCCTCATTCCGCTGCTTGAGAACCATCAGCAGGCGGATGGCTCGATCCGCATACCCGAGGCGCTTCGCCCTTACATGCGCGGCATGGCAGAGATCCGGCTGTAGCCGCTATATGCAATAACAACATGCGGATGCCCGCTATCCTGTCTTCATTTGCCATGGATAGCGGACATCCGCTTTAGCTTTTTATTCCGGTTGAGTGGCCTTCATATAACGTTCGGTACGTCCATTCCTTAGCGATTTTGTCATCTTCCAAGGCAAGGATAGGATGTTCGCAGCATCTATTGGAAATTGTACAGTAAAATGTAGGAAGGATGCGGCTAAACGTCATTTGGACTGTATTTAGTCCAGTGGATCGGCTGTTTTTCAGTGATTGCTGCGGAATGAATGTCAAAACATTGGATAAATTCCAATGGAACCCGCCATTAAGAAATTTACGTGCTGTTTCATTGTACGTTATCCAATCTAGGATGAGAGAAGAGAGAGCCGGCCTTCCCCTTCTGCCTTATAGGTGTGCAGATTCAGGTTCACATATCGTTCTTTCGTGTCTTGTTTTCGAACGCTGGCATCTATAGACGGAAGTCCGTGTACCCAGAGGCTGCTGCCGTCTATCAGTATCGCGAACGCCTTTTACGCCTGCCGAGCGCGCCTGCCAGAACGAAGCCGATGATGACGAGCAGGATGCCAATGCTGTCAACGCCGACATCGATGGCGTGTCCGGTCCGACCGGGGACGAAGCTCTGATGCCATTCGTCGGACATCGCATAGAGCAAGGTGAACAGCGCCCCGAGCACAATGCCCCCTGCTCGCTGCAGACGCAGCGCCAGAGCTAATTTGATCGACAAAAAAGCGAGCAGCGCGTACTCCGCGACATGTGCCGTCTTGCGAATGAAAAATTCCACAAAATCATACGGCTTCGTCCACGTGACAAGACCGCCGTCATAATAGAACTCCATCTGCGGAATCCAACGCTCCACCAAGTCCATCGGCAGCCATGACGCCAGCGTAGGCCGGAGATCCTGGTGTGTGTAGGGCTCCGACGATTTGTAGAAAATAAACGCCATCCAAAGCAGCGTCAACACGAACCACCATATGGCCCGCTTATTGCGTAAATTCATTACTTACAGGACCTCCCTTATGCCTTGTTATCTATCTGTTCGCCATCCGTCCGTTTCTCGCCCGGTATCGCTGTAATCGCATCCGCGTGAGAGCGCAGTGATTTCGTCACTTCGAACTTGCCCAACTGCGTAGTGCTGCCATCCCCGCCGATCTTGCCGTAGGTTACTGCATCCTGGACCGGGAACGAATGGCTGAAGTAGACCGCCCTGTCTTCTTGCTCCGGCTTCTTGCCGAACTCTTCGATAAATTTATCGGAGTTGCTGCCCATACGTCCTTGCCATATCACTTCGGCCAAGCCATCGCTATTAATAACGACATAGCTCATAATGTCTTTGACGCTGTAATAATAGCGCAGCGCCTCCCCTTCAGGAAACTGAATGCTTACCGCAAATCCTTCAGCACGCGGCAGCAGCTCCCGATTCGGATATACGGTTGGTAAACGAAGCACTTCCTTGCGCGCATCCTCCAAGCTTCCGGTTCGAATAACCTCATCCCGCTTCACCCGCTCGGGCGTGCGGATGACGGCTGTCTTCTTCGCTTCGTTCCACACCACTTTGCCTCCCAATGCTTCACTAATGAAGCGCAGCGGCACATACGTATGCCCATCGATAATGCGTACCGGCGCGTCCAGATTCACTTGTTTCCCGTTCACCGAAGCGTGCGCTTCGTCAGCCACCAGCTTTACTGTCTTCGTTTTGTCAGCGGGATACACCCAGACCGTCTTGTTCTTCGCATCCCAATTGTACGTAATATCCTGCTTGTCTTTTTTGTCCTGCTTATCAAAGTAGCTATAATCGTCGAATGCAAAAAGAGGAACCATAATATAGTTGTTTTCCCATTTCCATTCCGATATATCGTACCCGTTCAAATACACCTTCACGTCGCTCTTCGACGAGGCCGCTTGCGCTGATTGTGCCGCTGTTCCGACGAATCCGAACCATAAGGACAGACAGAGTGCGGCGACTAACCATTTTCTCATTTCACTTCTGCTCCTCTCTTAGTGGATGTACATTTGACTTGAGCGCTTCTTTTTCTTCTTTAATGCTTCTCTCTTCTATAGACCGAACCCTTCTTGCAAATGTTGCAAATTTCGACGCATTCCGTTCGATACACAAAAAACATCCCCCGCAGCGATAATTATCGCCCGAGGGATGCTCTATAGGTCTGACGTTATGGGATGACAGCAATCACTTCAATCTCGACAAGCCCGTCCTTCGGCAGACGCGCTACTTCTACGGCGCTTCGTGCTGGATACGGCTCGGTGAAGTATGAGGCATATACTCCATTCACCTTCTGAAAATCATTCATATTCTTCAAGAACACCGTCGTCTTGATGACATGTTCCATACCGGAACCCGCCGCTTCCACAATAGCCTTCACGTTGTTAAGCGAAAGCGCCGTCTGCTCCTCCACGGTCGGTGGAAACGCTCCTGTCGAAGCATCCATGCCCAACTGGCCGGAAGTAAACAGCAGCTGTCCGTACCGGACCGCTTGAGAGTAAGGGCCGATCGCTCCCGGTGCAAGCGTTGTGTTAATCTGGTGTGTCGCGGGATGTTCCGCGGGGATTGCAGCTTCATGCATTTCAACCAACTCCTTCTTGAATTTGTAGCGTTGCGGCTGTTACAAAGATACCGTCTTGCCTGCTCCGCCAGAGACCGACGAATTGTGAGATTGCTCTTCGTCAGATTGGTACTCCTTCAACATCTCCGCCTGCTGTTCTGGCGTCAGCTTGGCAATACCGAAGCCAGTGAAGCCCCAGATCGTCGCGAAGATGATGCCTGTCCAGCATAGGACCGCCCATGGCAAATAGTCGAGCGTCGCTACGCCTAGCGTGCCAGCCATGTAAGCCCCGGCCGCAGTCCACGGCAGAATCGGTTCGGTTATCGCAGCGGAATCCTCTACGGTACGTCCGAGGTTCTTCGGATGCAAGCCGCGGCGGATATACGCCTCGCGCAGCATTTCCCCTGGCATCAGGATAGAGACTTGGCCGTTGCTCGTTACCCCAATCATCGTCAATCCGGTGATGATGGTCGCTACAATCAGCGACCCTGTGGAATGAACCAGCTTCAGCAGCTTGTTGACGATTAATTCGAGTGACTTCGTTACAGAAATCGCTCCGGCGAACGATATCGCACAGAAGCAGATGAGCAGCGTTCCCATCATGGAATTCATGCCGCCGCGGTTCAGCAAACGCGGAATATCGGCGATAACCGCGGAAGCATCGAAGCCAGGAAGGGTAACCATTGAGATATTAAATCCGTTCACAACGGATGCCACCACATCGTGCAGCGAAAATCCTTGAAATATCATTCCGTTCGCCATCGCGAACATGGACGAGATGAGCATAACCGGAATCGTCGGCTTTTTCCCTATTGAACCATATAAAATAATGAGCACAGGGACGACGAGCAGCAAATTCCAGTCGTATATCGTGTCGAGCGTGCTCATAATCGTGCCGACCTTCTCCGGAATTTCCACACCTTCCGCATTCGTGTTCAGACCGGTAATGACATACACAATTCCTGCAACGACGAAGGAAGGAAGCGTCGTATAGAGCAAATGACCGATATGCTCATACAGATTCACGCCAGTGGACAGCGCAGCAATGTTCGTCGTATCGGATAGCGGAGACAGCTTGTCCCCGAAGTAAGCACCAGCGACGACCGCACCGGCGACAGCGGCCAGATTGGCGTCCATTCCAGCTCCTACTCCCATGAACGCCACGCCAATCGTTCCCGCCGAGCCCCATGAGGTGCCTGTACATACGGACACGACCGAAGTGACCAGGAAGGCTGTTACGAGCAGGAACTGGGGATCGATGATTTTCAAGCCGTAATAAATCATCATCGGGATCGTACCGCCAATCATCCATGCGCCGATCATAAGTCCGACCGTAATCAAAATAAGCATGGCCGGCATCGTCTTGGCAATTTTGTGCGAGATCGAATCCAACACATCATTGTAGCTGTATCCAAGCTTGATTGCGATGATGCCTGCAACCACCGCTGAAATAATAATGAGCGGCTCCGGCGGAAGCTCGAACAACACATACCCTAAGCTAAGCAGAATAACCATCGTGATCACTGGAAGTAAAGCTAAAAATAACGTTGGCTGCCGTTTCAAACTTCCCGTCTGTTGTTTAGCCATGTGAGTACTCCCCCTGGGATGTAATAGATGTTAGAATCTGTCTTGCTTACACTTTGCGAAGCGGATACGTTCGTTTCATACGGTTCAGTGCTTCGGCAAGCAAGGCGCGCGGAGTGGCGACATTCAAGCGGATAAATCCTTCCCCGCCCGGACCGAAGGAAGTACCCCAGCTTACGCTGACTCGGGCCTCTTGCTCGAGCCAGCGCTTCAGTTCCTCTTCCTTAGCGCTTAGCGCTGTACAATCCATCCACAGAAGATAAGTTCCTTCTGGCTTGTCGATGCTCAGCTCTGGAAAATGCTCGGCGAAGAACGATCTCGTAAACGCGATATTATCGTCAATGTAACCCCTTACAGAAATGAGCCAGTCGTCACATTCAGTGTAGGCCACCTCCAATGCCGGTATGGCAAAGAAGGTTGGATTGTGAATTCCCGCCTGCTGCAAGCTCATCTTGAAGTGATCTCGCAATCGTTCATTCGGAATGATGATGTTCGCAATTTCAAGACTGGCCAGATTGAACGTCTTCCCCGGAGAGGTGCAGATGATCGAGCGCTGTGCAACCTCCTCCGACAGCTTGGCGATAATCGTATGCTCATGCCCTTCGTGGATGAAGTCAGCGTGAATATCGTCGGACACGATGAGCGCATCGTAGCGGCAGCACAGCTCCGCAATACGCTCCAGCTCTTCACGAGTCCACACCCGTCCGATTGGATTATGGGGAGAACATAACAGCACAAGCTTGACCCCTTCCCGCATCCGCTGTTCCATGTCCTCGAAGTCGATGACATACTTCCCTTGCTCGCGGAGGAGCGGGCTTTCCACCAGCAGGCGCTCATTTAACGTAACCGTTTTCGCAATCGGTTGATATGCAGGCGTATGGATTAAGATCCGGTCGCCCTTCTCTGTGAACTGCTGCACGACGAGAGATACCGCCTGTACGATGCGCGGGCAAAAGACGATCCACTCCTCGGGCACGCTCCAGCCGTAAGCGCTATCAACCCATCGCTGAACGGCCTGATAATATGGCGCGAACGGATCGGTATATCCGTAAATGCCGTGCTGTGCCATCTCCGCCATTTTGTCAATTACCGCTTGCGGTGTACGCAAGTCCATATCAGCAACCGACAGGGCAAGCATGTCCTTGCCCATCGTCTCCGCCATTCCATCCCATTTGGCGCAATTCGTGCCGAAGCGGCTGACGATTTCATCAAAAATTGCTGGATTCACAGCCATTACCGCCACCTTCCTTTCGTTTCATTTCGTGGTGTATTTATTTTAACTTCTGCAAATACCGATAGACGGTAGGTTCGGAAATGGACAGCGCCTTAGCTACTTGGGACACGCCACCCTTCATCAGGAACACTCCCAGCTCATTTAATTCCTTCACGATATCCATTTTCTCCTTGGAAGACAGACGTTCCGGCGGCACGCTCACTTTCCCCAACACCGACGTAATCATGTCATGAAGCAGGTCATCGACGTTGCCTTGCAAATATTCCGCAGCCGGATTTTCCTCTGGGGCATTCAGCTCCGCAGGCGCAGAGAGAGAGCCTCCAAGAAGCACATGCTGAATCCATTCCGCCGCCACATCCAGATGAGAGATGTCGATGTTCAAGCACATCAGTCCGACGAGCTCTTCCCCATCATTTTTAATGAAATAGGTAGACGAGCGGAATGCTTGGCCATGGGAACCCCGTGCTTTGTAGTTCGTGATGAACTGCTGTTCCCTATAGGCCCCGCCCTTCAACAACTTCAATACAAGGTCGGTGGATCCGTCTCCCACTTTGCGGCCGCTGATGTGGCCGTTCTCTATAAAAATGATGGAATGCTCCGGGTCGCTAATATCATGCACGACCACTTCACATTTCGGACCGATAATCGAAGCGATAAATGAGGCCATAGGGAAGTAAGATTGCAATAGAACCCGATTGGGGTGTGCCGCAAGTTGTTCCATAAGAGCCCTCCTTCCTGTATGTAACCAATTAAAAGATAATGTTTAATAATGACTATATAAGTCGAACTACAAGGGGATACGGTAACTAGATGCATTTCTTATAATAAATTATTATCTTGATAATATATTATTATCTTTATAAAACGTTTTCAATAGTTATTTTTGGAAATTGAGAAAAAAAAGAAAAAGCCCCGTAACGGCAGCGGCACATTACGAGACTTCGTAAGACTTGGCATAACTTTATAGGGACACTTTGCATGTTCCATACTTCCTCTTGAAGCTTATTTATCGTCATCCGGTGGCAACATCCGACATGAACAATTGCGCGAGAGAGGCTTTAATCCCTTTCCGTTCGCCCCCGATAACGACGTATTACAGCTTCACCCGCTGCAGCCGCAGTGCATTCAGCACGACAGATACCGAACTGAGCGCCATGGCCGTGCCCGCAATCCATGGAGCCAGCAGTCCAAGCGCCGCAATCGGAATGCCGACTGAATTGTAGGCAAGCGCCCAAAATAAGTTCTGACGAATGTTGCTCATCGTCTTGCGGCTCATGTAAATCGCATCAGGGATGCTGTTCAGGTCGCCGCGCATCAGCGTCACATCAGCCGCTTCCATTGCGACGTCGGTTCCGGTGCCAATGGCCATCCCGATATCCGCCATCGCCAGCGCCGGCGCGTCGTTGATGCCATCGCCGACCATCGCGACTTTCTTGCCTTGCGCCTGCAGCTTCTTCACTTCCGCCGCTTTGCCTTCCGGCAGCACTTCAGCCAACACATGCTCGATGCCAGCCTGAGACGCGATTGCCTGGGCCGTGCGTTCGTTGTCCCCGGTAATCATGATGACTTCGATTCCCATTTGCTTCAGACGCGCAACCGCTGTTTTCGAAGTGTCCTTAATCGTATCGGCGACGGCAACGATGCCCGCGTATTGTCGATCGACCGCAATTAGCATGGCCGTCTTGCCGTCTTGCTCCAGTCGGGACATGCGTTCGAACGCATGCTGCGCTTGTACATCGTATCTGCCCATCAGCTTGCGTGTACCGGCAAGAACTTCTTTGCCTTCCACGACAGCGCGTATCCCGTACCCTGGCATTGCTTCAAATTCATCCGTTGCCGTCAATGCAATCCCTTTGTTCACTATCCCGCTCACGATCGCCTCCGCCAGCGGATGCTCCGAATCTTTCTCGGCAGAACCGACCAAGCGCAGGAACGCGGCTTCATCGATGCCCTCAGCAACAACATCTGTCAGTTCCGGCTTGCCTTTCGTAATTGTACCGGTCTTATCAAGTATGATTGCTTCAATTTTGTGCGTAGATTCGAGATGCTCTCCGCCCTTGAACAGAATGCCCCACTCGGCAGCGCGGCCCGAACCAGCCATAATTGAAGTCGGCGTAGCCAGACCGAGAGCGCATGGACATGCGATAACCAGTACGGCAATCGCGATTTCAAGCGCACCTGCGAAGTTGCCGGGAGCTACCGCGAAATACCATACAAAGAAAGAGATGAGCGCAATACCGACCACAATCGGAACGAAGATGCCGGAAATAACGTCGGCGACCCGCTGAATCGGGGCTTTCGAGCCTTGCGCTTCTTCCACGACTTTGATGATTTGCGCCAAGGCGGTTTCCCTCCCGACCTTGGTCGCGCGAATTTTCAATCTGCCGTTTTTATTAATCGTCGCGCCGATGACTTGGTCCCCGGCATTTTTATCGACAGGAATACTTTCTCCTGTCAACATCGATTCATCGACAGAAGATGTTCCTTCCAGCACTTCTCCATCCACTGGAATCTTTTCGCCCGGCTTCACCAGCACGACATCCCCGGCAAGGACCTCCTCCACCGGAATGGTCAGCTCCTGTCCGTCGCGGACGACCAGAGCCGTCTTGGCCTGCAATCCCATCAGCTTCTTAATCGCTTCAGAGGTGCGGCCTTTGGCAAGCGATTCGAACAGTTTGCCGAGGATGACAAGAGTAATGAGCACGGCACTAGTCTCGTAATACATTTCCGGACCATGGTGTCCGTTAGCGCCTTGCACAGCCCATTGAATGGTCAGATAGAGGCTGTAAAAGTAAGCCGCCGAAGTCCCCAGCGCAACCAACACGTCCATGTTGGCGCTCTTGTTGCTGAGCGCCTTGTACGCTCCGACATAGAATTGCTTCCCGATATAGAATTGGACCGGTGTGGACAACGCCAGTTGGAACCACGGATTCATGAACAATTCAGGCAGCCATATCCATGACGTGAAGGAAAAGTGGCTGACCATCGACCATAGAAGCGGGAATGATAGAATCGCAGATGCAATCAGCTTGCGCTTCTGGCGCGTCACTTCCTGCTTGCGGTGCTCCGCTGGCTCTCCCTGAGCCTGCTTCGGCACTGCCGTATAGCCAAGCTTCTCTACCCGCTGCTGCATATCTTGAACCGACAAGTCCGCCGGATTGTATTCCACACGAGCCGTTTCCATTGCAAAGTTAACTGTGGCTGAAGCAACGCCAGGGATCTTGTTGAGCGTCTTCTCGATTCGAGTTGCGCAAGCCGCACACGTCATACCGTCAAGCTGCAAATCGACCGTATCCTTCACGGTATCATAACCAAGCTTCTGAATCGCTTCTTCCATTCGTCCGGCATCAGTCTTGCCTGGATCATACGTGACCGTCGCCCGTTCCATGGCAAAATTCACATTCGCTTCCGCAACGCCCTCGATTTTATTCAACCCTTTCTCGATCCGATTTGCGCAAGCTGCACAGGTCATGCCTGAAATTTGTAAAGAGGTTTGCTTTATTCCCTTACCAGTTGCGTCCATAAAATAACACCTCACCTGCTTCTTAGCCTCGCGTTCGTTCTGAAAAGAAAGCCGCCCTTGCGTCGGACGGCTTGTCATTACACGATGTCGTAGCCCTGATCTTCGATTGCTTCTTTAATCGCATCCAGCGTCAGCTGGCTCTCATCGTACTCTACCGTTACTTTACCTGCCGCCAAATCCACTTTTCCGCTCGCACCCAATTGCTTCATCGCATTTTCAACGGAGCTTACGCAGTGTCCGCAGTTCATTCCTTCTACGTTCAACGTCACAGTTTGCATCTTATTCAAATCTCCTTTTATATATCATTTCATTGAATTGTTAACCCTCATCGATACGTACAGCGTTCGTTCTTCTAGTGTGCCGCATTCGCACCCTGAGTATCATGCGGCTTGCCGCAACCGCTAGCGACCGGAAGAAGTTCACCTCCTCGTTTTTAGTATACCCCTCTACCCTATATCAGTCAACAACTTTATACAGTAGGTACCCACCCTATTTTATAATGCATAGAAAATGGGATTCTCTCGAATCCCTGCAACTTTCATTTCATTAATTTGTTCATTGTCGTCAATATTTCATCAATCACTTCGTGATCGCCCTCTTGGATGCGTTCGATCACGCAGCTCTTCATATGATGCTCCAGCAGCAGCTTGCCCACACCGTTCAAGGCCGCTTGAATCGAAGAAATCTGATTCAACACATCGTCGCAATACGTGTCCTTCTCAATCAGTCCTTTGACGCCGCGTATTTGCCCCTCGATTCGGTTGAGACGGGTAATTAAATTCTTCTTCGTCTTCTCAGAGTGGTGGCTCTTGCGATCATTAGAGACTGCACAACAGTCATGTTCTAGATTATTCTCGTCCATACAATCTCCTCCTAGAGGTTGTTCCAAAAGTCCCCTTTTGAACAAGCACATCTCTATATGAATCACAGTGTAGCATAGTCCCCCCACCTATGCAAAACGACTGTTGATTATACATTCATTCATTGTCAGCTTGTATGACCCCGCTTCGCAAGGAACTGTCTTCCGAACTCGCCATGGTCATGCAGGCGATGATGCTTCTCATGTAGTTATCTTGCGAACAAAAAAGGTCCTGCATTCCCATTCGGAAATGAAGACCTGATTTCCCTTCATCTCACGTGCCGTTACGCAATTCCTCTCTTGAAGCGACACTTCATCATCCATTTGCGCTCATGACGCTTCTTATAGCGCGGCAGCGCTCGGTAGATGTGAATCGCTTCCTCCCATGCGTTCTTCGCTTCCTCTTGCTTCCCGATCTGCTCGTATAATAATCCTAGACGATAATAGGCTTCGCAGGAAGAAGATTGGATATGCTGGAATGATTGCAGCACTTCTATTGCCTTGTTCTTATCTGACTGCGAATACATCGCGGCCAGCCGCAGGTAAGGCTCGCCGTATTTGACGCGCGGATTGATTGCCAACGCGGTGCGAATCGCCGCGTCTCCCCTCTCGGGGTCTCCCGTATGAATGTAGCTGGTGCCGAGGTCATCCCAGTATTCAGCCGAATGGTCCATTGACTCCTGCAGCGGCTCCAGCAGGTGGCGGGCTTCACGGTAGTTCTTCCGCTCCATGAGCAAGCGCGCCAGTTCTTGCTTAGCCGAGATGTCATGCGGATTCGTGTGCAGCTGTTGCTTCAGCTTCGAAATACGGTTCATCCGTTTCAAAGGCTTAATCATGCTCGGTGAAAGACCGATAAACTGCCGGTCAATAATATAGATAAGGAGAAGCAATACGATAACGGCCAAAAACGGATTGCCTAACAGCCACCACAGCATGCTGAACCCAATTATCTTACTCACGGCAACGTTCACATCCCCTTCAAAGATGAACCTATCATACCATATTTTTGCTATTCCTGTGAATTCGGTTGCACATCGCGATCTATCTGGGACGTGACCGCATCGCTTGCCAAAACAGTGCGCATCGTTTGATAATGAAAGGTAAGAATATCGCTATAAAACTTCAACTCAGAAGGAGATACAAGACAGTGACAACACGATCTGAAAAAGAAAAAATGATTTGCGGCGAAATATATTTGGCAGGAGACGAGGAGCTTGTACGCGAGCGTGAGCAGGCAAGACGACTGACACGTCTATATAATCAAACAACGGAAACGGACGCTGAAGAACGCACTCGGCTGCTGCAAACGTTATTCGGAACGGTCGGCGAAGGGGTGTATATTGAACCAACCTTCCGTTGCGATTACGGCTATAACATTTATGTAGGCAAAGGGTTCTATGCGAACTTCGACTGCGTTATGCTGGATGTGTGTGAAATCCGGATCGGAGACAATTGCTTTCTCGCACCGGGGGTCCACATTTATACGGCAACCCACCCGCTTCATCCGCTGGAACGAATCTCCGGCTATGAATACGGCAAACCGGTAACGATCGGCGACCGCGTCTGGATCGGCGGACGTTCCGTCATTAACCCGGGCGTGACGATCGGCAATAACGTCGTCGTCGCTTCCGGAGCTGTCGTCACGAAGGATGTGCCGGACAATGTCGTGGTCGGGGGGAACCCGGCGCGCATCATCAAGACGATTGAAGTATAGACATGCGCAGCAGGCATGATGAAAAAGGCTATCCCGCCAGCACAATCCACTGGTGGGACAGCCCCTTTGTCTATGTACACATCCTGTACATGTTCTACACTTGCAGCAACGTTAGAATAATCGAGGTCAGACCGAAGCACAGGTTAATCAGCAGCAGAAATGCCACAGCCTGCTTCTGATTCAAGCCAATCGCGAGCAAACGGTAATGCGCTTGGGAAGCATCCGCCTTGTACACCGGTTTCCCTTGCAGGAAGCGGCGGATGACAACGAAGACGTTGTCGAAGATCGGTACGCCCAAAGCCAGAATCGGGATGAACAAGGATAATACCGTCGCCTGCTTGAAGGCGCCGTCCAGTGCGATGACCCCAAGAATGAACCCCAGGAACGTCGCGCCTGCATCTCCCATAAATACCTTTGCCGGAGGTTTGTTATAACGCAAGTAGCCAACGGAAACCCCCACCAGAATAATAGCCATCATGGCGGATACGCTCTGTCCTTGCGCCAAGGCGACCGCAAAGAGCGTTCCTCCGGAAATCGCCGTCAGGCCGCCTGCCAGACCGTCCATTCCATCAGAAAAATTAATAACCGTCGTAACGCCGAATATCCACATGACCGTCAAGATGAACTGCATCCATCCAGGCAAACTGACGAATTCGTGCGTGAACGGATTGGTAAATCCTTCAAACTTAATACCGGCGCTAAAGACTATAATTGCAGCACACACCTGCACCAACAGCTTGGGCAGCGCGGGGAATTCTTTGCCGTGCGTCTTATACCAATCATCCACTGTACCGATTATCAGGATGAGCAGACCTCCGCCAAAAATGGCGATCGACTCCACCATGACATTGCGCACAAGCAACACGTAAGCGATGAAAAAACCGATAAAAATGGCAAGGCTCGCCGTTAACGGGATCGGTTCCCGATGTATCTTCCGTTCACTATCTTTCCGCGGCTTGTCTACAAAGTCAATGTGGAATGCCATCTTCCGCAGCGGCGGGATAAGGAACATTACGATTAGGGATGAAATCAAAAAAGCCGATAGGTAGAGCATAAATTCCTCCTATATTATGCTTTCTTCGAATAAAACAACCATACGATTCATTATAAGGATTTTCCCGTCTACGGCAACTAGCACCCTGTTCCTGCACCGATATCGAGCACCGTATCGTGCGCTTGAATCGGCAGCATCGTTATAATTTATTCAGCGGGAAGCATCTTTCTTCGTTCTGGAGAATCCAGCCTCCCCATCAGGCTCGGGTCAAATCGGCGTTCCGACATTCAAAATCCTCCTCGTATGCTTAAGTAAATCTCTCTCGAAGCCTTTCGAAGATGAGCAACCGGTTTTCGTATTTTTTCCATTCTACCATAATTCGCAATCGTCTCACCATGATGCTTCGGCAGCACACGGCTTGCATCGATAAGCGTGCACAGCGTACAGCTTAACGAACCCTCTTCGCTTCAGGATACGGGCCGCCTTCCTTACTTCTTTAGAACGGGACCCAAGAATGACGACGGAATCAAGCGTCGACAGTTCCTTCCTCCATACAAAAGGCAACCTGCCCACATAAATCGATGTCGAGCCCTCTATATGGCATTCTATATAGTCTACAGGATCCCGAATGTCGATGAGCTTGATAGTTGGATCCATCTGTATGAATTGGCACAAGGCAGCCGGTGTTACATAGGTTAGACCGGCGACCGGCCACATTTGCCAAATTTGATAACACAGAAACAGAATAATGAGCACCGCCAGCTCTATCCACCAATTCACGTCATTTCCTCCTCCATGAATCCTCTGCAATCACATACCCTACCAGGTATAAAAATCATATTAGCTATCATTATTAAAGTCAACCTTTCTTCAGTCCAAAATACAGGATTCGCAGCAGCCTGCAAAAATAGATTATAGATGTACCATATGCTATCATCAGAGTAGAAATTCGATGTTGAGAAGAAAGGTGTGAATCGTTGAATGCAATATCGCAAACTCGGCAAAACCGGATTGAAAGTATCCGTCATCGGCGTCGGAACGTGGCAGTTCGGCGGTGAATGGGGTCATGATTACACGCAGCAGGAAGTAGACCGAATTTTACATAAAGCAAAAGAAACAGGCATCAACCTGATCGATACGGCGGAATGCTACGGGGATCATCTGTCCGAATCGTTTATCGGCAATTTTCTGCAGCGGAACCAGCGGGAAGATTGGGTCGTCGCCACAAAGTTCGGGCACAAGTTCCACTCCCATCTCAAGCGGACGACCCAGTACGGTGCAGCAGAGGTGCTGCAACAGTTGGAGGATTCCTTGCGCGCATTGCGGACAGACTATATTGACCTATATCAATTCCACTCCGGAGACGATGAAGCATTCGACAATGACAGCTTGTGGACGATGCTGGATAAGCAGATACAGGCCGGCAAGATCCGCCATATCGGCTTGTCATTGAACAAGAGCAACAGCATGCATCAGACTTCCACTGCCAGCAAGGTCGGCGCCAGCGCGATTCAAGTCGTCTACAACCGCCTCGATCGTGAACCGGAAGCAGACGTCTTCCCTTCCTGCATCGAGCAGAACTTAGGCGTACTGGCGCGCGTTCCGCTCGCGAGCGGCTATTTGAGCGGCAAATACAGACCTGGAGCGGAATTCGCGGCGAACGATGTGCGCCATAACCACGATCGCGCCGCAGTCGATGAGAAGCTGAAGCAGGTCGAAGAAATTCAACGCACGGAAGTGCCAAAGGATGTCAACATGGCTGAATGGGCGCTTGCTTGGTGTCTGCGACACGAAGCGGTCACTTGCGTCATTCCCGGCTGCAAAAATGAAGCTCAGGTCGAAAGCAATGCTCGCGCTGCCCTTCATGCTCCAACTGACCATCCGCAGATTTGGCAAAATTGATACCGAAGAGTTCAGGACACGCCTGTGAAGCACGAGGTGTGTCTTTTTTTTGAATAAATAGCAGTATGTAATTTAATTCACAGAATAATCCCGCCACTTATAGTAACTTAAATATTGTTCATATGTTTATATTATTTACTTACTTTTTTAAAGTGATAATGCTATACTAGTGTTACCAAATATCCCGATGAATTCGAGGAGGAAAACGAAATGATGAATGATTTCTTGACCGTCATCAAGGAAAGACGTTCCGCCAACAAATTTTTGCCAAATATCGAAATATCCGCTGAGGAGCTTGATGATATTTTCTCGCTCGTCAAATTCGCGCCATCCGCGTTCAACCTTCAGCATGCGCACTATGTAACTGTCACGGACAAAGCGCTAATGGATCAGATCTATGAAGCTGCCAATAAACAGTATAAGGTCAAAACCGCCTCAGCTGTCATTATCGTGTTGGGTGATACGGAAGCCCATCTGAACGCGGGAGAATTAAACGAAGGACTGCTTCATCTCGGCGTCATGAGCAAACAAGAGTACGATATGACAGTGGAGGGCACGATACAATTTTATGAAGAACGGGGAGACACATTTAAGAGAGAGGACGCCATTCGCAACGCTAGCTTGTCCGCAATGCAATTCATGCTTGTTGCCAAAGCGAAGGGCTGGGATACTTGCCCAATGATCGGATTTGATCCCGATCAAGTGCAGTCCATCCTTAATATCCCTGACAAATACATACCGGCCATGTTGATTGCGATCGGCAAAGAAGACACCTCCAGTCAGCGTCCGCGCGGTTACCGCAAACCGGTCCGTGAATTCGTTACACATCAATCTTTTTAATATAGAGTTTGTGCATCCAATCAGGGTGTCTCCATCGTCAATATCGTTGAAGTGGCGCAGAGGCACCCTCTCCTTTTTACTTACTCAGCTCCCGCACCTGATTTTTCAAGAAGGATATCAGCCACAGTCCAACCGGAAAGCACACATATAACACAATGGCCAACACCGGCCAAATGCGGGTATCCCACCAAATCTGATAGGATGTATTCGGATATAGGATTAACGAAAGCACCGTGCAAATAATCGCCCAAGGGAAAATCAACGAGCGGCCGTCTTTTAATTGAAGCACATGCTCGAGCGCTTTAATTCCGAAATAAAAGTACATGCTCATTTTAAAATATAAGGTAGTGAGCCAAAGCGTCGCCATCAATACTTCAATTCGGGTTATGAAATCCGCAATATTGATTTTCTGCGCAAGCATATAACTCGGAAATGAGGCTCTTGCCGTACTCTCGCTGCCCAATACTAAAATACACATGAACGTCATCAGAAATAAAAAGAAACCTCCGATTGCATGTCCGATTACAAATGCCCGAATTTTGGATCCGCGGTTGCCATTCACTTGGGGATACAACGCCCAAAAGGAAAACAGCGTCAATGTCGTAAAGCTTAAATAGTGAATGACTGTCCGTGAATAAGCGGCTCCGTTCGCTTCAAACATCGGGAGAATATTATCGAGCTTGGCTTGGGGAAACACGAATACCGTCAAGGCAACAAACGTGATCGTCATTACAATGGCAAATAGTTCACCGGCCCTCGCTACCGTTCTCATTCCTAAACGCAATCCGATGACGACCGCCACTATAAACATCGCCTGCACCGCCATACGCGGTGTCTCCGGAATGATTTGAGTCGTCAGGAACGAACCCAAATAGCTTAACAAGGAAGCTACTCCGTCCAGAAACGACACAAAAGCGTACAATAGAATGAGCACGCTCCCCAGCCATTTTCCAAGGGTGTTATCTATGTAATCAAAAATCGTTTTTTCGGGGACCGTCCCCAGCCATTTTGCATAGAGGATAGCTACACCTGTACTCGCTAATATGGCAACCATCACCGCAAGCCATCCATCCTGTTTGCTGTAATACGCCGCGGCAGACGGCACATACAGGACGGATGAGCCCACCGTATGCAATACAACCAAACATAATAGCTGGCGAACATCAATCTGTTCCCTTCTCATTGCTGCACCATCCTGTCCAAGCTATCGATAATAAGACGGCTAAGCGGCTCCATCACCCAGGCAAACCACTGATTCGGATTTGGCAGCGGCACATCCAACAAATAGACCAGAGCCAGTACCATGGCGCCTGCAAACATGATGTTAAAGCACGGGAGCCCCTTCGAGCGATTCTGACGCCGCAATTGCGGAACTTCAATCCACAGGATCAGAACGCCGATAACGGCCAGAATCAAGATAGCCATAAGCTAATCCGCCTTCTCGTAAAATTTAAGATAGGAATTGAGCTGTGTCCCTGTTTCGTTCAAGTTGACATGCGTTGTAATATGAACTGGGACATCGGGGTAAATAGCATTCCATTTGCTTTTGATCTTCTTCCATTCCGTAAAATCCGCCTTATGCAACGCCTTCCCGAATCCAAAAATATCGGAACGGAATACACGCTGCGCCTTATAGACGGATGCGCGAAGCAGATCGGAAAAATTCTTCTCCGTATCCCGTTCCACGCGAGCGATGACTTCCGGCTTAACCAGATCAATATTGCAAGCGGCTTCTGCCACATTCACATCTACCGTTATGTTAATCCGTATTTCGGGCTTGCCGTTGCGGAATTGGCCAGTCACCGAACTGTCGGCGCGCTTTACCTCCAGTCCGATAATGCCCCCGCCCGGACAAGGCGTAATCCCGATTGTGCTGCTGACATTTCCCGTAATATAGTTATATCCTTTGCTCTCCTCTTCATTGAGCCATCCGATCAGCTTATCTTGTCTGAATACGCCGAGTGTACTAAATTTCGTTATGGTCAGATCTGACGTTCTTTGCGTATTTTCCACCTTGTTTGCGGATTGGCCGGGATTTTCGATAGTGACGCCAGGAAGTACCGGTTCCTTGCCGACGAGGAACGACTGCTGCAAGAAATCATTCAACAGCACGCCTCTCGTCGGGGCCCAGTTCTTCTCCGACTGCTCCAACGCCATGTACAGCTTATTTGCCGACATGCGTTCAAACGGCGTTATTACCTCGAGCACATGTTGCGCCGACGTGTTGCGGGCTATGACAACGTAAAAATCACCCCGAATTTCATGATCGCGCGACAGATCGAGCAAATACTTCATCCCTTCTCTGGCTACCTCCTCGCTAATTACTAGGATACGCATATGGGATAAATACACTTTGCGCGGAATTTGCACAGTCATATGGCGGAAGGCTTCCAAAAGTATGCGTCCCTTCTCTTGGACGACTAATACAGGTGCAGCCGTAGAGCCCCCCTTTTTGGCGGCAATCGCGCTGACGTTGGCAAGTTGCGCGGACACGATATACTCGCCGTCCTGCTTGTCGATTCCGATACCCAGGGCAATGCCCAGCGTATCCAACTCCCTCCGGTTCCAGCACGATGTCAGCAGCAGGGCAATCATCATCAGAGCCAGAAAGGCTCCCGCCATTCGTTTCATTGGACATCCTCCCATGCTTCATAATTACGATGATGACGAATCCGAACCGCCTCTCTTCTCTGTTGATTCGTCAGGCGGCTCTCTGTACACATTGGTGTGCAGCAGGCTCGGCCGCGTGTACATCATCCACCACGGTGCGCGCACCAATGTATCCTTTTGATCCGGCAAGCGGAACGGCGCGAGCGGCGACATATACGGCTTGCCGAACGATTCCAGATGGCACATGTGCATGACCAAAATAACCGATCCGATAAATATTCCGTAGAAGCCGAATGAGGCCGCCAACCCCATAAAGACGAACCGAAGCAGCCTAATGGATATGCCGACTTCCGGATTCGGAAAGATCATGCTTGTAATGGCGGTAATCGAGACGATGATGACCATGACCGGAGATACCAAGTCCGCTTCGACCGCGGCTTGTCCCAACACTAAGGCGCCTACAATCGAAATCGCCGTGCCGACAGCGCGCGGCATCCGTATCCCGGCTTCATACAGCAGCCGGAACGTAATCTCCATCATGACGGCTTCCACAAATGCGGGAAAAGGAACCCCTTCCCGCTGCGCGGCAAGGCTGATCAACATCTGGGTCGGAATCATTTCCTGATGGAAGGTGGTCAAGGCGATGTATATAGATGGAGTCAATAAGGTAATGACAAAAGAAACAAAGCGGAGCATGCGCGAAAAACCGAAATCATAGCGCTGGTAATAATCTTCCGCCGACTGCATAAATTCGGTAAACAAGGACGGCACAATCAAGACATGCGGCGAGCCGTCAATAATAATGGCGACTCTTCCTTCCAATAATGCGGCCGCCACTACATCGGGCCGTTCTGTATTGTTCACTGTAGGAAAAAAGCCGAAGGTGCTGTCCTGAATGAACTCTTCCACGTAATTGCTTTCTAGCACACCGTCAATCTTTATAGACTCCAAGCGCGAATGAAGCTCGGCAAGCACGCCCTCGTCAACGATCCCTTGTATATATATGACGGACACGGACGTCTTCGTCAGCAATCCGAGCTCCTTCGATTCGATACGTAAATCCGGATGTTTAATGCGCTTGCGGACCAGCGCCGTATTGACGCGAATTGTCTCTGTAAAAGCTTCCTGCGGCCCTTTGATGACCGTCTGGGAGGTCGGTTCGCTGACAGTGCGATGCTCCCATCCGTTCGTGCATACTGCATGAGCTTCATCATGCCCGTCGATGACCAGCACCGTCTTGCCGCACAGTACCGCATGCAGCAGATCATCCCGCCGCTTAAGCGGCTGCACATCCCCTGCCGCAATTCCCAGCTGCTGTATCCAAGCTCCCGCATCAGACGTCTGGTTCGTTGTCATGTTCAGGTCCACACGGTCAGATCGCACCAGAAAGGACTGGATCAAATAATATACAATTGTCGGGTTGACCATTCCGTCCAAATAAATAAAGGCAACGTCCGTCTTCCCGTCCTGACCGGCCTTCAATTGCCGAATAACGAGATCGGAGCTATCGCCCAGCGCCTGACGCACTTCATCCAACTGTGCAATCAAATCGGGTTGAAGCGGCTGCTTGTCATCTTCCGTCATAAGACCATCCCGCTCCTTGCTAAGAGACAGCGGACCCACCCTCCTAATTGTTTCGTTCTTTTTTATCCTGAAAAAGAGTTTTTTTATGGTATGCCCATCCGAGAATAAAGACATGCGCTGACGATCTCCTGTAGAACAAGAAAACGTCTCATCCTGGAGGATGGATTCGTCTGCTTGCGGCATTGCATCCCGCGGCAGAATCTGGACACAAAGCTGGAACCAAATATTGTGAATCTTCCACTCTTAGGATATAGTCATCTTTAAGATGATTGATGAGCAGGAAAGGAAGGGATGGATATGAAGAAAAGGCTAAACAAGTTATAACGCTTATGTAAGGCATATCGGCCCGGTTATCATTCCCGAGCGCCTCCTGATTGGGCTGCATGTATGTTTGAAAACTATAATTGGGAGGTTGTTACGAAATGAGAACCGAAAAAGAAATGATGGATTTGATACTAACCACCGCCACACAAGATGAGCGAATCCGCGCTGTCATTATGAACGGATCACGAACCAATCCAAATGTAAAGAAAGACTGTTTTCAAGATTATGATATCGTATATGTCGTCGAAGCCATCGAATCATTTACATCGGATCATAGCTGGGTTAATCGGTTTGGCGACAGAATGATCATGCAAATGCCCGAGGATATTTCTCTTGTTCCAGCGGAAGAGAATGGATGTTTCCCTTATCTTATGCAGTTCACAGACGGCAATCGGATAGACCTTACTCTAGTGCCTATAGAGATGTCGGATGAACTCGTAGGGCGTGACAGCTTGAGTATCCTCCTTCTGGATAAAGATCAAATAATCGAACCGTTTCCTCAGGCGAGTGATGAAGACTACCTTATCGGGCAACCGACTGCGAAGCTATTCTCGGATTGCTGCAATGAGTTTTGGTGGTGCAGCGCAAATGTCGCAAAAGGGCTGTGGCGAGAAGAGCTGCCATATGCAAAGGCGATGCTTGAAGATCCTGTGAGAAGCATGCTCAACAGCATGCTTGAATGGCATATTGGCATAGCCACAAATTTCACTGTGAGCGCAGGTAAGTTCGGCAAATACTTCGAAAAATATCTTGAGGATCATCTCTGGAATGAGTTGGTAAATACTTATTCTGACGCTGATTACGAGAATATATGGCAATCGCTTTTTGCGATGTGCAACTTGTTCAGAAGCGTCGCTGTAAAAGTCGCAGACCATTTTGGTTATCAATATCCTCATTGTGACGACGAAAGAGTTACCGCACATATTCATCATGTTAAATCCTTGCCTAGAGACGCTGCCGAGATGTACTGAATTAGATGGGCATAACCCCCATCGTGGGTCCTGCCGCTATGAGGGAACTGTGCCATTTTGACTGCATGAAATCCAACGGGGAATGAGTATTAACTCTAATAAAGAGTGCAAGAACCATTAAGCCACGGCTTAATGGTTCTTTTTATAACCGCTTTACTTCTGTTTCTCTGCTGGCTGTTGGTCTGAAAACGAGGACGGCACATCTCAGTACCTCAGCCGCGTCGAGCCTAGCGCATAAGCTGCCTCGGGATATCGATTCGCACCATGGAGAGCGCTTCATCGCTCACTCTGGCTCTCCTTTGTAAATTTTACTAGACAGAGAAAAAACACCCCTTCTTATCAGACATTGAGGTTAGCGCTCAATAGCAGTGATTAGAAAGGGTGCCGTTACAGCATGATACCGTATTCAGTTACTTGATTGACTTGCAGCCAATCCATATGAATGATGTCATGCCACTGTTCATTATTTACTGTAAAGTCCGCTTTCGTCTCTTGCTGTTCTTTGTCCTTGATAGAGCAAATGGAGAGCACATTGCCCCGGATTCAAAAGACTCGAACAGCGCTGCTATGTCCTCCATTCTCTAGCTGTTCCCGACGTATTATACCTTTTTCATATCTGGCGGCTTCTTGTTTTTTATGATTTCAAGCATTACAGCTTGCCCGCCTTGTTATTAGATGCATTAGAGATGAAAAAGGTTTGTTTTTTTTAGAATTTTTTTAAGCGAATGTTCGCAAGGGTAACGTTCCAGCATTGGCGCCCCCATTTGTCTCAGGCCTCCATTGAATATGGTGCAATGGAAACAACATATATCCCGTCGGCAAGCAATCATTAATCATTGCACTTGCTTGGCAAGCGTTCGCTTGGCCTTGGCTACGATTCTTCTCGTCTCTTTCGTGTCCGATGCCCGCAGCCAATCATCACATACTTGCAGGACCCAGTCCGGCTTCGCCTTGCTCGCATCGTTCAGCCAATTGCCTGCTGAATCTTGAACATACTTAGCCGGGTCGGAGTTGACACATTCTAATAGCGGCAGCGCCAATTCCGGTTCGAGCTTTAACTGTTCAATATGCTTGCACCAGACTCCCCTCGGTCTTGTCGATTCAATGGCGAATCTTCGGACATTGGCATCCGAATCCGTCACCCAGCTCCGATAGAGGGAGATCGCTGCCGGAAGCTCACGAATAATCGATTCGCGGACGGCCATCCAACCGATTTCTCTTACACCGAAGTGCTTGTCGGCTGCAAATGGCTTCATCTGCACCAGCTTCTCCTCTAAGGAAAGCTCCTCGTTCAAGCCGATCATATAAGTTGCCCAGCAACGTACGCTATCGGACCGATGAGCGGACAGAAAATTAATAGCAGCAGTGAAATCCTGAGGATTGCGCTCCTGCAGTTCCACTCGTATTGCTTCGGCAATGAACGGGATGATCTTCATCGTGCTATTCTGTTTCAGTTGGTTAATCTTCAGCTCTAACGGCTGCACTAACTTATAAAGCCCAACTTCAGGCAGGACATGCCGCAGCAGAATCACATGATCGACAGCCAACCATTCCGTCAAATTGACGCTTTCAAGCGCACCCTGATGCAATAACTCAAGCACCTCTTCCGGGATATCCGCAGCCTTGCTTGCCCCCTTACGGGCCAGCACCTTGTCCGAAACATGCCATGGCTGATGCTGTTGCTCCATACCTAAGCCCCTCCTCGCCCATATTGTCACAGCCATTCCGGCAAAAAAACAAACATATGTTCTCAATTAATTCCAGTATACACCATATCTCGTCCGTTATACAACAGATTGTTCGGGCATCACTCTTTTTTTGTCACAATATAATAGGAACGTATTGAACATGAAGCATATTAACTGCTTTTAATAGTTGTTACTTATTGTAAATACCATCGCTGTTCAGTACAATATGATACACAGCAAGAGCATTATAACGTACGACAGCAGTAAGCCAGGCGAGGAAGGGAGGTACTATTCGGGGAACTATGCGGCTCCCGCATTCGCTGCTGTTCATCATTTCTCACAGAGCAATCCCCCTCTCATCCCAGCAAGCGCCATTACAGGGAGAGAACACACATCCCCATGCAGCAGGCGTATACTCCATGACAATGAATATGGATACAAAGGAGTGTATCATTGGCATGAAAACGAATACGAAAATGGTTATGATCTCCACAATCTGCTCCATGGCACTGGCAATTTCCTTGTTCTCGACTTCTATATTTGCAGGGCCGGCAGTTGCACCATCATCCGAGAAATCCGAGCCGTCGCCCAACCCCAAAATTGTAACCGCTTCCTTTACGCAGCGCGACCTGAATCTGTTAAGCCGGGATACGACAGGCATACCGCTTAACGGCGATTCCTATAACGGCGGCGTCGCAGCCATAGGCCAGAATGCCTTCGCCGTGGCGGCCAGCCCGAAATCGACGCCCATCATGGCAGCGGCACGTTACGGACAAGGCCGGGTTGTCACGGTCGGAAGCGAATCGTATTTCAAATTGAGCGAACCCGCTCAATCGAACAGCAAAGCGACGATTGCGCGCAATATTCTATTGTGGGCGACAGAAGATTTGGCGACGAGTTATGAGGACGCACTTGCCGGCAAAGGACGCATCGCCATCCTCACGAAGACAGAAGACTTCAAGGCGCGTTCCGATCTGCCAGTCGATATTACGCTTATCGATAGTTGGCAAGCGGCCGATAAGAGCGGCAAGCCAATGCTCGATCCTAGCAAGTTCCCTGTCGCCTTCATCGACTATAAGTTCGTCAGTAAAGACGAAGTGCCGGCGCTGCTTGATTACATACACAAAGGAGGGAGGCTGGTCGTCGCGCTCAAAGGATGGGTATTGGAGCAATTCCCTTATGTATCCTTGGACACCAATCAGTCTTCGGCATCCCTCGGAACGGATTATCCGCTTCAGCTGCTGCTCAACTCGGTCGGCTTGAGCTTGATGAACAATCAGGCAACGACGTGGGATGGTACGGCGCCGTTTCTGAATGTCAATCAAGCGGCCACCTACGAAATCGGGAATTTGATGACCGAAGCCAAATCAGTGGAAGCCGGCAGCAAAACCATCGATGAAGTTCAAATCGGCTTCCCAGACTCGAATGCTGAACAGAAAACGGCCATATTAACTTCTGCGTTAAGCTCAACACTCGGCGCCCTTACTCCGTCCAGTTCGATTTATAATCAAGTCCAATCCGATTCCGATCAATTAACCCATGTGGCGATCCCGGTCGATCCGAAAAAGAAGCCTTATAGCGCTTCCCTGCTTCCGGTCGTTATGGACCGCATTTACCAGAATCCGTCCGGAACGAAGTCGCCGTTCGCCGACGCCTTCCCGGGCAAGGTGCCCGCTGAAGCCCCTATCATCAACGACAAAGTTGTCGAAGTCGATTTCAATTACTCCACTTATGATTACCTGCGCCAAGGAACCGTTCCGAAAAATTGGATCAGCACCGGATTGTACGCGGAAGCGGGCAAGACGATTACCATCACTGTGCCAGAGGGAACGGCCGACCTGGATGTGCAGATCGGCGCTCATACCGATAATCTGAGCGGCCTGCCGATCGACAAGTGGTCACGCGCACCGCTCGTAACGACACGGATGACGTTGAAGCCGGGCGCCAATACGGTAACGAGCCCATACGGCGGATTGGTCTATTTGATTCCGACGAAGCCGTATTCAGGCAAGAAGGCTGCGGTTCATCTGAGCGGAGCCGTCAATGCTCCGTACTATGTGATGGGAACGACTGACAAGGAGGTATGGAAGAACTCCGTACGCAACTATGCGGCTCCTTGGGCAGAGCTGCAATCAACACGCGTCATTATCACCGTTCCATCCGAATTGGTGCGCAATCTGGATAACCCGGATGAGTTCCTGAAATTATGGGATGTCATGCTCGATCAGTACGATAAACTGGTGGGCGTCGCGCCGAACAAGCCAGAGCCGCACCGCAGTATTACACTTCCGTACCGTTATGTCGGTGATACCCAGATTAGCGCCGGCTTCATGCATGCCGGTTATCCGATCATGTTCTTCAACGATCCGTCGGCTATCGATGCGGTCACCGTGAACGGCATCAAGACGCTCGACGGCTGGGGCTGGTGGCATGAGACAGGCCACGAATACCAGCAGTACGCTTGGACATGGGGCGCGGTCGGTGAGGCGACGGTCAATATATACTCCCTGTTCATTCAAGATCATTTTGGCAACCATTCCCGTCTTCTTACCAAGAAGACTGCAGACGGCAAAACATATTATGACGTCGCCTTCGAATATTTGAACAGCAACCATCCGAATAAAAACTTCAACGACGACGAGCAGAACGACGTCTGGACGCGTCTGATCATGTTCCGCCAGCTGCAGCTCGCTTACGGCTGGAATCTGTATACGAAGTTGCACTCTTCTGTCCGCGACATGCCGCAAGCGCAGCTGCCGCAGAACGATCAGGCTCGAATCGATCTGTTCGTGGTGAAGGCATCGGAGTTAAGCGGCAACAATCTGCTTGAGTTTTTTGATAGATGGGGCTTGAAATATTCGGATGCGGCCAAAGCCAAGGTGCTCAACTTGAAGCTGCCGAAGCCGGCCACCGCTATTTGGATGTTGAAGGACAGTACGGTTCCGTACGAAGGAGGACAGGATTAGCTGGAGCTTCACCTGCTGCTGAGGCTGGCCACAACCGCGTTTAAAAGCAGGTCTTCGTTTCTAAAGTCGGCATGTTCCGTTCGTCCAGTCGCATCTCATGTTCAGACTGACGGTGATTCGCTTCTGCCGCCTCTTTGCTTCATTCTCCCCTTCCATCAGGAGGACGCACGATCCATGCTCCACGCTTTCGCTTGAAAGAGAAGGGGGAACCGTCATTCTCACTTTATCGCTTCAACGAAATCCTTAAGGCGAGAAAGAGGAGAAGTCTCCCCTCTTTCTCGTTTTGTTCATCGTTGCTCTCGTCCAACCCTTCATCGCTGTGCTGGCGGATCGCCTCAAGATCGGTCATAATGATGGATATACGGAATGTTGATCAACCTTACATGGGAGGGCGGATACGATGATTCGAGCGGTTCTGTTTGACTTTGACGGGACGTTGGCGGATACGCTGCCGCTATCTTTGCATGCGTTTACATCGGTATTCAAACGATACGATAACCGTATCGTCACGAACAAAGAGATTGTCGCCATGTTCGGACCGACAGAGGAAGGCATCCTCACAGCCAACCTTCGGCATGCCGGATTGTTGCCACAGGCAATCGAAGAATACTTCGAGCTGTACCGCAACTGGCATCCGAGCTTCGTGCGCTCGTCGGCTGACATTCGCAGCTTGCTGCAAGCCTTGAAAGAGAGAGGCATAGCGGTCGGCGTCGTAACCGGCAAAGGCCGTAGAGCCTACGATATTTCAGTCGGCATGCTCGGTCTGGCCCCATTCATTGACGTGGCCATTACGGGAGACGACGTGAAGCGATCGAAGCCTGACCCGGAAGGAATTGCAGCAGCGCTTCACGCCCTGCAAGCAGTTCCCGCTGAAGCCGTATGGATCGGGGATAGCGAAGCTGACATTGCCGCGGGTATTGCTGCCGGAGTCTATACCGCAGGAGCAAAGTGGTTCGACACCGTGCAGTCCGATCATTTCGCAACGGCACCAAATGCAATTTTCACGCGAACAAAGGAACTGTTGGATCTAATCGACTGCCACGATACGGGGAGTACGAACGACCTTAAGTGGCTTCAATGGGCAAAGCGGCTGCAAGCGCTGGCCCAAACCGGACTCACTTACACGAAGGATGTATATGACCGGGAACGGTATGAGGAATTGCGGGAAATGAGCGTAGACATGATGGCCAACTATTCCAAAGTGAACAAGGAACAGATCGAGCTCGCTTTTGCGGCCGAGGATGGTTATGCGACACCTAAGGTCGATGTTCGCGGCGTAGTATTCAAGGACAATCGAATTTTGCTCGTCCGGGAAAAAGCCGACGGCGCATGGTCATTGCCCGGTGGATGGGCGGATATCGGATACTCACCTGCAGAAATAGCCGTAAAGGAAATTAATGAGGAGTCAGGCTATGAGGCGGAAGCGGTCAGACTGCTGGCGGTCATGGATAAGCGGCTTCACCATCATCCTCCGGAGCCGTACCATGTGTATAAGCTGTTCATTCAATGCAGGGTGGTTGGCGGAGAAGCGTTAAGCGGCGTAGAAACGAGCGCCGTCCGTTTCTTTCGCGAAGATGAGCTTCCCGAGCTTTCTGTCGAGCGTAATACGGAACGGCAAATTCGGACGATGTTCGAATTTTTGAAGCAGCCTGACAAACCGGTCATTCTCGATTAATTCATTCGGGTGTGCTATTATAAACTTCGTTATTTCAGCAAAGAACGGAGTTGCATAAGTTTGGCACAGTTATACTTTCGATATGGAGCGATGAACAGCGGAAAATCCATCGAAATCTTAAAGGTCGCACACAACTATCAGGAGCAGAACAAGTCTGTCCTTATCTTCACTTCTGCGGTGGATGACCGGGACGAAGTTGGCTATGTGTCTTCCCGCATCGGATTAAGACGTGAGGCGATACCGATTCATCCGCATACAGATGTATTCGAGATTGTGCGCCGCCATACCGGGTCGATTTCTTGCGTGCTTGTGGATGAGGTGCAGTTCCTGAAAAAGGAGCAGATTATGCAGCTCACCTCCATCGTGGATGAGCTCAATATTCCGGTAATGGGGTTCGGACTTAAAAATGATTTCCGCAACGAATTGTTCGAAGGAAGCCGATATATGCTGCTGTATGCAGACAAGCTGGAGGAAATGAAGACGATCTGCTGGTTCTGCGAGCGGAAAGCGACGATGAACCTGCGGGTAGACGGCAACGGAAATCCTATATATACGGGCGATCAAATTGTGATTGGCGGCAACGACCGCTACTATCCGGTATGCCGGAAGTGTCATAAGAATCCGCCGCTATAACGACAAGACAAAGGTGCTCAGCTTATCCGAAAGTAAAATCGGGGCCAAGCACCTTTGTCGTATTTACAGATTACGTTCCCCATTACTCCATGTTCTTCAAGTACAAATCCAACAGATATGTGCATTCATCGATATCATCGTTCAGTCTATTCTTTACTTCCTCCTTCACCCCAACGTCATCCTTAACAGATTCCCTTATGTTTTCGAGTATGCTCCTCACGGAACTGGCGGCATTGTCATCGCGTCTGTCGCTGGAATGACCAGTATCTCTATTTTAGCTAGAATAAATAACGCAGTATCATCATTGAAATGATGCCTACCGCCACCGTCCCCATCAGACTTCGGGTCAGGATGGCAATGAGCACCGTTGGCAATGCGGCCCATAATCGAATGTAGCCCGAATCGGCCGACGTCAACAGCAATTCCTGAGACAGCAATGCAGCCATAATCGCGATCGGAATATAATGAAGCCAGCGCATCGCCCATTCAGGCAGCTTCATCTTGCTTAACACCACAAGTGGAAATACTCGCGGTATCATCGTCACGACCGCGCCTCCTACTATAATGAGCATGATCTCCCATCTTACTTCCACTTCTCTATCACCATCCCTATCGCAGCCGCTAGCATCGTCGCGGCAATGACATCAATTCCAGACGGCAGCACCGTGTTCAAGGCAATGGTCAGCAGCACGGCACAAGCTACCACCGTCAGATCGGTTCGCCGTCCAGGGCGATCCGCCATTTGCAGAGCGAGAAGACCAATGAACATAGCCGGCAAGGCATAATCGAGGCCGAACGCTTCTGGCTGGCCGATCCATTGCCCGAAAATTCCGCCGGCTACATTAGCGAGCAGCCAATTCAAATAGGCCGTTATATTTAAGCCGAGCATCCATCCGTTATCGGCATAACCTACTCGCGAGAGCCGATTCGTCGCAACTGCAAACGTCTCATCGGTCAACAGAAAGCCGTGAATCGTATTCTTCCAAGCAGGCAAATGCCGAAAATAAGGTGCCAGCGCTGCGCTCAGCAGCAAATAACGCAAATTGGCGATAAATATGGTTGCGATAATGGACGTTATCGGGGCCCCCACCGCAAACATGCCCACCGCGATAAATTGCGCAGAACCAGCATAAAGCACCACGGACATGAGCGCAATTTCCGCAATGCTCAATCCCGCCGTCCGTTCCACGACACCGGCAGCAAAGCCGATGCTTAAATATCCGAGCACCGTCGGCAGGCAATCTTTCACGCCTAGCCAAAAAAGGCGTTCCTGTGTCGCCGCATTCTCCTTCATCCCCAAGCCCCTTCTTCTTAGATGTTATTACTCTAACGACTATGATTTGTCCAAAAAAAATGGCTCAATCTGCATTATTCCGCATTGAACCGAAGTCCTGTAACGACATGTACCAGATCAGGCTTCGTGCGCCAGAGCCGATCCAATCGTTCCGGACCGTATTCTCTTGTCACCTCTTCGACCATGATGTCGTGACGTATGTACTCAGTGGCGACCAGTACCAAGGCAGGATCACATGTCTTGACCGCCCAAGCCGGAGCGTGATCGGAGAAGCTGGCGATGAGAACTTCCTCCCCGTCGCGCGATACGATCGTCAAATGTCCTCCCATCCGTTGTTCCACAACATCGGGAGTCATGTAATTATGATGATAGGTATTGCCAAGTTCGATCTCCGGGGCACCGAATACAATCGAGAACACGCTCACCCCTGCCTGAACGCGCTGCTGAATGGCCGATTGAATCGGCGGAACTTGCGGTTCCCATACCGAAAGCCACAACTCCTCCTTCGCGTTCTCAATCATGTCAATCATCTCGTCAATCACGCGCTGATCGCTGCGGACATGCCAGATGACATCCACTTCGCGCTCGCTTTCCATACCTGATAGCGCATGCTCCAAATAATCGAATGACTGTTCATACGACTTGCGCAAACGATTCATTAATTCCGCAGCAGGCACCGGCGCATACTTCACCGGTTCGGACGGCACCGTATAGATCGCCCCTTTATCCAACAGCTTGCCAAGCACTTCATAGATCATTGACCTTGGCACGCCAGATCGCTTGCTTATCTCGTATCCGGTAATTGGAGAGGTCTTCAAGAGGCCGACATAGGCCTTAGCTTCGTATTGAGAGAATCCCAGCTTATGCAGTTCCGCAACAATCTCATCCATAAATGGCACGCTTCCTTTAGTAGTTATAGTAATACTTACTATAATCAAATATTTTTATTTGTCAAACCATTCACATGAATGTATACGAACATTAAAATAGCTGTCGAGAAATTCTCGACAGCTAGAGCTAGATTAGCGATCCTAATTATCTTTTTTGTGGCATTTACAGCGGTCTTTGTCGTGGTCTTTACCGCGATCTTTGTCTTTGCAGCGGTCTTTGTCGTGGTCTTTGTCTTTGCAGCGGTCTTTGTCGTGGTCTTTGTCGTGGTCTTTGTCGTGGTCTTTGTCTTTGCAGCGGTCTTTGTCATGGTCTTTGTCGTGGTCTTTGCAATCATCGTCGTCTTTATGTCCCCATGGCAATGGAACTTGCTGCTTTTGCAGTACTTTTACAGTTACATGCATAACGATTTTTTCACGCAATTTGCGGAACGTCTTCTCTTTGCGAGGCAGATCATCATCGAAGTCGAAGTCTTCGCCCATATCGAGCTCATGGAATCTGACTTTGACCAGTTCGCAGAAAGGCTGTTCGTTAAAGAATACTTCGTGGCTGAACAATGTTTTTTCAAGTTGAGGAGACATTTCGTCTTGACCCAAGAACTCGAACTCTTCTACTTTTTCGGAAGAAAGCTCTGGCTTCACTTTACCGAATCTGATTTCTGTGACGCATTGGAAAGGCACGTGTGCTGTCGTATGAAGAATTCTTCCGCAAACGGCGGAGTTCGTTGGGGATGTGTCGGCTGTAGCATATTCAATATTTTTGCGGATAAACCCTCTGAGGTACAATTTTGCTTTCTTTACCCATTTACCATGGAAATCGACTGGAACCAATTTGCACTGCTCCAAAAATACTTTCTTCTTGATTCGTTTAATTTCCAACGCAGGTTCATCTAAACTAATCAGAGCCTCAACATTTACTTGTACTTCACGCTCTGCTAATACTAACGGAACTTTAATTGTTGGCCAATGTGGATCGTGTTTCTCGTTCTCGCATTCACCCAGTGTCGTTGACTCGACAACGCGGCAATCCCCATCATGACAAGACATCTCTTCATCCTCCTCGTGATAGCTGCTCAATCTTGTTGTGCAATACTATACTATTACGGAGAGGAAGAATTGCTTCGGCGCTTGTCTTGGAGAATCTGCCCCTTTTCATCCATTTTTACTTACGCCAAGGGATAAGCTGCTTCCGGAACCACCACACCCGACCCGATACGTGAATCATCCCTTCAGACACTCGGGCGTCAGCTTGATCCGGCTCCAACACGACTTTTACATGCCAATCGCCAGCCTCCGCCCGAATGCTTGCATGATATGGAGGGAGTTCATCGCAGTGCTCTGGAGTTGAAAGCCGTGTCTCGGATAGAGGACGAAGCACCGTACTGGAAAAGGGTATATATGTCATTTGATGCCGCAAAGCAGGACTATTATGTGTTGTCCCTATAGCGGTTATCCTGATGTGGCCTGTAACCCAAAGGAATGCAGACTCAGCCTCGTCGATACGGACGTCCTGAATCATAAGCTTTGTCTCATAGCGCACGTCTGTCCATTCATGCTCCCATCGCACTTGAACGAGTTGGTCCCAGCCAACGTCCCAAATAGCTTCCAATAAGGATACTTCCGTGAAGGAGGCCTCCTGATCTTCATTGCGGAATAAAATGCAGGCTTGGGTCACAATCGGCTCCATTTTACTATCCTGACCGTGCTCTTCCATACCAGTTGACTGCTTAGGCTGTGGAGTATCCATTTCTTCCAGCGGCTCTGTATCTGACTGTATAGGAATTGGCTCGTCAATCGAGATGTTCTGCTCGGGCACCGGCTGTGCTTCCATTGCTGTCGAAGGCGCTTGCGCAATCGGTTCCTCAACCGTCGGCATTACCTTCTCGATCGATTCCGTTCCTGCGGGCGGATCAATGTGGTGGAAGAACAACTCTGGAGCGGCAGTCGTTTGCTTCGCGGGACGCTTCTCATATGCATAGTAGATTCTCTTGCGCCGCCGAGTAGGCCGCTTCGCTGGAGATTTCCGCTTCGTATAACGCTTCGGCGGCTCAATGGATACAGCCTTGAGACGGATATGCTGTGGAGTACGTATCGCAGCACTGGAGGAAATCTTCTTCTTCCTGCGCGTTGCCCGTTGGCCTAACCGCTTATGTTGTTGGAGTGACAACTTCCATACAATTCGTTGCGCAGAGTGATGTGGTCTCCGATGGGAACCTCTATGTTTGCGGGCACGTATCACTGTTTGGACCGTGACAGACCGGTAGCAGGCCAGCTTATAACATTGAAGAACGGCCAGATTCTGATTAATCCAGGGGCCAAGCAGTTTACGAACACGTCTATTACTTACGATGATTCTCTTCATGATTAGCGGCACCTCGCCAATGTTCCTTCCAACCCTTTTACATATACTAAGCTACAATACTAAAGTATGTCATCGCCTGTAGACGAGTGTTAAGGCAGCCGCCCCTTTTTTCATTGAGCCGTTACTAGGGTAATTTCCCGAGGGCTCTCGATAGCCTGCTGCCTATTTATTGATATAATAGTCACCTGTCTATCTCGGCTTGGTCATCCGTCCAACCTGTTTTTGTGCAGACGCCGTAGTATATAGTAAATTATGGGGAGGTGTCTCTGACTTGGGCCGCATTACTAAAATAAGAAGAAGACGCTGCCATAAGAAAACGATTATCGTCTGCCGGTGGAGAAGAAAACGGAGCAAATGCTTGCGAAAAAAAACAGGAAAAGACCGATGTTCTTGCAAAAAAACCAAGTTGATTCGCCGCACCAAGCCCCGCGTGTGTCACTGTGCTTCCGGGCCTCCAGGGCCGCAAGGTGCCAGGGGACCCGCAGGACGAAAAGGACCGATAGGACCGCAAGGGATTCCAGGCGTGCAAGGTATTCCGGGGCCGGCAGGGCCGGCAGGACCTCCAGGACCCGCAGGACCTCTTGGATGGCAGTGTGAACAGGGACCGCAAGGACCGATGGGAACGATAGGACCACAAGGTATTTCAGGCGTGCAGGGGATTACGGGGCTGCAAGGGCCGGCAGGACCTTCAGGACAGCAGGGAGAACAAGGACCTCAAGGCGATATGGGGCCGCAAGGACCTTCAGGACAGCAGGGAGAACAGGGACCTCAAGGGCAACAAGGACTGCCGGGATCGTCTTCAGATTGCTGTATCCCGCCGATGCAGTACGTCCTATCTCAACTGGAAGGCGTCCAGGTTACATTGGGAACGACAAGCAACCCGCCCGGCAATTTTATTAACTCAACCATTGTCAGTGTAAGCAATTCTTTAGTGACCGTGCAAAGAGATACGAGAATGTTCGTCATTCCGATCAGTGAAGTGGTTGGCGTCGCGTCTCCTCAAGTTGCAGACGTTGCGCTGTTGGAGCCGCCGTCACCTCCAAGCGACTGCATTGAAGCTCCGCTGCGTGAATTCCTTGACGCCAACATCGACAGGGCAGTCGATATGACCACCGTCGGCTTCGGATTGTTCGCCAATATTCAGAACGCCATCGTATCCAGAACTGGCGAGGGGATCGTCATCTTGGATGTTACGAAAGCAGTCGATTTCGCAGCGGTATCTCTCTGCAAAATCACTTCCCTCTTATCATGCTAAAGTCGCTTAGACGCTTGATGCGCATCGTGTGAGCGAGTCAATTCAATTAAATAAACCGAGAGAATAACGGGAATTCATCCCGCTCCTCCCGGTTTTTTTCCATTCATCAAGGCAGCCGCTGTGATGGATGAATCGTGTCGATGAACAGCAAGCCGTCATACTGGATCGCTTCACTTCTGTTCACCTTCCCGGCTTGTCTTGTTGTATGCTATCGATACCATCGTATCAGGTGAACGTTAAGATTAGGGGCCTCCCAGTTTAATATTAGGTTAGGTTTCGTTTAAGAATCGGACCAGGGCGGGGGAAGTCGCCCCGCCCTATCGGCTATAGCGGGCTCAAATGCTCGTGCACGAGCTTCCACTCACCGTCTGCCCGCTTGAATACATTCGTGGCGCGGCCGCAGCCTTCTCTGTGCTCGCCTTTGTAGTACCCTTCCCATTTATACGTATATGTGCATACGGCAACGTCTTCTTCAGCTGCGATCCATGTTACGTCCACTGCGCTGTAGACTTCCTCCTGGATCGTCTGCCATGCCTGTTCGAAATAGTTTTTTATCTCTTCCAGCGACGTGCAGGTCTTGTCTGTAAACCAATACACGGCAGCGGGATCGAGCAGTTGTTGGATATTGGAAAAATCATGCGTGTTCGTCGCATTGATGTACTGGGCAAGTGCATCTCTATAATCCAAAATGAATTCCTCCTAGTGTATCATCCGTTTCCAAATATTATAGCAAAATCAGCCCGCCGCACGCACTCTTTCATGCCCCGTCACCAGCACGATCAATCCGCACAGGAGCGTGAGCGACGCGAACACAAGCGCACCATCGTAGCTGCCCGTGTTCACCATCAATACACCAGTCACGATCGGCCCGATGATCTGTCCGGCCCCGTATACTGCCGTTGCATAGCCGATAATGGTGCTGCTCTCCTGCGGAAACATGCCCCGGGCCAACGACATGGTCAGCATCGTAATCCCCATGAACGTCGCTCCGAATAAAAACGCGCCTGTCAACACACCAATTGCATTCGGAAAAAGGACAGGAAGAATGACTCCGAAAATTTGAGTGCAAAAGGCCGCGTACAGTGCCGACATGCTGCCTTTCTTTTTCTCTATCCAGCTCCATATCCAACAGGAGGGAGCCGCCGCCACACCGACGAATACCCAGCTCAAAGCGGAAAATTCGCGAACCTCCGGCATTTGCTCCACGATGGCAACTAAAAATGTGGCGCTAACAATATAGCCCATGCCTTCGCAGCCGTATGCGACAATAAGCCGCATCAGCATGCCCCGGTTGCCTGTGCTGTCCTGATGATCCCGCTCGATCGGCGCATTTTTGCTGGACGCAGTCTGTGGTTCCTTAAGAAACAGCAACGGGAATGCCCCCAGTAGTATCGATACGCTGCCCAGCCCGCCCCACGCCCATTTCCATCCTCCGAAATCGTTCAACGCCGGTACGAGCCATCCGCTCAAAACAATGCCCAGCCCGACGCCGCTGTAGAGCCAACCAGACCAGGACGAGCGCCCGCGCAGGGCCAACCCATCCAATACGATGCCCGTAGCGAATACGAACACAAGCCCACTGCTGAAGCCTGACACGAAGCGCAGGACAGACCATAACGCGAACCCGCTCACTGCGCCCATCAGCGCCGTCGTCAGCACGTTGACAAGTAAATTCAGCTTTAAGTAAAACACCTTGCCTCTGCGCCACGGCAGCATGCCCGCAGCTAAGGATCCGAACAGATAGCCAATATAATTATACGATGACAGATAACCAGCCGCCGCCTCGGACAGTCCCGCGCTATGTGTCATCAGAGGCAGGATCGGAGTATAGGCGAATCTGCCGATGCCCATCACAATAACAAGAGAAAGCATACCCCCTGCAAGAAGATAGGCTGGATAATTTCTGTCAAGCCGATTCCCCATCGTTAAACATCACCTTCATCTAAAATTTCTCCTATCTCCTCATCATAAGGATGGTAAAATAGTTAGTAAAATGATATATTTTCATATTTCATATCAATATTTTTGATACCACAGTTGTGAGGAGAACGCGATGAACATTGAGGATTTATATACGTTTCACGTCGTCGCCTAGGAACAAAGCATTTCCAAAGCGGCGGAAACACTCAACTTCGTGCAATCGAATATTACCGCCAGAATCAAGCGGCTCGAGCACGAGTACGAGACGCAGCTCTTTTACCGCCACCGGCACGGTGTCACGCTGACATCAACTGGAAAAGCGCTTATGGCCTATACGGAACAAATTCTTCAGCTCATCGAAGAATCCAAAAAAGCAATTATCCACTCGAAATCCCCGACCGGACCGCTAGCTATCGGTGCGATGGAAACGGCGGCTGCTGTGCGACTGCCTCCGCTGCTCGCCGCTTACGGCAAAAGATATCCCGAGGTGGAGCTGCTCCTGCATACGGACAGTACGAGTGAGCTTGTCAAGATGGTATTGAACCGCGAGATCGAGGGCGCATTTATTGCCGGGGAAGCGAATCACCCCTACTTATGTGAATTTCCCGTTTTTGAAGAGAAATTGGTGTTCGTCGTGCAAAGGAACCTGACATCCCGCCTCGTCAAGGACGATTTGGAGCAATATAACATGATCGTATTCAAGTCCGGCTGCTTCTACCGCACAACGATGGAGGATTGGCTGCGTGCCGGGGGCATCGTTCCGAAAAGAACGATGGAGTTGAACACGCTCGAAGGAATTATCGGCTGTGTCAAAGCCGGGTTGGGCATGTCCATGCTGACCGAATCCGTAGTCGATCAGCTTGATCGGAACCATGACCTGGCCCGGTACCCGCTGCCCGGAACAGCCGGGAGCGTCTCGACCCGATTCATCTATCATAAAGACATCGTAAAGACCGCTGCATTCAACATGTTCGTCACGATGTGCCAAGATGAGCAGCCATGAGCCAGCCTTTGCCGTTGGCCATCAAAGCTGAACGTCCGCGCTATAGCAATATTTTGCGTTCGCTTGACTGCAAACGTTTTGTGCCATGCTATACTTAAATGGATTGGATTGCTCGGGCTATGAACACGAACAATTCTTCACGACAACGGAATAAGGAGTGCACAATAATGAATTGGATGGCTGAAGTTACTGCAAGACAAGACGAGCTGTTGAATGATTTGAAAGGGCTGCTCCGCTTTGAAAGCGTTAAGGACAACAGCACCAGCGGACCAGGACAGCCGATGGGCCAGGAGATCGCCCGGGCGCTCGATTATATGCTCGAACTGTCCCGCCGCGAGCAGTTCCGCGTCAACAATCTGGACGGCTACATCGGGTATGCTGAATACGGGGATTCCGACAGCGACGAGTATATCGGCGTGCTGTGCCATTTGGACGTCGTTCCGGCAACTGGCCAATGGACTACGCCGCCTTTCCAGCCAGATGTCCGTAACGGCAAGCTGTACGCACGCGGTGCGATCGATGACAAGGGCCCTACGCTCGCAGCCTTTTATGGTCTGAAAATCGTAAAAGAGCTTGGACTGCCGTTAAAGCATAACGTGCGGATTATATTCGGCACCGACGAAGAGAGCGGCATGGAATGCATGAAGACGTATACGAAGCGCGAGAAGATGCCGATGGCTGGCTTCGCGCCAGATGCCGACTTCCCGATTACCCATGCGGAGAAGGGGCAAATTAACAACAAATTTTTCCTTAAACGGAATGGTGGTTCTTCTAAAGAAGCAGCACCAGTGGATGGGGCTCGATTCGAACTGAAGGCCTTCCATGGCGGCGGCATTGCGAACATGGTTCCAGAGTCGGCAACAGCGACCATAACCGGGGAAGCGTCTGCAATTGCGGACATGGCGGAACAGTTCCAGGCCTATTGCGCCGAACAGCAGTTGAACGGCACCGCCGAGGTTAAGGCAGGCCAGCTAGAGCTCGGGATGAAAGGCAAGTCTGCGCACGGTATGGAACCACATGTAGGCGTCAATGCCGCATTGAAGCTCATCCGTTTCCTGCGGGAATACCGCTTCCAGCCAGATGCCGATCGGTACATAAGCTTCATCGGCAAGCATCTGGTCGACGACCATCTGGGTACGGCGCTTGGCATCCAATACGAGGATGACATTACCGGTCCGCTCACTGTGAATGCAGGCATTTTCGAATTCTCGGAGCAGGCAGACTCGTTCTTCCACTTGAACATCCGCTTCCCGGTTACGCAGCAATGTGATGACATCCTCGCAACGCTGCAAGCGAAAATGGCGCCCTACGATATCGTGATCGATGACGAACTCGATTTGAAGCAGCCCCATCATGTGGATCAGAACCATCCCATGATCAAGATTTTGCAAAATATATACGCAGAAGAGACGAAGCTGGAACCGACCCTGCTCACGACTGGCGGCGGCACGTACGCGGCCTTCATGGATAATGGTGTTGCATTCGGCGCCCTCTTCCCAGGCAGAGAAGAGACGGCGCATCAAGTGGATGAGCACATTGAGATCGACGATTTGTTGAAAGCGACCGCCATCTATGCCAGAGCGATCTACGAATTGGCCAACTTAGATTCATAATGCATTCTGTAACATAAGACAAGCTTGCGAGGCTGCTCCTTGCGTCAGCGTATGACGAGGGGCAGCCTCGCCGTCTTTACTGAGTGGAACATATGTTCAGGCAAAACATACCTCAATCATTACGAAGCATCCTTTTTATAATTCTCTTGTGGAAGCGAGAGAAGAATCGGGATCTCGTTATTTAAGAACTTTATGATATTACTTATGAAATTAGTGATTTGTATATAAATAACAGAAGGTGGGGGCAATCGTGGTTTTTAAGCTGAATTTTATCCTGATGGCAATTATCGCTGTTGCGATTTGGCTCCTTTGCCGATATAGAGCCCGCAGCAGACAGTCCAGTACAAGGTATCGCGAATGGTTGTTGTACGTATTGTTTATTTACCTGCTGGGTGTTTCTTACTTTACACTCAAGCCATTTCATTTCATCATTCCTATCCCGGGACTGTACCCGAGACAGTTCTCGGTTGACTTTTATTTGTTTGCAGAGCTTAGACGGATGACGGACATCAAACTGCAACTGTACTACTCGGTGGCCAACATAGCGATGACAGTCCCATTCGGTTTGCTAATTCCGATGTTATACCCATTCGCGCGGAAAATATACATAACCGGACTGTTGGGATTGAGCTTCTCCCTGATCATCGAACTGGCACAAGTTCTGTTTACAACGACACGCACGGCTACAGTAGATGACCTGTTTTTCAATACGGTAGGCGCGATTATGGGATACTGCTGTTTCTATTTAGGGAATAGGAGCATCCGCAACCACCTTAGCAATAAAAAATGAACTTGAGCCGAGAAAAAATTTTTCTTCCGTTAGCATGTGTTCAACTCAACAATCTCAAAAAACCGAAATATTGGAAAGATCCACGGGTATACTACAAATATAAGTTGACTGTAATGTATCCAGCGGACCTGGCTGTGTTGCAGCGCTTGCTGCGGAAATGAGCGCCAAAGCATTCATTCCAATGAAGCCTGCCGTAAAGAGAAATACGCGCTCGGTTCGTTGCATAGAATCCAATGCAGGATGAGACTAGGAGGGATAACGCATGAGTGACTTGTTGAAAAAAGCCGTCTCGCTCGGATGGGGCCTGACAATGGCCAGCAAAGAAAAGGTGGAGAACCTCGTGGATGAACTGGTGAAGCGGGGAGAGCTCGCGCCTGCGGAATCCAAAGAATGGATCAACCGGCTCATCGAAAAAGGCGAGAAAGAACAAGCTGAATTCAAAACGATGATTCAAGAGCAAGTCAAACGCAAGCTACAAGAAATGGACGTTCCGGTGAAGTCCGAACTGGCCGCATTGGAAGCGCGCATCGCCGCATTGGAGGCGCGTCTCGCTCGATCGGAAGCAGAGCCGGAGCAGGAACGTGTGGATTAGACATACCCGCCGCTACCGGGAAATCGCCATGGCGCTCATGCGTCATGGCTTTGGCTATATGGTCGAGGAGATCGGGCTGTTCCACGTGCTGTCGCTCCCCCGCCGTATGATTACGCGTAAAGCACCGGAGACGAAGACGGTGGGAGAGCGGATTCGGTTGGTATTGGAAGAGCTCGGTCCGGCCTTCATCAAGCTGGGCCAGCTGCTCAGCACTCGCTCCGACTTGTTCCCAGACTCCGTTATCCGGGAACTGATCAAGCTGCAGGATCAGGTGCCCCCTTTCCCGGCACACGAGGCACGCCGCATTATTGAAGCGGAGCTCAGTATGTCCATTGGAGACATCTTCAGCTCCTTCGAAGATGTACCCGTAGCGGCGGCTTCAATCGGTCAGGTTCATCTGGCCAAGCTCCACAGCGGGGAAGCGGTAGCGATCAAAGTTCAGCGGCCGGGCATCCATCCTGTCATCGAACGCGATATGGAGATTGTTAAAGGCTTGATCGCCATCGCCGAAAAACGCTGGACATGGGTGGCAGAGTATCAGATTCCGCAAATGATTGAGGAGTTCTCAAAATCGATGAAAGCGGAGCTCGACTACAGTCACGAAGGCCGCAATACTGAGAAGATCGCGCGGCAGTTCCTGCATTCGGCTGACATACATATCCCCCGGATTTATTGGCAGCACACCTCCTCCCACGTGTTAACGATGGAATATGTGCAAGGCGTGAAATTAAACCGGCACGAGGACATCGTTGCACATGGGCATGATTTGAAGGCGATAGCCGAACGGTTCGTTCATGCGATGCTCCACCAAATGTTCATCGAGGGCTTGTTCCATGCCGATCCGCATCCCGGCAATTTGCTTGTATTGGATGACGGCAGACTGGCTTTCCTCGACTTCGGCATGGTCGGCCGCTTGAGCAGTGATATGAAGGAGCATCTATCAGATCTCATCATCTCATTGATGCGACAGCGGACGGATGGGATCATCCGGGCGATTGCAGGGCTCGGCGTCGTCCCCGACCGTACCGATATGACGCGGCTAAAGCGGGATCTGGATCGGCTGCGCGCGCAGTATTACGACATTCCTTTTACCGACATCAGTCTGGGGCAGTCGCTGCACGATCTGTTTGCTGTCGCCCAGCGGCACCGGATTACGCTCCCTCCCGATCTTATTATGCTGGCGAAGGCGCTCATTACAATGGAAGGCGTCGTAGAGGAGTTGGATCCGACTCTAAGCATTTTGGATATGGCGGAGCCATTCGGGCGCAAATTGCTGTTGGAAAAATACAGTCCCCGTCGTGTCCGGAAAAAGCTGCTCGGCGGAGCTTCCGATTTTCTGCAGGCGCTGACCGATCTGCCGAAGCAGGCCAATCAGCTTGCCCGCATCCTGAGCAGCGGCAAAGTTAAGGTCGAGGTCGAATTGCCGGATCTGGAATATACGCTGCACAAGTTCGATCAGATCAGCAACCGGCTCTCCTTCAGCATCGTGCTGCTCGCCTTCAGCATCATTATGGTCGGGCTTATTGTCGGTTCCTCGCTCAGCAGAAAGCCGACGTTGCTGTGGGATGTTCCAGCGATCGAGATCGGGTTCATCGTCGCTGCCTTTATGTTTCTATGGCTGCTGTACGCGATCTTCAAATCCGGCAGATTTTAAGCGGTGCTAGTATGGAAAAGATCCATTACAATCGGATTGAGGGTGGCTTCCACTAACGAAGACGCCCTTTTTTTATTTTGCTGTTGACTCTCACGTTACGTGATGGATTACGATAAAGACAAGGAGGTGAGCGGATGGCTTACAGAGTGAAGGAAGTGGCCAATTTAGTCGGAATTAGCGTGCGCTCGCTCCACCACTATGATGAGATTGGGCTTCTGAAGCCGGACACCGTCACCCCGGCAGGATACAGGCTGTATTCGGACGACAATTTAGCGACGCTGCAGCAAGTTTTGTTCTTCAAAGAAATCGGCTTCTCGTTGGAAGATATTAAACAAATTTTGGGCCAGCCGAATTTTGATCGGAAGCATGCCCTGCAGGTGCACCGGGAATTGCTGCTCAAGAAGAAGGAGCGGATCGAAGACATTATTCGCACGGTTGACCGTACGATTACATCCCTAGAAGGAGGCATAGTTATGAAAAAGAAAGAGATGTTCGAAGGCTTCGATATGGCGGAAATCGAGGCGCACCAGAGGAAATATGCCGAGGAAGCGCGCGAGAAATATGGTCGGGATGTCGTCGATTGCACGATGGAACGGACGTCCAAATATGCGAATGACGATTGGGCTGCAATTATGGCAAGCCAAGCAGCCATTTATAACAAGCTCATCGCTGCGATGGAACAAGGGCCCGCGGATCCGCAGGTCCAGGCGGCAGTCGGCGAATGGAGACGGCATATTACGAATAACTTCTACGATTGCACGCTCGACATCTTCCGCGGTCTCGGCGATTTGTATATCGCTGACGACCGCTTCACGAAGAGCATCGATCAATATCAGTCGGGCTTAGCCCAATTCATGCGGGAAGCGATGCACATTTATTGTGATAACGAAGAGAAGTCAAATTGTGCCGATAAATCAAATCTATAAACCTAGAGCACACGAGCCTTAGAATCGATTCTAAAGCTCGTGTGCGAGTCCGCTCACTAGATTCCCCTAGTTAACTAAAATGTGAAGTGGCCCAAATCACTTCTCTGGATTTTTTTTAGCCTTCATGCGTTTAAACACGACATCGTACATATCATTTCCGTGATGCAGGGATCGCTTCACACGAGAGATCGTTGCTGTGCTTGCGCAGGCCACCTCTTCAATCTCACTGTAAGTATTATGATTATATAACATTTTGGCTACTTGAAATCTTTGAAACATGGTCTTGATTTCATTTACAGTACATAAGTCATCAAAAAAAGAATAACACTCTTCGACTGTTTCTAGTGTCAAAATCCCTTGAAAAAATTCATCTAAAGCTTGTCCTTGCAGTTCATCTATTAGCATGTGTCTACCTCCTAGAGTGATTGCTGCATCATACCATTCTCACTTCATCTTGAGATATATGATCTGAAGGCCGTTAACAACAGCATTTATTCTGTCACCTAAAGATATTATCTCCTTAGAAAGCCATTTATTAGAGCAACCAGTACACAATCAGCAAACTATGTGATTAATTTCACCGATATATACAACATTATTTAACTATCAATATTAAAATTAGGCAAAACTATTATATCATTATTTTTCCGAGCGTAATTCATCCATATATTACAAAAACCATGAGTTTGGATATATTATCAAATCATTTCCCGCTGTAATCGTTAACAAAAAAATGGATTTACTAGTTCGTGGACGCTTCAGCCAATGAAGCCCGTTCCGTCCAAAAATCCATTTATTACAAGTTTCTTTCACAACGGAATCGTTGCTGCTGTTGCTCTATCTTGCATCGGTTTAGACTTTCACAGAAAAAAGCCGGATATATAAGTGGAACTAATTTTTTTTTACTTGGCGGTTGAAGTAAGCTACATTGGAATATATACAGTAAAATGTACGGTTTGGCGGCTAAACGGCATGTCACTGTACATAGTCCAATGTAAGATGAGACAAGGGGATACGATCAAGCTGCTCTAGATGATTTTTTTTCTGTTCTTCTAATAAAACCCCACAAAATATTTAACACGGGAGCGACAATACAAAATATTGCGAATGGAAAATATTCCAATGTAGAAACACCTAAGGTACCCGTAATGAATACGCCACTAACTCCCCAGGGAATAAGCGCATTGAAGGCTGCACCGGCATTGGCCAATATTGCCGAAAGCTGCTTTGGATGCAGATTGATTTCTTCGAATTGAAATTTGAAAGCTTCACCCGGCAAAATAATGGATAAATATTGTTCACCGAGAAGAATGTTAATTCCCATGGCACACAACGCAGTCATTAAAATTAATTTTCCTTTTGTACTTACGAATGCCGAAATACTTGATATTAAGGTTTTGATGATCTTGAGCTCTACTAACAGTCCTCCCAGAGATAACGCAAGCAGGATAAGAGAAACAGACCACATCATACTTTGAATTCCACCGCGAGTAAGCAGGACATCTACACTCTCCACTCCTGTATGCGAAACAAATCCATCTTGCATCAGATTGGAAATTTCAACAAAGCTAGTGTGTGGATGATAGATATAGCTGATACAGATCGTAAAAGCAATGCTCAATAGCAAAGTCGGAATGGCAGGTATCTTTCTCCAAGCACAAATGAATAATACCAATACTGGAATTAATGTAACAACCGATATGGGGAAAGAGGAATACAATGTATTAACTAATTCATCAATTTGAGCCCCTGTTGACAAGACTTTTGAGTGACCCACTATCGCGAAGAAGATGAGTGAAATAACGAACGACGGAATCATTGTCCGCATCATGTTTCGTATATGATCGAATAAGTCCACCTCTGCTATAGCAGATGCTAAGTTAGTTGTATCAGATAAAGGGGATATATTATTACCTAAGAAGGCTCCTGAAATGATGGCTCCTGTGGTTAGTGCCGAATGGTATCCCATGATTTGCCCCATCCCAAAGAAGGCGATACCAACTGTCGAAATCGTTGTGAATGAGCTTCCTACGGTTACCCCCACAAGCGCACAAATAACAAAGACGGAAGGTAAAAAGAATTTTGCCGATAAAATTCCGAATCCATAAACCATAATCGTAGGAATTGTTCCTGCAGCAATCCAGACGCTTATCAAAGCGCCAATAAGCATAAATATAAGGATGGGAATCAAGCCCGGCATAATGCCGTGTTGAATGCCCTTGTGGATGACATCCCAAGAAACGCCTTTCATCTTCGCGAATAAGATAACAGCACCTAACGAAATCAAAATAGGAACTTGAGGAGATAAGCCTAAGCCTATAATACAAGTTCCTATGATCGCCAATAGAACAACTAAAAGAAACATACTTTCTTTTAGCGTAACATCTTTTTTCATATGATAGACTCCTTATCATTTAATGACCATCTATTTAATCATGCAGTCATCAAAAATTGGGATATAGATAGGACATAAACAATAATTTGAGCTTATTGATGCAAGCGCTGATCCGCCTTATTGTATGCTCCGTGCCATACGGGTCCAACGAAACGATTAAAAGCAAAGCCAGACCTGATGCCTTCGGCAGTGAATGCTTTTGCTTTCGCTACTGCCTCTTTCACAGATAGCCCCTTGGCAAGTCCTGCTGTTATAGCCGCGGCAAAGGTGCATCCTGCGCCGTGATTGTGATTCGTATGAATCTTCTCTGAGTCATACAATGTAAATTCCGAGCCATCATACAGCAAGTCAATCGCTTTATTATCCTCTAGCGATTTCCCCCCTTTAATTACGACATGTTTCGTGCCAAGCTCTATAATTTTTTGCGCGGCTTCCTTCATGTCAGCTACCGTGCTTACCTTGGCCATGCCGGATAATTGACCTGCTTCGAATAAATTAGGCGTTACAATCGTTGCTCTTGGCAAAAGATACTCGCGTATAGCCTGTCCATTTTCTGGCTGTACCAGTTCATTTTCCCCTTTGCATACCATCACCGGATCAATTACTACACTTTTCACATCGTATTTGTCAATGACGTTGCTCACGAGCTTAATGGTGTCGACCGATCCGAGCATTCCCGTTTTCATGGCATCCAATGAACCGCCGGAGAATATCGTTGTCAATTGCTCATGCACAAGCTCTGAGTCCATTGGATGTACATGATGATGCCAATGATTGTCAGCATCCATGGTGACGATAGCCGTGATGGCAGTCAAACCAAAAGTTCCATATTCTTCGAACGTTTTGAGATCCGCCTGCAGTCCTGCTCCCCCGCTTGAATCAGAACCGGCAACGGTTAAGACTTTTTTGATAGTCATTTCAAGCACTCCCTGTCTTGTAAGAGATTGTATAAAGGGTGAATGCGTAACAACATTCCTATCGTTACGCATTCATGTTTCATTATTACGAATTCATTTCGTTGTTGTAAATCGATTCAAGTTTGTCTTGCATAGCTTTTTCAATCTTGGCAGCATATTCATCGAAGACCGCTTTATCATGAGCATATGGAGATAATCCACAAGCACGCAGTACGGTAACTTTGCCCTCGCGATCCCACTCTTTCTCGCTGAATCCAAGACTTTCAACAAATGGAAGCGGGCTATTGCCGTAGTCAGGAATAGCAAAATCTGTATGGGAAGTAATGAATTCGTTGTTGTATAATCCACCTTTAACGTAAGAAGCATAGTCGAAGAAATCATGGTTCAATTTATTCATTTTTTCCAAGTCCGTATTGCCTGCTTCGTTGAATACATAGTCCACCATGTTGAAGTCAGGTTTTGTTAGCGGATAAACGTTGATTGTTTTATCGCCAACTTTAAATTCTTTATTTTTCAAGAAATCGTAGAACCGATAAGATCCCTCGATACTTGCACCGATTAATTTCCCATAACCAGTTACGTTTAATGGCAATACTTTATGAGCTGTCCAGACTGCTGCTGCAGTTGCGCCTGCTTTTGATCCTTCAAGAATATAAGCGCCCAGCAATGCAGGAATGTCCGCACCTTTTTCGAATACATAGGTTGCGAAGTAGGAGATGGCGTCACGCATTCTGCTATCTTTAATAACAATTGCACCAGCGGAATAAGGAATATATCCCATTTTGTGCGGATCAATTGTAATGGTTTCAGCTTGATTCATGGCTTTGAAGGAACTGTAAATATCTTTGGTGAGCCATTCATTTTTCTCTGTGAAAATGTTGTATTTTTCATAAACTTCATCAATTTTGTCGTAATCGATAAATTCATTGTTTTCGTCCAAGAAGATAGCACGAGCATACCCGCCATAAGCAGCATCCACATGAATGTAGAAATAAATTCCTTCTTTCGCCAATTTCTCGCGAAGCTCTACCATTTTGTCGATCCGATCCACTTGACCTTCTTCAGTTGTGCCAATTACACCAACTACACCGAGAACCGGAATTTCTTGTGCAGCTAATTCACGAATTTTAGCTTCTAATTTGTCAATGTCCATGCGGTATTGATTATCAACATCGATAGCTTCTACACAATCCAACCCAGTTCCGATAATGTCAGCAGCTTTCAACCAAGAATAATGTTTCGTTTGTGGAATCAGCCATTTGCCTAATTTATTGAGGTTTTTACCACTACGAGCAGAGCGAGCTTTCACTTCATCAAGTTTGTCAGGAATTTGATCCATGATGTCGAGAATTTCCTCTGTAGACATATTTAATAATTCCCACTCTGATTTCCCTTCCACATATTCAGGCGCTACTTCTTTAATAGCAAGCGGAAGTGACTTCATGTTTCTTGCGTACCATAGACCTTCTAAGTTCGCGATTGAACCGTCGGCACAAATATGTCCCCAGCCTTTGTCTTTTTGGTAGCTCATAAGTGTAGCGAATTCATGTCCGACTTCTTCTTCCATTTGAGAAGTGCCCGGTGAAGATTCATAAGCTACGTTATTGCCGTTCCATAACATAGCAGCTGTATAAGCAATAATAGAAGGCATCAACGTTTCAGAATTCATATGTCCCCAGAAACGGCCTGCTGTGTGCCAAGGCAACGATTCTGTCCGAAGCTTGGAAGATAACTCATTAAATACACTACGTACATGGTCAGCAGTTTCTTGGAAGCTCTTCGAACTTCTATCATGCGGCGTAATAACCGGTAAATCTTGAGGTTGATAGTTTTGACGCCAGCCCACATGCTCATCCACGACTTTAAGTAACAATTCTTTGAATAAGTCAACATTTTCACCTTTGTCACCTAGGAATAGTGCTTTTAAATTGATATCTGGCATTTGGTAATTCATTGTTTGTTCCTCCAATATGTTCAATTAGTATGTTAACGGAATATATGAAACTTGATATTCAGTAGCTCGCTAGTGATTACTCACTTTTTTTCCACTCCGGTTTTTTACATTTGTAAATAATCAGAGCGATACCAACCATAACGATAGTAGCTCCCACTTGATAGATAATGTATCCTGTGTATTGGCTAGGCTTCAGAATCGATGGTGGAATGATACTGACTGTAATCGTGATAGCAACACTTAACATGGATAGGATGGAGACAAACCACATTAATCCGTTACCCTTGCTGCCTAATCTAAAAGGTCTTTCAACCTCAGGCATTTTGTATCGTAAGCGAATAGCTGAGATAGCAATTAATGCATATACAACGCAATACAGAATGGTCGTTGTTATCGTGATAATCAGAAACGCGCTGTTGACATCCGGTACGACCACGTACAAGACAGCTACTAATGAAATAACAATCGCTTGTATCATAACAAAGGTGATTGGAATATCCCTTTTCGTTCTTTTTTGGAAGAACTTAGGCAAGTTCCCTTCATCCGCAACTTTAATCATGGATTTACTTGGTCCCAATACCCATGCGCTTAATTGAACTAATACCCCAATTAAAATCATGGCTGAGATCATATTTACAACGATTGATGGTATGCCTAAATTTTCACAAAATATAAGATAAGGTTGCGTAATATTGGCAAGTTCTAATTGCCCTCTTGGTACTGCGTTGGATACCGTTAAACCAGCAACAAGGTTAAAAATAACCAATAAAATAACGGAAGCAATAACGGCTATCGGATAGTTGCGTTTCGGATTCTCGATATTGTTCGCATGCACGGACGATATTTCAACACCTGCGAAGATAAAGATAATCCCCGACAAATAAGATAAGCTCCCCAATTCTGAAAAGTTCGGCACTAAATCTTTAACTTCAAAATTCCCCAAATAGCTGTTCGGCTGGATTCCGTTTTTGAACAAGTACATTACACCTAAAATGACAAGAATCACAAATGGAATGTAGACCCCTATAACCGATCCCAAATTACCGCAAATTTTAACCATATCAAATTTAAGATTTAATAACGTTACCCCCCAGTAAGAAATGAGGATAACCGCAAAAATAAAGTAATTGTTTGAAGATAGTTCTGGTACGTTAATGACATATCCGAACAACACGCCTACTGTGGAAGATACCATTACCATACCGAAAAACATTTGAACCCATAATAACCAAGAGGTTACGAACCCCCATTTTTCACCCAAAGCTTTCTTCACCCAAACTTGAGGCCCTCCCTCTTCAGGGAATCCGGTAGAAAGCTCAGCTGACATCAATGCGATAGGCAGTGCAAATAACACCGCTGCAACAAGCATGTAGAAGATTTGGGTCCAGCCTGTTATGGAGAGCGTCGGTACACTGCGTACAGTACCAAAGAACGCCATCGTAATACCGATTAACCCGAAAAGTGTTAATCTTTTTGATTTGCCCATAAATCTGTCCTTCTTTCTGCTATTCAATTCTTTATTTCAAACTCTCTTAAAAATTTAGAGAAATAATTCACATACATAAAAAGATGTATAACGAATGTGGTGGTTTATTTCTCATCTTCACCTCTCGTTATGAAAATGTTTGTCTATAATTGTTAATCGATTAACTGGAACAACGCCAGTTTACGCCTCATTTTTTGTTATGTCAATAACCTATAACTCTCTGTTGTATAAGGCTTTTTGTTGTTTTTCCAAAATCTAATTACTTGTGCCTTTAAAGCTTTTACTACTTTATTGATAAAGGCTTTAAACGATGCGCGCTTTTAAGGGTAAAAGCGGCTATGAACTGAATTTCAGATTTATAATTCATATTTATGCATAATTATTCTATGTGTTCTTTTTGTAAGGAAGGAATCATTGAGATATGAAGTATGGGAAGTAACCTTATACGGAATCACTGCAGATCACTTTGGCTCGGAAGGCATACTTATGCAGAATGAAGAAATGTCTCATTTGGCAGTCTGGGGCTAAGATAATAGTGGAATTACCCTTTTTTTCTTTAATTTATCAATCAAATTTTAATGGTTTAAAATTGTTCAAATCTTAAGGGAAGGGATTATTATCCAAAATTTTTTTTGCGATAAACAAGATTCTTCAGGGGGATTGTACTGACACTGACTCTTATCGGGAACGAAATGTTCCGTTAATGGAATGGCACATTCAGACTGACGGGGATCTGCTTCATCCGCCCCTTTGCTTCATTCTCCCCATCCTTCAGAAAACAGTATGACCAAGGGAGTCTCTGGGTCTCTGGGGAAATGACTGAGCGAATAATTGGAAAGGGACTATTCCGCAGCCACTTCCATGGCTTTTGGGACAGTCCCTCTTTAGAAAGATCATAAATGATAGATACCCTGTTTTTTTAAATGTTACTAGAAGAGAAAAAAGGGTTGTTTTGTTCTTCCCTTAAACCTGGATGCCACTCTAACATACTTTCAAATGCACAATTTGCAATTGAATCTTCTGTATATAATGTATCCATGTCTAGATCAAAGCTGTTATCGATTTCGAATTGGTCCATCACATCTTTTAATAGTCTGCTATATCCTATTAGTCTTCGTGATGCAATATGGGTATTTTTTTCAGCTGAAAGCTTACTCTCCGCAGCTTCATCGAACAATGATAACCCTTTTTTCATTTTCATAATAATAGCACGGTCATCACCCTTGGAATTAACGGCTTTCACCTTCACAAATAAGTTGTTTTCAATATCCAATGCCTTACTCCACAGGGATGCCCAGTTATCATATTTAATATAATATCTGCCTTGAAAATAACTTTTTATTGTTGGGAGCAAGATATGGATTCTGGGATAATAACTATCCCCTGATTTCACAATATCCAGCATTCGAAAATAACCAAGAGTAGCTTCCTTTATGCTCTTATACTTAAACAAACGATTAAATCCAATTAACATATTATTTAGCTCTTGATTGATATGTTCTTCTGTCACATTATCTAAACCTAACTCCACTATCAACCAATTGACTTGTTTCTCTTTGTTAACTTTTGTTATCATGTAGTGATTAAAATATGCTAATTGTAACGAGCGTTTCCACGATACAAGCATGATTAATCCCCGCTTTTACTCCATGATGATAGCTGAATTAAGGTAAATTACCCCAATTTTACTAGACTGTAGTTCTTTTTGCCTTTGCGAATAATAATAAATCTGCCATCGAATGAGTTTTCCATGGTTACATCCATGCTTACATCAGTTACTCGTTCACCATTCATGGAAATTGCTCCGTTCGTGATATCTTCTCGAGCCTGACGCTTAGACGGTTCAATGCCTAGATCGACTAACCACTCCACAATATTTTTTGTTTCTTTTGAAGCATGGAAGGTAGGCATATCTTTAAATCCTTGCTCAATTTCATCTGCGGTTAATGATTTAATATCTCCGCTGAATAATGCTTCTGTTATTTTTTTCGCTTGATTCAACAATTCATCACTGTGCACAAATCTTGTCATTTCTTCCGCCAATACTTTTTGTGCTTCACGTTTATGCGGTTCTGTTTTCACCTTGACTTCTAATGCGTCGATCGCCTCTTTATCTAAGAAGGTGAAGAATTTCAAGTATCTAATGACATCACGGTCATCTGTGTTAGCCCAGAACTGGTAGAATTCAAATGGCGTTGTTTTGTTAGCATCTAACCATATTGCCCCGCCAGCTGTTTTACCGAACTTGGTGCCGTCCGCTTTTAACATTAATGGAATCGTTAATCCGAATACTTTGGCGCTTGAACCTTCTTTTTTACGAATCAAGTCCAGACCACTTGTGATGTTCCCCCATTGGTCGGCACCACCAATTTGCAATTGAACATCTTCTTCTTTGAATAGATGATGGAAGTCCATTGACTGAAGAATCTGGTATGAGAATTCCGTGAATGAAATACCACTATCTAGACGACTTGCTACAATGTCTTTTGCCAGCATCGTATTGACACTGAAATTTTTCCCGTAGTCACGCAAGAAGTCTATTATGTTTATTTTATGTGTCCAGTCATAGTTGTTTACCATTTTCAGTTCATTGCTGCCGCCTGTATCAAAGAGCTTTTTCATTTGTGCAGTCAGAGCTTCAACATTCTCTTGCACTTGCTCTAATGTTTGCAATTGACGTTCTGTTTGACGTCCGCTTGGGTCACCAATTGTTCCGGTCGCTCCACCAATTAAGATAACAGGACGGTGTCCAGCTAACTGGAAGCGTTTCATCATCATAAATGGAATTAAATGTCCAATGTGCATACTATCACCCGTTGGATCGACACCACAGTACAGGGAAATCTTCTTTTCATTTACCAATTCGCGTAATCCTTCTGCATCTGTCTGTTGGTTGATCGCATCGCGCCATTCGAGTTCTTCGATAATATTCATGGTTGTCCAACTCCTTTTATTTTTAAATCTCCTATACGTATGACAAACGCTGATATAAAAAAAATCGCCCTTATGTCTATAGTAGACATAGGGACGATTTATTAACCGTGTTACCACCCAAATTGTATTAATAGCGCTGCAGTCACTATTAATACCACTCTCAGCAATAGTATCGATTGCTAATCCGCTTAGCATTACCTAAGATACTCCAGAGTGTAATTCACAGGTTTGTTTGTACTAGGTTGCATCAACCCCTAGCTTTCTGGAAACAGTGACAAACATGCTACTAGGCTCTTTCAACGTATATCATATATAAGATTACAGAACAGTATAGTGAATAAAAGAATACTTGTCAATAAACTTTTAGACTAATATCGATTATCTCACCCACCTTAAGACGGAGAAGCCTTTCACTAGGCCGTAAATTGATGCACAATGAAGGAGGATAACAGCTTTCGCGTTGATCCTGCCCCCACTTTGTTCCTGATCTTTTCAATGTGGTTTTTTACCGTTTTCTCACTAATCATGCAATGACTAGCAAGTTCTTTGTTACTGTATCCGTACACAACCATGAGATTCATAATCTCACTCTCCCGCTTGGTCAAATGATAATGATCGGCGAAGGAGTGAATCACTTGATCCATGGTCGTCATCGGAACGGGTTGCTCGTCGTATTCTGTATTCATGCTCTGTACCTCTTGTGAACGTTAAATTTCCGCTTTCAGCAGCTCTAATTCATGTGCAACTTCTTCGATCATCGTAACCGTAGACGCGATCTGCCCCGCTGTTGCCCCTTGTTCATCGGAGTAAACCGTCATACTTTGCGACCCTTTTTGAACGCTTTCAAGAACTCTGAAAATCACTTTTAGCTTTCCTTCGATTTTGTTCAGCGCTCCCTTGGAATTGCCCGCCAATTTCCGGACTTCATCTGCCACGATACTAAATCCTCTGCCATGCTTTCCTGCTCTCGCCGCTTCAATAGCCGCGTTCAAGCCAAGGAGATGACTTTGTTCCGAAATGCCCCTCATGACATTACCCATATTATGAATGTCGGAAACCTCCTTGTTCAATTCCATCACTTTGCAGTGGGTCTGCTGCTGTTTCTTTTAATCGTTCGCTCGTACTATGTTTAGTAATGAGCTCAAGACGTTCGGGCTGAGATACAAACTGTTGGTACAATTCATCTACAAGCTGATTGGTCACACTGGCAAACTCCGCTTTCTTACTTTTTAAGAGGGATAAATCTCTGTCTGTAATCCCAATAAATTCAAGCTGGATTCTTCGTTCCGCCTGCAAAGTAATCATCGATTACTTCTCCTTATTAACCATAAATAATGTGAAGTCGAGCCTAACTATTATACAACCGAAATTGGGGATGTCCAACAATTATCAGTATGAAGCATGACAGCAATATTTAAAATATTAATGAATATTGGGATGAAATCGGATGGGAGGGAACGTCATGGACTTCAAAATTGTTGTGGCTGACGATGAGCAAGCGATTGCTAGTGCGATCGCCTATGCATTGAGACGGGAAGGATATACGGTTGAGACGGCCGCAGATGGCGAAGAAGCGCTGAGCAAGACGGAATCGTTCCAACCTCATGTGTTGGTGTTGGACGTCATGATGCCGAAGATGAGCGGCTTCGACGTATGCCTCAAGCTGAAGCATCCGGACACGAAGACGGCCCAACTCGTCACCGCGTACTTGGATATTCTCAAACAGAACGGAGATGTCATCTAAAATCCAGGTACAGATAGTATCTTTGGGGCACCGAAGGAGAACGTTCTTCCGTTCTGGGATGGCATAGATGGACAGGTCAAGCGCATGTTCGACGGTGAATCAGGTAAATAGACGCACAAAAAAAGTGCATGGAAGCAGGCCCGTTATACGCCTGTTTTCATGCACTTTGATAGTTAAGTCTTACTTCGTGCCTGCCTCTATTTCCTTCACCATTTCTGCAACGGAGAGCAGTCCGCCACCGGACAGATACCAGAAGCTCGGATCCAGATAGACGATATTGCCGTCTTTAAATGCTTTTGTATTTTTGACCAGCTCATTCTCCACTACTTGCTTCGCAGACGATTCGCCGCCTATTGCCGCGCTTCTGTCAACGACGAACAGGTAGTCCGGGTCTTTTTCCACAATATATTCAAAGGAAATGCCTTTACCGTGCGTGGAAACCTCAATATCTTTATCTACTGGAGTGTAGCCGAATACGTCATGGATTATGCCGAATCGGGAACCTGCTCCGTATGCGCTGATTTTACCGTCGTTCGCCAAAATGATGAGCGCGTTTTTGTTGTTTGCCGTCACTTTTTCATTTAACTTTTTAATCGATTCATCGATGTTGGCCAGTTCTGTTTTCACTTCGTCTTCTTTGCCGAAAATTTGCCCGATAGTCGTTGCATTCTCTTTGAAGGAATCCATGTAACGCGCCGTATCGACACCCAAGTAAATCGTTGGGGCAATTTTCGTAAATTCTTCATACATGTCAGATTGTCTGCCGGAAATGATAATTAAATCCGGAGCAAGCTCATTGATTTTCTCGAAATCCGGCTCTTTCAAGCTGCCGACATTCGTATATTTGTCGTCTTCGAATTTGGAAAGATACGGCGGCAAGTTGCCTTTCGGCATCGCAGCTACTTCGATCCCTAATTTATCCAATGAATCCAATGCGCCAAAGTCAAACACGACGATCTTCGAAGGATTTTTCTTTACCTTCGTTTCCCCTAATTTATGCTTGATCGTAAGCTCTTCAGCCGGTTGGTTTGTTGCCGCTGCGTTGGACGCATCGCCTTTTGATTCCTTTTGCCCGCAAGCCGCTACTACCGTGACCAACATGGCAATTATGAGAAGCATAACTGTCTTTTTCATTTTTCCACCTCGATAATTTTTTATTGATGCTGTTCGCACCGTGACCCTTTTGAAAATGCATGTATATCATTTCAATGAAACCAGACGGAATCATTGAAAGCTGTAACCCGCGTTAAGCGAAATAGACACAAATCTTGTTGTCATTGATATCTTCGATCTGAATGTCCATATCATATATTTCCTGCAATACGGACGGGACGATAATCTCCTTGGTGGTGCCTTCTCTGACGACTCTGCCGTTCTTGAGCGCGACGATATAATCCGAATAACAGGAAGCGAAATTAATATCATGGATGACGATAACGATCGTCTTGCCAAGCTCATCCACCAGTCTCCGTAAAATTTTCATAATTTGCACGGAATGCTTCATATCCAAATTGTTAAGAGGCTCATCCAGAAGGATATACTCCGTATTTTGGGCGATGACCATGGCGATGTAGGCCCGCTGCTTCTGGCCTCCGCTTAGTTGGTCCAAATATTTATGCTCTATATCCTTGAGATCCATATATTCAATCGCTTCATCGACATATTTCCAATCCTCTGTCGTCAGCCTGCCTTGCGAATAGGGAAAGCGTCCGAAGGATACGAGCTCCCGAATCGTCAACCGGAGATTGATATGATTGGACTGCTTCAGAATCGATATTTTTTTCGCCAAATCATTGCTCTTGCATTGACTGATATCTTGCTCGTCGATGTAAATGTCTCCTGCGTCTTTCGAAATCAGACGGCTGATCATTGACAGCAGCGTGCTCTTCCCTGCCCCGTTCGGACCGATAAAGGAGGTGATCTTGCCCTTCTCTATCGTAACGGACACCTGTTCCACCACGTTTTTGTTCCCATATTGCTTTGAGACATTTTTTACTTCTACCACGATTTATTCTCCTTTAATAGAAGATAGATGAAGTAACCCCCGCCGACGAAATTGATAATGACGCTTAAGGTAGTGGAGAACGTAAATACTCTTTCCACAATCAACTGTCCCCCGACTAACGCGATGATGCTGATGAGGACGGAGCCTAAAATCAAAAACTTATGCTGGTACGTCTTCAAGAACTCATACGTCACGTTCACGACGAGCAGCCCCAGGAACGTGATAGGGCCAACCAGCGCCGTTGAGATGGAAATGAGTATCGCGACGACGATCAGCAGCCGCTTGACCACATAATCATAATCGACGCCCAGGTTAATGGCCTGCTCTCTTCCCAACGACAGCACATCCAAGTACTTGGTGAATCGCATGAAATACAACGACACGAGCAGCACCGAGATGCTGGCGATAATAAGCAGATCGGTTTTGATATTGTTGAAGCTCGCGAACATCTTATCCTGCACGATGGCGAACTCATTCGGATCGATGAGCACCTGCATGAACGTGGACAGACTTCCGAACAAGGTGCCGAATATCAATCCGATTAACAATAAAAAATAAATATTTTGATCTTCGCGCTTGAAAATGACTTTGTATAAAATACTTGAAAACAGAACCATAAGGCCAACGGAAATAATAAAGTTGATATTGCTGTTCGTTATCGTCGCGTTCATCGAGCCGAATACGAAGATGACGAACGTCTGGATTAACATATATAGCGAATCCAAGCCTAAAATGCTCGGCGTCAATATGCGGTTGTTCGTTATCGTCTGGAATACGGTCGTCGCAAAGGCGATACAGCCCCCAGTCAATATAATTGCAAATACCTTCATGCCTCTTCGTGGAAGGACATAGCCCCAGTTGTTTCCGATTTTGATAAATACAAATACGGCAATCAACGCGACGGCAATGGTGGCGAGAACTCCTAGTTTTCCTTTATAGCCCATGTGCCCTTCTCCTCATCAGTAAGTAAACGAAAATAGCACTTCCTATGACACCGACGGTCAAGCTAATCGAAATCTCATACGGATAAATAATGATTCGACCGAGTATGTCACAGAACAAGACGAATACGGCCCCAAGCAGAGCGGTATGAGAAAGGCTGTTCTTCAAATGATCGCCTTGGTATATGGACACGATGTTCGGCACAATCAAGCCCAGAAACGGTATCGTCCCTACCGTTAGCACGACCGAGGAAGTCACCAGAGCCACAATTACTAAGCCGATATTAACGACCCGTTTGTAATTCAACCCTAAGTTCTTGGAGAAATCCTCGCCCATTCCGGCAACCGTAAATTTATTGGCATACAGGTAAGCAATGACGATGAGCGGAATGCTGATATACATCAGCTCGTACCGCCCCTTAAGAATCATGGAGAAATCGCCCTGCAGCCATGAGGACATATTCTGAATCAAATCATACTTATATGCGAAAAAGGTAGAAATCGAACTGATAATGTTGCCGAACATCAACCCGACAAGCGGAATGAAGATCGCATCTTTGAATTTGATCTTGTCTAGAATCTTCATAAATACAAAAGTTCCGAGCAAGGCAAAGACAAAGGCGACAATCATCTTAAGCAGCGGACTGGCGCTAGTAAACAACATCAAAGATACGAGAATGCCGAGCCGGGCTGAGTCCAACGTCCCCGCCGTCGTCGGCGACACGAACTTATTGCGGCTTAACTGCTGCATAATCAAGCCGCAGATGCTCATGCTGACGCCTGCAATAATAATGCTGATAAGGCGCGGCAGCCTGCTGACGAGCAAAATTTGTGCTTGGTCATCCGACAAATGAAATAAATCCAGCGGCGTTATATCCTTGACCCCGATAAAAACCGAGGCAAATGAAAAAATAATGAGGGCGATAACCAAGTATCTTTTCTTCATGACTCTTCCTTTTTGCAGAGTGTGATTTTTTATTTATGTATAAAACGAAATGATGGATAAATATAGGCAGTAATGATATTCATTATCAATAAACTCAAGGAGTATTGTAGCCTACCTTAAAATGAGTGTCAAGATTAATGATAATAATTATCATTGGAAAATGATAAAATCATCACTGACGTGTTGTCAATGGTCGTTAGCTTACCTTTATTTATCTGATAGTGAGAGCTTCACAATTAATGACCACTTGGCTTTCTTTAATTGCCCGGGGGTAAAATCTATCGTCTTGATCTAGTTTTCAATCCGCAGCATTGATCCCCTATACAGCCGCCTGCTCCAGCGCGGCCTGATAGCTTCATCATATCATTGCTCGATTGTGTGCGGTCCGCTTAGCTCTCCTTTTTTTCATAGTGAATTCCAATTCCATTTTCTGCTATAATACACGTAATCGTTTTCAGTTAATCGACATCAACCCATATTATTCGACCACCACGATTTTCTGGACAAGCTTGCCGGCAAGCTTGACATGCAGCAAGGTCTAGGCGAATGCACACAGCCACGATGGGAATCAGATATGAATTCATAAGCTACCTATATTATGGGAGGCGGTATTTATGCAAAATAAGGCGGCAGGCAGCAAACCGAATATCGTGTTAGTGTTAACGGACGATCAAGGGGCATGGGCCATGGGATGCGCCGGAAATCATGAAATTCACACGCCCAACCTCGACCAGCTTGCGGCACAGGGAATCCGGTTCGCCAACTTCTTCTGCACCTCTCCCGTCTGTTCGCCGGCGCGGGCATCCCTGTTCACCGGGCGCATTCCATCGCAGCATGGCGTTCACGACTGGATCCGGGAAGGAAACATAGGACCAGACGCGATTCCGTATTTGGCTGGTCAGACTGCCTTCACCGAAATTTTGGCGGAGAACGGTTATGTGTGCGGCATCAGCGGGAAGTGGCATCTTGGTGACAGCATGACACCGCAAAAAGGCTTCACCCACTGGTTCGTTCATCAGACCGGAGGGAGTCCCTATTACAATGCGCCGATGGTGCGGGAAGGCGAACTCGTCTGTGAAAAAGGCTACATTACCGATGTCATTACGGATGATGCACTGCAGTTCCTGGAATGGCAGGACAGTTCACGACCTTTTTATTTGAGTGTTCACTATACGGCGCCGCACAGTCCTTGGATTGGGAACCATCCGCAAGCCTTCACCGACCTGTACGCTGACTGTCCATTCGAGACGTGTCCGCAAGAACCCGCACACCCTTGGCGCATTCCTACCGCTCCCGGACCAGAAAATCCGCGGGACAATGCAATCGGCTATTACGCCGCCATTACGGCGCTGGATGCCAACGTTGGCCGGATTCTCCACAAGCTGGATAAGAAGGGCTTGCGCGATAATACGCTCGTCATCTTCTTGAGCGACAACGGGTTCAACACGGGGCATCACGGCATATGGGGCAAAGGCAACGCCACGTTCCCGCAAAATATGTACGACACCTCTGTCAAAGTTCCCGCGCTATTCAGTCATGGCGGAAGGATCCCGCACGGCATCGTATGCGAGCAGTTGGTGAGCGGGTATGATTTCATGCCCACGCTGCTCGATTATGTCGGCTTGACACACGACGAAGCTGAGCATCTCCCCGGGAGCAGCTTCCTCCCGCTTCTGCTCGGGGAAGAGATGCAGGAGCGGGACAATATCGTCATCTATGACGAATATGGTCCGGTCCGTATGATTCGGAGCAAGGAATGGAAGTATGTTCATCGCTATCCTTACGGCCCGCACGAGCTGTATCATCTGGCAGCCGATCCGGGAGAACGCAGCAACTTGATTGATCATCCAGACTATCGTCGTCAAGCTGCCACGATGAAGGCGCAGCTGGAAGCATGGTTCCACCGTTATGTCGACCCTGCCTTGGACGGGACGAAAGAGGCCGTCTACGGTTCCGGTCAGCTGCGTCTTGCCGGTCTCGCCAGCCGCGGTGAGAAGGTGTACGAGGAGCAATGAAATTGGACCCTGGATTTCCGTCTAAGGAATTCAGGGTCTATCTATTCGTTGCTCCGCTTCCGTAATGACAGGCAAGCTGATTGTAAACGTGGTCCCTTGCTGCGGCAAGCTATCCACCGATATGCTTCCTCCATGATTGTCAATAATATTGTAGCTGACCATTAAGCCAAGGCCCGTTCCTGTATCCTTCGTCGTATAGAAAGGCTGTCCGAGCATCTCCAGCTTGTCCGGAGGAATGCCGCATCCTTCGTCTTGAATCGTAATATATACGGATTCCTCCCTTAACAAAACATCGATGTAAATATGTCCGCCTTCCGGCATCGCTTCAATCGCATTTTTAATTAAATTAATGAACACCTGCTTGATTTGATTCGGCTCACAATATAACCATATCGTTCCATGCAAATAACTGGATATAATTGTGCTATTCTTCATGGTCGCCTGTACGCTCATCAAAGCGATGATTTGTTCGAGCAGCAGCACAATATCCGTTTTTCTAATCGTCATGACATTCGGCTTCGCCAATATAAGTAATTCGTTACAAATGATTTCAATGCTTTTCAATTCGGATTCTACGATGTCATAGTATTGTTCCTTCTCTCCCTTTAATGTCCGCATCAGTTTAATAAATCCGTTGATCGAGGTGAGCGGGTTACGAATTTCATGTGCAATCCCTGCCGCCAGTTGGCCGACAATTGACAGCTTCTCCGAATGAAGCATCCGCTCTTCTTCTTTCTTCCGTTCCGTGACGTCCTGGAATACCCCGATTACCGCTCGTTCTCCGCAATAGGTAGCTGGAATCGAGATCCCTTCCACATACTTCAACTCTCCGTTATAACACGTAATCTTATATTTGGCGTTCCCTATCTTCTCCCCTTGACGGTATTTGCGCCTTCTCTCTTCCAACTTATCGTGATTGCTCGGATCTACGATATCGTTCGTGGACGTTCCCAGTACATCCTCTGCGCTCTCGGCCCCAATTAAATTGAGCGCGGCGCGATTGACATACTGACATACACCGCTTTGAGTGATGAGCACGGCTAACGGCAGCTCTTCCAACAGGTTGCGGAAGGACTCTTCCTTTTCCCTTAACACGTCTTCCGTCTGCTTTTGTACAATTTCGGTCAGCTTTTTTGCCGTAATGTCATGGAACTGCGAGAATAAAAAGACAGGCACTCCCTTCTCGTTATATACAACCGATGCGATAACCATGCACCATACCGTTTGACCCAGCCTATGAATATAGCGTTTCTCCATATGATACGCTTCTATTTTCTGGTTCAATAGCTGATTGACATACTCCAGATTTTCTTCCAAATCATCCTGATGGGTAATCGACTGAAAATTCATTGACAGTAATTCTCGTTCATTGTAGCCGACCATGTCGCATAGTGCCCGATTAACTTGTATGAAGCAGCCTTCTAATGACACGATTGCCATCCCAATAGACGCATTGTTGAAAGCGAAATCGAACAAGTCAATTTGCTTCAAATGCATGAGAGTATCCCCTTTCAATCGCCACATCCCCAATAAATGAATTACGCACGGAATGATGTATGTCTTAATATAAGGAACGGCAAATACCAAAATATTGATTTTATGTGTTTTGTACGGAATAATTCGCTACAGGAATGGAATATCCTCGTTCACGAATCAACTTTTTTCCATAAACGGTGTATTGTATCCTTTGTCTTTCAAGGCACACGTAATACATGACAGGCTCTGTTGGAAGGGGAAAATGAGCGCAGATTGGCATAGCAACATTGCGGTACTGACCCATACTTACGGTGAAAGTGCCTCTGCCCCCCAACAGCGGAAGACGATTATGACGATGATGGGATTCGTTCGTTAAGGTTGGGAGTGATTGGAGGACTTCTATTGACGGCTGCCGCAATCTATGCAAATGTAGGTAACGAAGGACGATATCCATGCAATCATTCAGGGGTGAAATGATGATAGAGATGCATACTTCGCTTACCGTCATGTCGTACAACATTCAGCATGGCCGTGGAATGGATGACCGGTACGATCTGGTCCGGATTGCGAATGTCATTCGTGATTCCGAGGCGGATATTATCGCTCTGCAGGAGGTCGATCGCTGCTTCGCGGACCGAAGCAACTACGAGGATACGATTGCCGTATTGGCTGCGCAGTTGGAGATGAATTACGCCTATGGCGCCAACTTGGATTGGGCCCCCGAGCCGGGACGCAGCGAGCGGCGGCAATACGGAATAGCCGTGTTAAGCAAATACCCGATCGTGAAGCAGCGCCATTACCTGCTGAACAGCTTCGGCAGCGAACAGCGCGGACTGTTGGAGACGGAAATTGACGTGAATGGTGCCCGGCTGTTTTTCTATGCGGCCCACCTCGGCTTGGAAGAGAAAGAACGGATGGCGCAAACAGAGGAAATTCTCGAAATTGCCGCAGCACGAGCAGGTTCTGCCGTTGTTGCGGGCGACTTCAACGCCTATCCGGATGGTCCGGAAATTGCGCACATGACGCAAGCTTTTTGCAATGTGTTTGCTGATATGCCTATGGCATATACGTATCCTGCTGGGGAGGCAAATGAAACGATCGACTACATCCTCGTTGGCGGTGAGGTTATCTTCGGAGAGCGGCGCGAGGTTATCCAGACGCTAGCGTCGGATCATTACCCTATCGTGGCAAGATTGTCGTTAACGCGGGAACGGTAATGCGCACAGGGGCGCCAGAAACTCTATAAGCGGGAATCAATCCCCGATTCGAGGGGAGATCGATTTCACTTTAAGAATCCCGGCGCTCCATTTTCCGACTGCCATTCCACAAAAGTCAGCCAAGCATGCACACGACCATCATTCTCCGCGTCATAATAAAGGCATTATATAGATAACAGGCTCTTCATAAGGATGGACGCGTTTAATAATGCTCCTTACTTCCTCTATTTTGCTGTACCCTAAGCATGTGCCTGCCCGGACGTCTCCTTCACCTTCGGCTTAACCAACGCGAATGCCATTCCGCCGAAAATCAACACAATGCCTGCCATCTGCATGCCGGTCGGCCGGAATCCCGTAAACACTGTATCCAGCAGAATGGCTACGGCCGGATCGAGAAATACGAGTGCTGAAATAATGCGCGTCGGCAAATAACGCAAGCTGTCAAAAAACAAATAATAGACAAATCCGGTATGAATGAATCCCGTAGCTACAATGGCGGACCAATTGCTTGCAGTCACACCTTCAAAAGCACTGAAATCGACAAACGGCAGCAAAATGAAGATGCCGAGCGTTGTCTGCAATACAGTCATGGCATAGGCGCTCATATTCGCAACGCCCTTGCCCAGCAATGTCGTAAACGCATAAAACAGAGCAGCCAGCAGCGCCCATATTACGCCCGAAGACAGTAATTCATCAAGTGATGTGCCGCCATTGAGGCCAATGACGAGCAAGGTGCCAATGAAGCAGATGACGATAGACATAAACGCCAGCAGCGTCAATCTTTCTTTAAATACGATACTTCCGATCAGAATGACGATCACCGGAGCCAGATGATAGATAGAAATGGCTATCGTAATGGACATCAGCTCAAAAGCTTTGAATAGAAACACCCAATTGAATACGAGAAAAACGCCGCAGGCCAAAATTTGAGCGACTTCTTTCTTGTGCCACCGTTCTTGTCTATATTGTCCAGACAGAACCCAGCATAGACTCAAAAACAATGTCGCACAAATACAACGCACAAAAACCAATTCGAGTGACGGCAGACCCGTATGTTCGGAGAAGAAGCCGATCGAACCGAATATACACATCGAAATAATCATTTTAACCATAGGCAGTGATAATGACTTCATACTAGAATCAACCCCAGATGTTATAGCAATAACTACTAGTATATTATTTTTTTTGTATACAGCCAACCTTTAATTACCAAGAAGCCTATATATCTTTCTCGATCGATAGTCATTTTTGCTTAGCAAACATAGCTATATACAAACCTGACAATACGATAATCATGCCGAGAAGTTGCTGCCACTCTACCGTTGAGCCATACAGTACTACCGAAGCCAGCGTCGCAACGATGGGAACCAGATTTAAGTACATGCTCGCTTTCATTGCCCCGATTTGTTCGACTCCTTTGTTAAAAATGATATATCCAACCAGTGTTCCGCACACAACCATATAAAGCATCTCCTGCCATCCTTGCCAAGACATATGGGGAACCCGCTCCCACCCTCCTTCCAGCAAAGAACTAACCGCGAGCAGCAGAGAGCCGAATAAAGTCGTCAACGTAGTTGTGAATAACGGCGACACATCCTTCATTACCGCCTTCCCTGCCAAACCATATAGCACTCCGCATATCAATGCTGCCACAAACATCAAATCTCCGATATTCAATGACGAGGATAAAAGCGCGTCCAGCGAACCTTCCGTTATGACCACAAGCACGCCTATCGATGTAAGAATGAGGCCAAGCCCTGTTCTGCCGCTCCATGATTCCTTCAGAAATAGCACAGCTCCCAGTGCTGTGAACACGGGCATTGTCGCGATAATCAAGGAACCATTAATGACCGAGGTATAATGCAAGCCGACGAAGAACAACGCATTATAGCCGAATATACCTGTCACAGCTATAAACAGCAAGCCTTTCCACCGCACCTTCAGCACATCCATTTTCCATACGGATTGGATGGTGACGATCAAGGCCAATATCATTCCTGCCATGCCGAAGCGAATCGTGGCAGCCACTAGCGGAGGAATCTCGGTCACGACATGCTTCGCCGTTGCGAACGATCCTCCCCAAAATAAAGGAACGAGCAGCATCCATACGTACATTGAGCTCCATTGCGTTTTATCCTGCTTTGCCATGTTTCCATTCATTTTGTTATCTCCTTCTCCATTATAATAATTATATGTTTAAACATATAAACATATAATTCAAAAAAAATTAGTAGTTTGTCTCAATCGCTGCAATCAGCTCTTTAATTTGAGTCATGAATTCACTGGCGCGCAACGAATAATACTTCTCCGTTCCGTTTCTATCAAACGAAATCAGATCGGCTTGACGCAATATTTTTAAATGATGCGATACAGTAGGTCTGGAAATTCCCATTTTTTCCGTAATTTGATTAACATTCAAGCTGCCTTGCTCCAGAAGCAGCATAATGATCTGTTGGCGGTTCTCGTCTCCCAGCGCTTGAAAAATGGGAGTCGCTTCTTTGAATTTGTCCAATACCAGTTCTTTATTTCTGCATTCGAACGGTTCCATCCAACTTGCGCCCCCTTATGTTGATATTTTTAAACATATTCATTTTATGCCATCGCTTATCGTTTTTCAAGCGCCCGTTATACGAAAGAGCCCTCCTTCACTTGTAGGAAAGCTCTTCTGCTTCATGCCTAATTAAGGTGAGGTATGTTAAGCCTCCGGCGTGCATCTTTTAATTATGCTAGTTTCCGATGCAAATGCTGCACATAACCCAGTTTTGCCATCTCTGCTCTTTCGCTAACGCTTCCAGGCACCAGAATGACTTCCTTGTCAGCAAGCTGCGTTTCAGATTCGTATCCGAGCGTTGCCGCCATCTGGTTATAATCGGACAGCTTCACGGCAGTATGGCGGGGCGACATGCCGTGAGCCATTAGAATGCCGAATTCTCGCTTGCGTGTCTTCCAGAACGTGCTGACCGAATATAGGCAGAAGAAGAACGAGAACATGAAAATCAAATATTGCGTTATTTTCATGCCCATCGTTTCCAAGCGGGAATGTCTGCTATAACCTGGCCATGGAGCCGCTTTGTTTCTATCAGTCCTTTGCTTCATTCTCCCCTTCATTCAGAAGACAGCACACCGATAGATGTCTTCAGGTGACTGTCACCGTCCATCGGCCGTTTCATGCCATGCAATCCGAAACCTCATGTGCTTGATTTGGGCGATATCCTCCTGACTGCATGGGAGAATGGACACCTCTACGAGTTCCCTGCTGACCGAATGGGAGAATGGGCATATGGGCCATTATTAGACTGGCCGCTCGTGTGAAGGGAAAGGGAGCGATCCGTCTAGCATTGACGCAAAAAAAAAAGAAACCCTACCTCAAGAAGACAGGGTTTCTCCGCAAGGGAGCAGCACTAATTGGAATCCGGGTCCAGCACTGTATAGCTCCAGAATCCGCCTTTCGCATCAATATTGGCGCTGAGGGTCGGCTGGCCTTTCTTCATAAACGTATAATTATCCTTCTTGATGGCGACATCATAACCGGCCAAGTCGATATCGAACAGCTTCTTCACCATCGGCTTGGCTGCGGCGATGGCCTGATTCTTCGCATAGAACGGCTTTTTGTCTTTTTTGGCGGCTTTACCCGTCTTGTTGACACCCCCATAAGCTGATGTTTGTTACCTTGCCCGTCTGCGACTCAATATCCACGACATAATTGGCAAAGGTGTCATAGAACTTCCAACCATCATACTTTTCACCGGCGTAGTGGATTGCTGCATCCAACTGCACGGCTTTGCCGCCGTTCATCGTCTTCAGCGCGTTCAGCCCGGCATTTAGCGCCTTCTTATCTGTCGCCTGGTCGAACGGGTAACTAATCGCAGCATCTTTCACTTTGAGTGTATCCGCATCAAGCGTTATTATGATATCTTTTCCCAAAGTGAGCATATCGGAGCCATGCTTTACAACCATGTCTTTCCCCGTCATAACCCACTCATGCACCGTGCCGTCGCTCAGGAACTTCTTCTCCCGGCTGACGGACTCTGCTGCGAACGTTTTGTTCGGATCAAGCTTGCGAATCACCTGCGTCGCCGCATCCTTGACTGATTCGTTCAGTTCACTCCACTTATAGTCGGGCTTTCTTACACTCACGCAAAAAAAAGACTGCCCGGCACAATTGCCGGCAGCCTCTTCTTCTATTGGATGTATTTCATGATACGGCTCACATTATTTCAACGTTTCCGTCAATACAGGCACGATTTGCGATTTGCGCGATACAACGCCTTTGAGAACGGCTTTATTATCAACCAACGACACGTTGTATGCTTTCTCGACAGCATCTGCTGCGCGGCCAAGGGCCAATGCAACGGAGTCATTATTTAAAATATCCGTTACAACGAAGACAAACAAGTCTAATCCCTTTTCAGAAATAATAGTAGACAGGGCCGCTTCCACTTCAGCTTGGCGTGCCAGAACATCGTTGACATCCACGGCATTGACTTGTGCGATTTCCACCTTGGCGCTGCCCATTTGGAACTCCTTGGAGTCAAGCGAGACGAGCTGCGCAATCGTCTTGTCACTCAGATCCGCACCGGCTTTCAACATATCCAAGCCATAGCTTTCTGCATCCACGCCGGCGATGTCCGCCAATTCACGGGCTGCCGCCACGTCTTCTTTCGTGCAGGTCGGGGATTTAAACAACAGAGAATCGGAAATAATTGCGGATAACATCAATCCCGCAATTTCTTTGCGGATGGAGATGCCGTGTTCCTTGTACATTTTCTTAAGAATCGTCGCGGTGCAGCCGACAGGCTCGGCCCGGTAATACAGAGGACCGCTCGTTTCGAAATTGGCGATGCGATGGTGATCGATGACCTCTAACACCTGAACTTGATCGATGTCGTTGGCGCTTTGCTGGCGTTCGTTATGATCGACCAAAATAACGCCCTTCACTTCGTTCGCTACCGTGTCAACAAGGCGAGGCGCATCGAATTTAAAATGATCCAATGCAAATTGCGTCTCCCCGCTAACGCTGCCGAGGCGGACAGGCTCCACATTGAAGCCCAGCTGGGATTTTAAATCAGCGTATGCAATTGCGGAACAAATCGTATCGGTGTCAGGGTTTTTATGTCCGAAAATCAGAATTTTCTCCATCATCTTACTCCTTTTTTCATATATTCTGCTGAGCAAAATTATACACCAGAACTCTTTCATAATAAAGGCGTTCTGATAAAAGCAAGCTAGATATGTACAGCGACCCTCGAACGGTTTCAAACATTTTTTAAAATTGAGAAAATCAGTTGAAGGGGAATAGGGAATTTCCACAGTCTTACAGGATGATATTGGAATTTCCAATTCATTCATCCGGTCATTCGGATAAGGAGGAATCGAAATGAAAACACGACAACGATATACCCGACAATCAGGTAAAAGGGGACTGCTCTGCACACTCGCGCTGACGATGGCCTTGTCGCTGTGCGGTCCAGTCTACGCGGCGGAAGGCCCAGGCGCTGCCAAGCCTGCCTCGTCCTCCACAGCCGCGCCAACCGTGCAAACACCGTCAGCAACTGCAGGGCCGACGGATTCGAAGGAAGTGGAGGCGTTCGCCGACAAGCTGTTCACGTCCCCGCAGCTGAAGAACGTCCCCGGCGCCGTCTTCGTGGTCGTGAAGGACGGCAAGGTAATTTTGAGCAAGGGGTATGGCTACTCTGATGTAGCGGCAAAGAAGCCGATGGATCCCGAGAATACGGTCATGCGCGTAGCATCCGTCACGAAGCCGTTCACCTCCGCAGCACTGTTGCAGTTGGCCGAACAGGGCAAAATAGACTTGAAGGAGGATGTCGAAGCCTATATGGGCGGCATCAAAATTCCGAGAAAGATCGATGGTCCGCTGACGGCGGAGCACCTGATGACCTATACAAGCGGTTTTGATTTTTCTGATACCCCGAGCAACACCAACATTAACAACACGTCCGATTTCCTGCGCCAATTCATGCCGACCGTTGTACGCAAGCCCGGGGAGACCTATATGTATGACAACTTCGGCTTCATGCTGCAGGGGTATATCGTGGAGCAAGTTGCCGGCATCCCGTTCAATCAATACGCTAAGCAGCATGTGCTGGATCCGCTTGCCATGAACCACAGCAGCTTCGTTATGACGCCAGAGACGAAGGCCAGCTTAGCAGTCTCTTATGAGCCTACAGGCAAGGTCCTTCCCTACTATGAGCTTATGCCTGCGGATAGTCCGGATGGCAGCCTGCTCTCGACCGGAGGCGATATGGCGAAGTTCATGATTGCGATGATAAATGAAGGAACGTATAACGGCAAGCGCATCTTAAAACCAGAGACGGTGCGCAACATGCTGGAAGTGAAGGTCTCCTCGCATTCAAAGCTGCCGAATGCGTCCTACGGTTTCGAAACGAGCTACCGCGAGGCCTTTAACGGTCAGAACGTCATCGGCAAAGGCGGAGATCTGCCGGGCTTCAGCTCATGGATGTGGCTGCTGCCTGAGCATAAGACAGGCGCGTTCGTCATTTTCAACCGGAACGATGGCATGACCGATAACTTCCGCACATACATCTTCAAGTCGTTCATGGACCACTATTACCCGGATAATCGGCCGGAGCCTGTCATCTTGAAGCCGACGCAAAAAGAGCTTAAGCCGTTCGAGGGCAGCTATCGCGACTTGCGCACAGGCTTCTATGTTCTTCGTGTGGAAGCGCAAGCGAACGGCACGCTGGAATTGGTCGATCCGTTCTCCGGGCGGCAGCGGCTGCGCCAAGTGGATCCCCTGCTCTTCATTAACGACCAAGGCAAACAAATCGGCTTCAAACGGAATGCGGACGGCAGCATCGCTTATCTAGACAAGGGAGATGTCGCCTGGTCCGAGAAGCTGCCCGCAACAGAGATCGCTTTCAAGGATATCGGCTCGGAGCATCCGTATCGCTCCTATGTGCGCGACCTAGTTATGCGGGGCGGCATTGCCGCTGAAGCAGGCGCACGCTTCTGGCCGAGGAAGGCAATAACGCGCGCCGAATTCGTCTCGATGATAATGGCCAGCATGCATTTGAAGCGATCGGCGAATCCGCCGGCCTTCTCCGACACGATCGGCCACGCGGCGGCACAAGACATCCAGACGGCAGTCGATTGGGGGGTTCTCACGGCCGCGGCCGATAAGCGTTTCGAGCCGGACCGGCCGATAACCCGTCAGGAAGCGGCCGCCCTCATCTGGCGGATCGCTTCCCTGCTCGGCGTGCCGAAGCAGGATGCGAAGGTATCTGGCGATACCGGCTCTTGGGCGCTTCCGGCCGTGAAATACATCGTTGCCGGCAAGAAGCACGGCCCGGAAGTAACGCCGAAGCCGGACGGCTCAGTCGATTACAACTCAACGCATGCCATGCTGCGCCAGGAGGCGGCCGCACTCATCAGCACGTTCCTCGCCAGCCCGATGCAGTAACGAGGCTGAAGCCTGGGGCAAACCGCAGCCCGCTAGAACCGGATACCGCAACAAGCCAGCCTCGGACGCACTTCACTAGCTTCCGAGGCTGGCTCTTTCTTTTACCGCTCCAATCGAGGCTCATGTCATGTCCGCACTCGCTTCACCAAACGCTTCGGCGCTGCCCGCAGATATGCTTCTTCAAGCAATTATCCCAGCTCACCCCATTCCAGCGGCTCGATGGCCTTGACCGAAACCCAGCCGTGATGGCCGATATACGGAGTTTTGAAAAATCGGCCTTGCTGCAGCAGGATTTCTTGGGTTTCCCGGTCCGACTTAAAAGATAAGCCAGAGCCTTCTTCATTTTCGCCCATCATAACAAATGACTTGCCATTGACTTTAAAGATCCCCCTTCTACTTTGAGTTGAAACTTATATCCCCCAATAATGGAGTGTTTTTACGTGACAATCATCTGAACCAGCTCCGCGGAGTCCTCATTGTCTCATCCCCATTGGATTTTGTGCAATCAAACAGAAGCGTATCCCTTTTTGCACTTGATTCCATTGGAATTTATACAGTCTTTTGACATGTTTCCGCTGTATATTGCTCATACCAGCCGGATCCGCTGTACAAATTCCAGTCCGCATCCGATTTAATCGCACTCTCCGCACATTTGACTGTATGTTTTCCAACGGGGACAGCTTCGAGCGTGTAAATCAATGCAACTCCGCTTCCCATCAAGCGGAGCTGGCACGTTGCCTCTGCGAAATGACTTATCGCAGAACTTTACGAAGCACAGCAGTTCCTTCCAGATCCGGTCCAAACACATCGGGAATGGTGGCAACCGGAACGAAGCCATTTTTTCCGTAGAAAGCGATGACATCATAATCCTCCGCGTATGTCATCATGAACATGCAATATGCTCCCCGGCTTCTCGCAACAGCTTCCGCATGCTTGAGGAGAATGGAGCCCATCCCTTTTCTTCTATGCTGCTTGCTCACGCCGATATCAAGGACTTCGGCTCTAGCTCCTAGCGCGTCTATTCCTGCTGGCGCTTCTTCATGCAACATGACAACAATTCCGGCCGCCCCCTCTTCATCCTGATAACCATAGAACTTGGCGCCCCGGCGAAAATGCGTGCTAATCCGTCTCCGCAGCCACTGCTCGTGCTCTGGATTGCTGCGGTTCAGGTTCACATGCTCGACCTCGGCGAGAATGTCCAAGTAGGGCTCAATATCTTCTTCTCGTATTTCTCCAACCATCTTAGTATCTCTCCTCTGCATGATGAAATAGTTATACTCCGAATTATCGGATAGCCTAATAAGCTTTTGATGTTCGAAGCCTGACTTTTCAAGCACCCTTCTTGAGGCCGCATTGAACGGCTTGACGACGGCCACGATTTCTGGAAGGGTCGAGTGATGAAATACATATGAAATCATTCCTTGCACCGCTTCTGTCGTATACCCCTTGCTTCGATAATCCTTCGATATCGCATAAGCGACTTCCCGCTCCGCTTGAGGCAGCATTTCGTTCGGAAATACCCCGCACCAGCCGATTAATTTCCGGTCTTGCCTGTGCTCGATGGCCAACAGAACTCTGACATTATCCGGATTATAGGTGTCGTAAGAGGAGATGACGAAATCCAGAAATCCCCTTATCTCCTCTTCGGACATGTTCCAGTCCGGGAGTATGTCCGTAATTTCCGTTTGACGGGTCAGTGAATATAAAGCGGGAATATCAGCCCTTGTGAATTCTCTCAATCGTAACGATTCCGTGGCAAAACCAAGCTGTTGTCTCATTTATAAAACACCTCTCAAAGTGAATGAAATTTCTGTATCCGCATTTGTCCAACAAAAAACGGAGTGCCCCAAATAGGCACTCCGCAAGTATATGCAATACTTTCGCTGAGTCCTTGTAATGGGTCAAAAGGGCACACTTCTCCCGTTGTTCAAACACGGAATTTTTGTGCTATTTGGCAACCATTACAAAGAAACTGGCATGAAGTATAAATTCCCCTTTCCAATATCTAACTCCAAATCTATCATAAATATAAAATAGCTGTAAACAAAATTTTCATATTGCGTGAACCTCCCCGCTCCACAACCGACTCTAATGTATTAGATGCAATTTAACGAGGAGGAACTAAATATGAAACCTTATAAAATATTAATTTCCGCAACGATTGCTGCAGGTCTATTTATGACGAGCCTATCCGCTCTGCCGGTGCACAACATTGCTTACGGAGCGTAACAACAGAAGCAGGGGGAGAAGATCAATAAAATAACTTTAGCCGATCTTGACCCGAAAGTGCTGGACGACGCCAAGCAAGCGTTAACAATACTTCAATTTGGACTTGAAGGGTTATGAGGTATCCGTAGAATATGATGAATATACGTTTGCCAAAAAAGGAAAGCCGACCGTCAAAGGTACGATCAATAATAAAGGGGAATTGTGGAAGGTGATCGTTTCCCCGGCCGCATCCTGAACAGCGAACGGAAATTTTGCAGTAAGTCACAAAGGAGATTATAACATTGCAGCAGCTAGAGCATGAAGTAGAGCGGGTCCGCCAAGGCGACAAGGATGCGTTCGGAACGCTCATTCGGGCTCATGAAGCCTCCCTTTACAGAATAGCCAAATCCATTGTATCTTCGGACGAGGATTGTGCGGATGCAATTCAAGAAGCGGTGCTGAAAGCGTACCGCTCTATTCATACATTGCGGGAACCGCGGTATTTCAAAACTTGGCTCGTTAGGATATTGGTGAACGAATGCCGATCAATTTTGCGGAAGCGAAAACAGACCGTACCGTTTATCGAACTTCAGCATGCGCGTGCGGAAGAAGACGATTACATGCATATTGAGACCCAAGAGATTGTCGATTCGCTGGAGGAAGACCTGCGCATTGTCGTCACTTTATTTTATATTGAAGATTTGCCTCTCAAAGAAGTGGCCGACATGCTGGATCAGCCTATCGGCACGGTCAAATCGCGCCTCTACCGAGCGCGTCAAAAACTGGCCGAACTATTGAATGTCACTAACGGCAGCGGAAAGGAGCTGACAACCTGATGGAGTCCAAAGTGGATGAAGAAATTCGTCAGCGGTTAACGGCAGGATGTGCCTCGGAGCTTCCCGAGCTGGTGAAGACGCGGCTGGAAGAGACACTTCAATCCCTTGACGCTGTGCCTGTGCGAAGAAAAACGCGTAGCCGCAAGCCATGGTTGGTCGCTGCCGCCGTCATCCTTATCATTGGCGGCACGCTGGCGTCCGGCTTCATCTCCCCTGTAATGGCGGAGACACTGAAAAAAGTGCCGTTTATCGGTCAAATTTTTGAAACGCTCGGTGATGAAGGCCTCCAAAATGCGAACCGGAAAGGATTGTCCGCGCCGGCTCATTTAAGCGCCGCCGATCAGGGCATTACCCTTACCATTACAGAGGTATTGTACGACGGCGTCCAGGTCGTGCTCGGAATCCAGGAGGAATCGGACAATGCATTACCTGCGCTTGACAACAGCTGGGACAGATATGAGATTGAATTACGTGACTATTATGCTGATGTGAGCGACATATGGACGCATAAAGCGACATGGATGATTTCAAAAACGCCAGCGCAAAATATTGGAATTTTGAAGTTCGAATCTGTCTATGGCTTGGAAGCGGAGCGTGACACCAAGCTGCCCGACGAGTTCACCGTTCCATTTTCAATCAAGCAGGTGGGAGAGGTAAGCGGGAACTGGGAGTTCAACGTCCCTGTCAAATTCAATGATTCACAAACCCTAAAAATAGTTCCGATGGAAACGAAGCAAATAAAGAATGGAAAGGGCTCTATCACCCTTCAATCCGTAATCTCGACGCCACTCGGAACAGAAGTGAGATTCAAGATTGCAGAGGATACCTCGCCGGATAAACATAAGAAAAACTGGAGTGGATGGAATAGTTCCTATATCTTAACGGATGAGAGCGGATTTATTATTCCATCGATGGGCGGTAAAGGAGGAGCGAGTGTTCAAACCGATAATAACACGGTGACCATGGAATTTGTATTTGATTACGCCCCATTGCCCGAGCATGCCAAAAAGCTCATATTCAAGCCCTATTATTCCGGAAAACGCTATGGAGACAACGCCGTTGTACTGGATCCGAATGCTTTGCCGGTAACCGTACAGCAAGGAGAAATCGGTTCGATTACGATACGAAGCATTGCGTTCAACCCGGATAAGACGGTGCTGCACTATGATGTTGAGGGCAACTCCCCGGAAGATCAAACAAACGCCATACTGCTTATACAAGACGGTGAGCGCGTCTGGTATAGAACCAAGTTATTGAAAGTAGAAAATGGGATATATTCGTACGTTATGGAATGTGATGATCAGCCACTGCAAAAAGACAAAGAAATCAAATTCTATACAAGCAAAATGAGGAAGGCCACCTTCTTCAAGGAGCTCGAATTCGAAATCCCTATACAGTAACAGCATGGCGTCATGGAAGTTGTCTGGGCCACAGATGAAAGACACCCCCTAGAATGGACATTGAGCATATCTCAGTGTCTCTAGGGGGTGTGTCGTGTTATGGCTATAATAGCGCTTCCTTGTAGTAATCAATGACATTCGTCCGGCGAAAGCCGCACGACTCATACAATCCAAGCGCGCGCTCGTTGCTGACGGCTACCTCCAGCTCGAAGCACGCGATGTTCAACTCGCGCCGCAGCCGCTCGATCGTCCCGGCAAGAGCGGCCCGTCCTAATCCATGGCCCCGCTCCTCTGGGCGCATACAGAAGCCATAGATGAACGCCGTATCTCCCTCAAGCAGCACGCCAAGCTTGCCGACGGCTCGGCCGCCGCTCTCAATGATGTACGTCAGCTCCCGCGTCGATAGCGCCGCCGTCGCCAAGTCATCCGCTTCCTGCTCCGGCAGGCCGAAGCCGACCCGGTTCAGCTCAGCCAACATGGTCACATCATCAGCCCCAGCTTCGCGCAAATGAATCTCCCGCTGCTGCCCGCTTGGCAGCGGCGCATTATCAGCATCTTTCCGCTCCATCACGTATTCGGAGAACGCATATGGCAACCCGCGCCGCTGCAGAAATGCAACGCCGGAAGCGGAATCCCGCGAGCAGATGTAAATGACTTCCTTCGGCCCCCGTCGAGATAACTGCTCAAACGCTTCTTCCACCATTCGCATAAACATCCCTTGCCGGCGATAATCGGGATGCACCATTCCGCTCAGCTCTGCTTCCGCCGGAATAATGATATAGATGCCAAGGAACGCCACCAGCTTGCCATCCTTGTAATAAAGCACATCATTCATTTGATCCGCCGGCCGTGCCTGCAGCATATCCCAATTCAGCTTCAATCGGATGCCGTCATGCTCTTCACACGCTTCAGCCAGTTCACGAATCTCCGCCTGTTCTTGTTCGTCCAGTCCTTGCTTCCATATCAACCCTTGCCGCAACCTACCACACCTTTCATCATAAGTAAAAACAATCTATTGGCTCATACTTGATTAATATATTAGACAAGTTTCCATATTAATCCTTCAAAACGTTCTTCACATATCCGAAGGACTTGATAATTTCATTAATGAAAGCGAGCTCGTCTCCCATCGGTTCAAAAAAGATGACCAAAGGTCATCAATCGAAATCAAGAAATACCGTCGCATTGTAATAACGTTTCGCTACCGCTTGCAAATAGGAGGTTTGAACGGAAAGGGCCGAGATGACAAGAATATTGCTTACCCCTTTTTGCTGGGCCTTGGATATGCCCGTCATCGACTGGGCGACTCGATCGGCGTATGCCTTCACCATATTATCTAATAGCGTATCTTGGGAATTCGCGGTCGAAGTATGCCCGACAATATCGAACATCTGGTCATTATTCGCATCCAATTCTTCGAACATGGTAGAATATGCATAATAGAACTGAACAGGCTCAATAAATTCAATAATGTCCTTTTCCCTGCCAAAAAACAAAGTATGGAATAGCCTGCGGATAGAAAGAAAATCCAAATTGCTTTTCAAATCATCAATAATAAACAATAAAGCGGCTTGATTAATGGAATATTTTCTTCCTTCCTTAATGACAAATAACTCTTTAAAGTCACGTTTGACCCAATTCTGTATGGATGTAATCGAAACATTCGAATACTCGATCAGACTCCCGAGATCTGCAATCTCTTGCAAAGAAAAACCGTTGAATTGGATACCCTGGATGACCTTCTCAATGACAGGACGCATCTCCGTCGTCAAAAAAGCAGGGAGCGAAGCGCCCTTCTGACAGGCTTGCTGGTGATTTTTAGACCACGCCGTTTGTAGAATAGTTAGTGGCGACTGTTCGTGGTTTCCTTGCAGCGAAAGCAATAAGGATGACATCTCTTTTCTCGTAAGCGTCATTGACTCCATCATGCTTCCCTCCTCACAGCATATTACAAGTTCATGTGAACCAATCATAGCACCATTAGAAATCGCTTGTAAAGAACAGTAAAACTAAGAAAATGAATGCGTTGACTCTATTTAACGGAATTAACGTGCTGGTTTAGCCTTCAATGTTTGAAGCGGTTATTTGTATATCTATTTATAAGTTCGTATAATTAGTTCAAATGAACTCCAAAATCTAATATAAAAAGGGATGAGACAAAGTAATATGGGCATAGGATTTAATCTATTCATAGTTGCCATACTCATTGTGTTGACCGCCTTTTTCGTCGCTACGGAGTTTGCTATTGTAAAGCTCCGTTCCAGTCGTGTGGATCAACTCGTGCTGGAAGGACGCAAAAATGCATTGGCCGTTCAACGCGTAACTAGCAACTTGGATGGATATTTGTCGGCATGTCAGCTGGGTATCACCATTACAGCCTTGGGACTAGGTTGGTTAGGAGAGCCTACAGTAGAAGCCATGCTGCGCCCCCTCTTTGACAAATGGCACATTCAAAGCGATATCAGCCATGTCATGTCATTCTTAATTGCGTTTATTTCGGTTACATTCCTGCATGTCGTTATCGGCGAGCTTGCTCCCAAGACAGTGGCGATTCAGAAGGCTGAAGCTATCAGCTTACTAACAGCTAAACCGATTATATATTTCTATAAAATAATGTATCCTTTCATTTGGATCCTCAACGGTTCCGCCAACCTGCTAATCCGTCTGTTCGGATTGAAGCCGGTCAAGGAGCATGAAGAAGCACATTCTCAAGAGGAAATTCAAATCATCTTGTCCGAAAGCTATCAAAGCGGAAAAATCAACAACACCGAATTTGGTTATGTGAACCGAATTTTCGCTTTTGATGAGTTGCTGGCCAAAGAAATTATGGTGCCACGCACAGACATGATCTGTTTATATACAAATCGTTCCCTGCAAGAGAATATGACCATTATTCGCAAAGAACAGTATACCCGTTTTCCGGTCGCAATCAACAGTAAAGACCATATTGTAGGTATGATCAACACGAAGCAGCTCTTCTTAGAATACGACAACAATCCGGACTTTGACTTCAAGAAGCTGGTGCATCCGATTCTCACTGTGCCCGAAGTCATTCCAATCAAATCGTTGCTAAAGCAAATGCAGCAAAAACGGGTTCATATTGCGTTGCTTGTAGATGAGTTCGGAGGAACATCTGGCTTGATTACGATCGAAGATATCCTCGAGGAGATTGTCGGAGAAATACGAGACGAATTTGACACTAATGAACGAAGAGATATCGAGAAGTTGGATGAGAACTGCTACTTGATCGATGGCAAGGTGAATCTGCACGAATTCAGCAATCTTACCGGAATTATTATCGAAAATAAAGAGGTAGACACTATCGGAGGCTGGGTATTCAGCGAGTTCCCCGATATTCAGCCGGGCGCAGAAATCCAATATGAACATGTCAAAATGATTATTCGGGACATAAGCAAAAACCGGATCCGCAAAATAGAAGTGATCATTGAAGAAAATAAACCTGCGCCAGATAGCGAAGATGCTCCAGTGGAACAAAACTGCTCTATTCATTAATGCACAACCTTCGAAACCAAGTATGTGCTTGTTGTCAAGAACTTATTGCAATGAGAGGGTATCCGAACACCGGATGCCCTCATTTTGTGCTCTAGCTGTTAAGCTGAGAGGCGGCCGCTTTTTGAATATGAATGAGGATGTCAAACGCCTGACTTAACGAAATGTCCACATAGCTAGGTTTACTAGGATCGGCACTTGCAAATCCAATTGCAAAAGGACGCTGTTCGTTCAACCATTCTTTCGTTACCCCGCTTGCCTTGCGCACATCGACAAAGTATTGGTCCGCATTCCAAGAGTATAATTAAAGCTGCTTAGATCGTCCGCTTGTATTTGATTGGCAACAACCTCATTATTCGAGTTTAAAGCATTAAACTGGCCTTCATATAAGGAGGTTCCGATAGATACATAGTGTTCACCGTAATACTCTGCCAAATGCTGCCCAGCATATACTTGCGGCAGCATATTTGTTTTTGCAATGTGTCCATTGTGAGCCCATACAATCGTTTTTCCCATGTGTTCCTGGGTCCACAATTCCTTGCGACACAAGTGCAGTGAAACCTTTGCTTCGTCAAGAGGCTAGCGCGTTACTTGATAAAGCTTTTGGTTACCATATATTACCGATAAAATCGAAGTGAATGACCCCGTTTGTCACTTAAAGGAGAAGTCAGCCCCAATGCTGATATACGCATTAGGGCTGACTTCTGTCCTGTGCTTCCCCACTTTGTTATCGCCTAAACGAATCCCCGAACAAAGCGATCGGATCATTGGCAAAGAGCCTCTAAATGATGCAAGACAACAGATTTAAGCACGTCAGGAGTAGCGCGGCCAGGCTGCATGACAGCGTGCATGGCCAAGCCGTCAACAAGCGCATACAAACGCTCCGATTCGATCTCCCGGTTAAGCTCGGGACGCGCCAAGCCAGAATCAATAAGGAAGTCTATGCAGTGCGCAATGGTCGCTCTCAGCTCATCGTACACTTCATTGCTTAAAGATTGAAGAGCCGGATCTACGAGTGCCTTTGCCGTAAAGCTGAGCCACACCTCCATTTCTGCACTTCGCTCTTCATCTACGGGCAATATCTCATATATGATCCGCTGGATATCTTCAAGGGGGTTCCCCGAAAATTCGCTGCTTCTGATGCGGGCTTTCACCCGATCGGATACCAGTTTCATTGAAAAGGCCAACAGTTCGGATTGGGTGGAAAAATAATGGCGCATCGATCCCGCCGAAATTCCGGCTTCCATCGCAATGGTGCGCACAGATGCGCGCTCCATTCCTTCCCGGCGGATAACCCGCCAGGTGGCCTCCGCAAGTTTTTCTTTTCGTTCTTCATGATCCACAATTTTAGGCATGAGCACAGTATAACAGATATTGCCTTTTTAATACAACCGTGCTAAATTAAATAACACAGTTGTATTAAATAAGGAGTGGGAGCATGATCGGATGGTTGATTTTAGCTTGTGAAATCGGTTTTTGGGTGTTTATCCTATTGGGGTTGTTCGCAAGATACCGGCTGCGTCAGCGAACATTGGGATCTGTGCTGTTGTTTTGCACTCCGCTGATCGATATATTGCTCATCGTATTTACCATTATCGATCTGAAGAACGGAGCAGCCGCCACTACCTTTCACGGCTTGGCGGCCGTATATGTCGGCGTGTCCATCGCATTCGGGAAGCGAATGATCCAATGGGCAGACGATCGATTCGCGCATTTGTTCGCAGGCGCCCCCCGCCCCCTGTCTCTTCCGTCAAGCATGGCGCACAACACGCCAAACAGGAACGCGCCGGCTGGTATCGGCATGTTCTCGCATGGGCGATCGGCCTCTTACTATTGTTTGGCATCATATATAACGTGGGGAATGCAAATCAAACAGAAAGCTTGTTGAAAACGGCGCAGTTGTGGACGGCCATTTTAATCATCGACTTTATTTGGAGCTTCAGCTATACGCTGTGGCCGCGCCGAAGCTAGAAATGGCAAGCTCAGGACTGTCGCTCCGGCAGGTTCAATGCAAATAAGAAAGGATGCGCACAATGAACCGAATTAAATTGCTCGACATATTGAGAGGGTTCGCCATTATCGGCACGCTCGGCACGAACATATGGCTGTTCGCCCATCTCGGTAATTTGGAAGCCATCTTCCCCGATCCATCCCTGCATTGGTGGTCCTCACTGGACAGCATCATTTCAACTATCGTCATGTTTCTCGTTAACGGCAAATTTCTCGGCATGCTGACGATTATGTTCGGCGTAGGTTTGGAAATGAAGCGGAGGAAGGCGGATCGGCTCGGAACAGCTTGGCCTGGCATATATTTATGGACATCATTCTTGCTGCTTGTGGACGGCTTGCTGCATTATTTCCTTGTCATGCAGTTCGATATTTTGATGAGCTACGCTGTTACAGCCATCATCGTATCATTCGTTGTGAATCGAACCCGGAAGACGATTATTCGTGTCATGCTGTTCACCGGAATCGTGCATTCGTTCATGGTAATCTCCGCTTTTGCGTTAATTACCTTGGCAAATGCCTCTGTGTCCACGGGGGACGCGTTCAAGAGTGTCATAGCGCTATTCCAAACAGGCACATGGTTCGAACAAATCGGTTATCGGTTTGAAGCATTTTGGATGTACCGGTTCGAGTCGATCGCAATACTGCCTATGAATTTGTTTCTCTTCTTGTGCGGCGTCCTATTGTTCCGTTCCGGCGCGTTCGCTGCGGACACGAACGGGCAAGCCATCCGCCGCAAGATGCTGCGTTGGGGGTTAGGGCTGGGAATTCCGCTGAACATGCTCATATTTGTTCCGGGGCTCTCATTTGATATTCCGGTTCGCTATTTATTTGCGCCTGTGCTGTCACTCGGTTATATAGCGATTATTGCGAAAGTGATGGAGCTGAGTCGGTGTGGCTGGTTGTTATCCCGCTTGGAGGAAGTCGGGAAGACGGCGCTATCCTGCTATATGCTGCAAAACATTCTCGCTTCCGTTATTTTCTATGGCTGGGGATTCGGTGTCGGAGCAACCTCTGGTTCGTCGTTATTTACCTTTTTCATGTGGGGACTTATATCGGCTCTAATGATGGTATTCGCTCATCTATGGCTTCGTAAATTCACCGTCGGTCCGATAGAATGGGCTTGGCGGCGGCTGTCCGATCTGCCTGCTGACCGGAAACGCTCTCTTTCCGGTTAAATGGCCGCGCTGCAGCCCCTTTCTTAATAAGATGACTCCTGAGAAATCAGGAGCCATCTTATAACAGGAGGCGCGCAGCTGATTCCGTGAATTTCGGTCATTCGAGGCAAGTCTGCCACTCTATCACCGAAATAGGACATGGTAAAGTCAACCCCCCGCTTATTTTCCATCCAGCTAAATGGAGTCACCACAACAACCATTACACGGGGAATTCAATCATGAGTTACTCACATTTTAATATGATCGAACAGGGGAAGCTAGAGCTCCTGCAATCAAGGCTGGTCCACCCGAGTCACAGTGAAAGAACTAGGACGCCACCATTCAAGTGTTGCTCGTGAGTTGAAACGCAACTATATATCGCTGATCCCTATTCGTCATGGCAAAGAAGAACCAATAAGAATGCCAATGGGTTCCTCAGAGAGTCCTTGCCCAAGGGACATGTCTTTGCTAGGGTCACAGAGGAAGAACTTTCACATGAAATGTAATTGATTAATAACCGACCAAGAAAATGTCTTCGGTGGAAAACGGCGTACGAATCATTCGTGAGTGAACTGTCGCACTTGGCTTGACAATCCGGCATATAAAAAAAGGACAGTGCCTAAGCACCATCCTCTTAGCCTACAATTACGATCCTACAAATAACCTCGTAATTGTAGCAATTGAAGATATTTCACATAATAGTTGTTATCTAGCGAACATTTTTCTTGGGAAATACCCAGCATAATAGTGAGATCGTTGACTAAAGCCGTACAAATTCCTTGCACTGTGTAATTACTCATTGTTTCACCATCATCACTTATCAGAATTACACGGAGTAATTCTCCGGCTTGTATTTTACTCCAATCGGTCTCAAGTGAGTTTGGTGATCGTCCATTCTTATATTCTTCATGAAACATTTTATCCGTATCACTAAATACTCGTTTCAAAATCTTTTTCTCATCAATTTCGAAACACTTAACTATCTTTTCATAATTCCCTTGCCGATCATATTGCAAGTCACTTAATGATGACTTAGGGATCTCTTTGGCAGAATATCTTTCTTTTAACATTCTTGCAACTGCAAGAGTAGTATATTTAAGCGGAAATTGTTGTTCAATGAATTTTTTGTGAAGTTCCTCCACCTAACTACACCTCCGCTTGTTTAAAAGAACGAATGTCCACCTACACGATTCCAAGTGTGACAATGAATTCAGGAGTCATCTTATAACAGGAGGCGCGCCGCTGATTCCATGAATCCTTCGGCCCAACGTGAAAAAGAGAGGTCTTTATCCCAAGTCACCTGATTCGTCGCTTTGGCACATCCCCAGACTAATATCCGGCGATGAAGCATGTGGACTTTGAATCGTTCCATGAAGGCCTCTTTGGTATCAGAGCCATCGAAATAAACGGTGAGGAACTGTCTTGCCAGCTCTTCTTCCCCGTTCTCTACATACAATTCAGTCATTCGGGGCAAGTCCGCCACTCCATCACCAAAATAGGAGGTGGTAAAATCAAACACGCCGCTTACTTGCCATCCATCCGTATTTTGCTGCAACAGGAAGTTCTCTGGTTTAAAATCGCCCATAACGAAACATGGAGAGTGCAATTCATCAAATGCAGCAGCCGAGCTTGCCAATACATCTTCAACCCATTCCATGTCTTTACCAGTAATTACTGAATACTTCTTAGCATCATCGAGCCAATATCGAACGGTGTTGTACAACCATGTTTTGTAGGAGCCTTCAAAGGGGCGCACCAGGTGATTATCGGGATTGAACTCCCCGTATTGTTCCACTTTCCAGCTATGTAACTCGACTAAGGTTGCGGCCAGCAATTGCGCTATTTCTTTTTTGTCTTCTGCGTGAAGGCTTGCTTGCAATTGCGGTGCGTTCAGATGCGTCCCGGGCAGACGAGGCATCAAGGAATAGCTCCAGCCGAAAATGTCATCCGATTCATCGATCAAATAGGGAGCAGGAACAGCCACATTCGTCCGTTTGTCCAAGTGCTCTACAAAGAATTTTTCCTCTTTGAATTGCCCCTGAAAAATGGGATTCCCTTTCAAAACAAACTCACCCGCAGAGGATGTGACAAACATGGTTTGGCCCATCACGCCGTGTGCTGTTTTTTCCGAAGAAATAAGCTTCCCGAGATGAAATCGGTCAAGCATGAGCTGTAATTGATGGTCCTCGATATCTCCCAATTTATTAGAGGCGAAATATATTTTCGCAGTCAATTTATTGTCTCCCCGTCTGTATATGATGCCTTATGATGCCTACGAATGCCCATGAGTCCACCCATATGCTCACTTCTTTATGGCGTGCGCAATTTCATAAGGCACCAAGGTGTTGTTGACTTCATTTGCAATTGCTTGAACATGATCAAAGAGAAAAAAGTGTCCTCCTTGAAATTCATGGAGTCTGCACGATTTGGAAGTATGGGTTCCCCATCCCTGCACTTCATTGACAAAGGATTCGCCGCTCCCATACCAAATGCTCATATCCGTGTGCAACTTGTCCGCCTTCTCTTCATATTCGTACTGCTCAATAATCATGAAGTCGTGCCGCAAAATAGGCAAAAACAAATTAATTAGTTCTTTGTTCTGGAAAAACTCTTGCGGCGTTCCTTCCAGCTCTTCAATTTCTTTCAGAAATTGTTCTTCCGGCAGGTCGTGAATAGGCTTATCCTTCTTCCTCAGGTGGGGAGCGGTGCTGCCTGAGCAGAATAAATGAACAGGCAGCGGATGTCCCTGCTGCCGCATATAATGGCACAGCTCATACACAATAACTGCCCCCATGCTGTGCCCCCACAGAGCATATGAACCGCTATCGATATGTGGAATAATCTGTTCTGCAATATCTTCGACGGCATCACGAATCGACTTATAGAAGGGGCCGCCAAAACGTTTGCCCCTGCCCGCCAATTCCAACGGTATAAGCTCTATGGCATCACCCATGACATTTTTCCATGGGTTGTATATCATTGCGGAGCCTCCTGCATATGGAACGCAAAATAGTTTTACTTTACTCATGACACACTCCTATCGATACCGATATGATATTTGCCGTAGCTGCACGGCTTCTTGTTCCGGTTCGCCTGTATCCTAAATCATACTAAATATAGGATGTCGAAGTAAGGTGGAATTTGTAAATTTACAAACATTTATGCGCCCCGCGATTTTGATTACAGAGTTTGCCCGCTGTCCACGGTAATGATTTGACCTGTCATCGATTCTTGTTCCAGCACCGAACAGATGAGATGGGCGATATCCTCCGGTGTCGAAATGCGCTGCAGCAGCAGATTGCTGCTCAATCGGTTCATCTTCTCTTCCCGTCCTGCCCACCATCTTGTCGCGACGGCTCCCGGCGCCACGCTGCACACTGTGATTTCCGGCGCCAAAGCGCGTGCCAGCGATTTTGTCAGCCCATGCACCGCCGCCTTGGATACGGCATATGGAAGCGAGGAGCCTGCCCCGGCCAATCCCGCAATGCTGCCCACGTTGACAATGGCGCCGCGTTTATTTTCCTTCATGAAGGGAGCAACGGCCCTTGCACAGTAAAACATGCCTTTAACATTAACCGCGTACAACTCATCCCATACTTCTTCTGTCGCCGCTTCCAGATCGTCCAGCGGAATGTGCCGGGTAATACTGGCATTGTTGACGAGCAAATCGACAGTTCCGAATTGATGGACAATTAGCTCGACCATGCTCCGCACTTCCCCGTCACGGGACACATCGGCTTGTATGGCTATAGCGCGTCCGCCTTCGTTTTCAATCATTTGCGCCGTCTCCTCCGCCTCTGCTTTTGATCGCGAATAGTTCACGGCTACAATTGCTCCCCGCCGAGCCAATTCGATGCACGCAGCCTTGCCGATCCCTGTTCCGCCGCCGGTAACGAGAACCACTTTGTTTTTTAAATTCATCTCATCCACTCCTTTTCCATTGTTGCGCCAATTTCCCCATGTGGCGCGAGTTGGGCAATACCGTTCCCGAACGACCAATTCTCTACGTCAGTCTCCGTTACAATAATCATGACATCCTGCGTCCGAATTCCTGCGGCTGCATGCAGCCGTTCGGCGATGCGCGCATATAAAGCCCGCTTCTTCGCAAGCGTTCGGCCTTTCATCGTTATTTGAATATAGATCATGTCTGCCGTGCGGTTCATATTCAAGTAGTTCGGGTCATAAAAAAATTCATTTTCTCCATGCTGGGTAATCACTTGAAAGTAATCATCTTCAGGCACGTCGATGGTCTCGATCATGGCGCGATGTATGTTCCGGCTTATATTGCGGAGTTCTGCCTCCGATCTTCCCGTGCGCAGGTCAATTCGAACAAACGGCATATGCGTTTCCCCCTCTGCAGTATTCTTGTAACGATATTGTATATCTCTCTAATCGTTTTGTATAATTGAATTAATTGAATCGATAATTCAATATTATTGAACAACGGAGGTTGAAATGGATCTGAAAGCATTAAAGACCTTTCATAGGATCGTGTCACTCGGGGGCTTTAACCGAGCGGCCGAGGAACTGAATTATGCCCAGTCCACCGTGACGATGCAAATTAAAAAGCTCGAAGCGGAGTTGGGTATTCTATTGATCGAACGGGGTAAACTATTTCAGCTCACCGAAGCAGGCCGAGTGTTCCATCAACAAAGTACGCATATTGTAAAGGATATAGAACATCTGGAAGCCACAATGTCCGATATGTTAGTGGGAGAGGCAGGAAATATTCGTGTGGGGGCGGTAGAACCTATCGCCAGCTGCCAGTTGCCCGGCATATTAGACAGATTCTTATCCAAATATCCGAAGATCCGCATCTCGGTGGACATTGCGAATACAGCCGCCTTAAGCGAGCGGCTTCTAAAAGGAGAGCTTGACTTGGCTCTCTGTTCGAGACAGGACATCGGAACCGCTCTTTACTTCGAACCGTTATTTTCAGAGGATCTTGTATTTCTAGTTCCAGAGCGGCACCCGCTTGCAAGCAACCCGACGCTCTCTTTCGAGGATATTAAACATCATCGCATGCTTCTTACATCCAAAAATTGTTTATATCGCAAAAAAATCGAAATCGCGCTGCAAGAACGATGCGAAAATCAAGTGGAAACGATGGAAATCAGCAGTATGGCTGCCATGAAACACTATGTAGAGGGCGGGCTCGGCATTGCGCTAGTTCCCAAAAGTATCGCATCCCCGCAGCTATCGGGTACTGTCGCTCGCAAAATAAATGGCACCCGGATCAGCATCACTTTTGGCATGCTCTGCAAAGCTGCCGATTATCCATTGAAGCTGGCTTGTGCAAAGCTTTATCAATATCTCAAGCAAGAACTGGCTGGACCCGGAGATACGTTGGATGATGACTCCTCTCGTAGTTGATTTAGATAAAACGGCAGCCAAGAGCTTGAAAATAAAGCTCTAGACTGCCGCTCCCGGTTGCATTATATAGAATGGCTGAGAAACCAAGCATACAACTCCGGATTATCATACGTTGTCGTCCAAGAGTTATGTTTCAAGTCAGGATATACCGTGAATTTGACGTCCCCGCCATTGGCTCGAAGCGTTGATACCATTTCTTCTGATTTAGCAAGTGGCACCACATTATCCTTTGCGCCGTGAAAAACCCAGACGGGTGTTCCTTTTAATTCATTGATACGTTTGGGATTGCCGCCACCGCAAATCGGAGCGATTGCCGCGAACCTTCCCGGATATTCGGCTGCCAAGTGCCAGGTTCCATAACCACCCATGCTTAGCCCCGTCAAGTATATTCGCTTTGAATCTACGTTGTGGTGTGCCGTGATCTCATCCACTAGAGCCATGACAGCATCTTGTTCAACATTCCAAGAAGAATCCGCCGGGCATTGGGGAGACACCGCAACAAATGGAAAGTCTGGCTTCTGTTCCACAATCTTTGGGATACCATGTATTTTTACCAATTCAATATCATCGCCGCATTCGCCTGCCCCATGAAGAAACAGGATCAGAGGCCATTTCTTTGGAGATCCTTTTTCATATCCATCTGGCAAATGCAAAAGGTAGTTTAATTGCACCTTCTTTTTCAATTCTTTTTCCATCCGCAAAACAGTTTGACTCATAAGACTCATTCCCCTCCTTTCGACTAACATTTATTTTCCTCTAACTTATTTTACTCCCCTGCCAGCTCGGTTGACAGCCTGAATTTCGCACTAACGCTCCCCGTTTTAAAGCGATTGTTTAATATTACGCAACATGTAATCCGCATAATCTAGCAGGCTCAAAAAGGCCCGCAGGATTAAGCCCCACAAGCCCTTTTGCAATGATTATGAAATTAATGCTCTTTATTTTCCTATTTGAATGACAAACAGGACCAAAGATACCCCCGCATCCAATCCTGAATCAATCCAGCTGCTGAGAAGTGCGAGTCATGGATACACTTGACTCTCTCACGATGAGGCGAGGTTCGAATTGAACCCGCTCGTAAACTCCCTTTTTTTGCTCTATAATCCGATTCAACAACAGTTCTGTTGCCACTCTTGCCACTTCAGCCCCCATAATCGAGACGGAGCTGAGTTTCGGCGTCGTAATCGTGCCCCACAGTATATTATCGATGCCAACGACAGCGATATCTTCAGGCACGCGGATACCTAATTCTTTGAACCGATTAACCAAACCAATTGCGATCATATCGTTTCCCGCATAGATAGCGTCAGGCATATTCGTAAGCCCAGTAAAGTAATCGGCTGCCTTCATTCCTGTCTGCAACGAGAAATCATCACCGAAATAGACCAATGATATATCGACATGATGCAAGGCATCTTCATAAGCGAAAAACCTCTCCTCGATAATATCTTTGGGAGCGCCTGCATAAGCGATTCTAGTTCTGCCAATGTTAAGCAAATGCTCCATGACTAGTCTGCCTTCCTGAGCGGACATACTTACGATATCCGCCTTGACATCCGAGTCTAATTTTTTCCCGTAATTGATGATGGATATAGGAATACTGGATTTATTAATCCAGTCTTTTAGTGTTTTCGGATAGGCAAGCGGCAATAAAAGGAGTCCATCAACATGAAGCTTCTTTACTTCCTTTAAAATTTCCAGCTCTGCTCTTGCATTTCCTAACGTATTGATTTGAACGACGCGATAGCCATAGTGTTTGGCAGCTTGTTCGACAGCATATGCAATTTCCGGAACAAATGCGTTGCGAATATCAGGAACGGCTAGCGCAATTTGCTTGGTTTGACGCACTTTTAAGCTCTGGGCAAAGGCGTTAGGTATAAATCCAAGCTCTTCTATGGCTTCCATGACTTTAGCTTTTGTTTTTGGACTAATTCCATCCGCATTATTAATAGCTCTGGATACAGTCGCGATGCCGACACCCGCTTTTTCAGCTACATCTTCAATCGTAACCTTTTTATTAACCACTTCGAACATCCCTCCTGCCAATGATGGAATTGCTTCCAATTTACGTTTAGAACAAATGAAACACATCATTCCTTAGTATATACATTATTCATTATAATTTCCCGCGGGTGTTTATCATATTTGACATCATGGCGATAGTGTGACATATTTAATATCGGAAACGTTTCCAATATTCTCTATCTATTTCCATGATTTTATGATATCCTTACAACATTTTTTCTACACTTCTGGGGAGATGATAGTAATGAAAGCATTGAGATGGCATGGTGTAAAGGATTTACGCTTGGAGAACATTGAAGAACCGGCAGCTCTAAAAGGAAAAGTGAAAATTAAAGTCGAATGGTGCGGGATTTGCGGCAGCGACTTACATGAATATACAGCAGGACCTATCTTTATTCCAGAAGGCAGCCCTCACCCCATAACGGGAGAGATGGCTCCCATTGTCATGGGACATGAATTTTCCGGGCAAGTCATAGAAGTTGGTGAAGGTGTAACGAAGGTTCAACCAGGCGATCGGGTTGTGGTGGAGCCGATCTACGCTTGCGGTGAATGTGAAGCCTGCAAACAAGGAAAATATAATCTTTTCAGCACAATGGGCTTCCTGGGCCTTGCTGGCGGCGGCGGTGGATTTTCTGAGTTCGTGGCTGCAGAAGAATATATGGTGCACAAAATCCCTGAGCGTGTGTCTTATGAGCAAGGCGCTCTAGTGGAGCCCTCTGCGGTTGCCCTTCATGCAGTCCGTCAGAGCAAGCTGAAAGTCGGGGATCGTGCAGTCGTGTTCGGTACCGGCCCTATCGGCCTGCTAGTGATTGAGGCATTAAAAGCATCTGGCGCAGCGGAAATCTATGCCGTCGAGCTATCCGAACAACGCAAACAAAAAGCAGAAGAGCTGGGCGCCATTGTACTAGACCCTTCCAAGCTTGATGTTGTGAAAGAACTTCATGAACGGACAAATGGCGGAGTAGACGTCGCTTATGAAGTCACCGGTGTTCCCCGTGTATTAACGGACGCCATTGATTCCACAAGAATTGGCGGCGAAGTTATGATTGTAAGTATTTTCGAAAGAGAGGCTGCTATTAAGCCCAACACAATTGTAACGAAGGAACGCACAATTAAAGGAATTATCGGTTACCGTGATGTATTCCCTGCAGTTATCAGCTTGATGGAAAAGGGGTATTTCCCCGCCGATAAGCTCGTTACGAAACGAATCAAGCTTGATGAGGTTGTGGAAGAAGGCTTTGAAACCCTCTTAAAAGAAAAAAATCAAGTCAAAATTCTTGTCAAAGCAGAATAAGAAGAAAAAGTCGGATTTCTGTAAGAGCGGAAATCCGACTTTCCTTATCTCGCAAGTTCTATATTGATCGAGACAACTAGCCGCAGGCTTTCCTCATTAAAAGTAGATTCGTGCGTTAGATAGAACGGCGTCTCCACATAGCGGATCGTGAGCACAAGCGAGCGTATTCGTTTCATGCCATGCTCTGATCCCTCTCTTTCGTTCTTATTTGACTGCGCCTGACGCAATACCTTTAATAATGTATTTTTGTGCTAACATATAAAAAATGACAACTGGGATAATTGTTAATGTTAATCCCGCCATCGCCTGATTCCATACAATGGTGAACTCTCCAAAGAAATAGAAGGTCGACAATGGAATCGTGCGCAGACCTTTGTCGGCTAATGTTAATGACGGAAGGAGGTAGTCATTCCAGAGCGAGATCACATTCAATATGGCAACCGTAATCGTAATGTTTGTCAGCATTGGAAATACGATTCGCCAAAAGACGCCGAATTTGCTGCAGCCGTCGATCGTCGCCGCCTCCTCCAAATCAATCGGAATCGATTTGATAAAGCCGTGATAAAGGAAAACGGCCATACCCGAAGCAAATCCCACGTTCATATAGATCAAGCCTTCATGCGTATTCAGCATCGGAAGATGCAGATTGGTGCGAATCCAGTCCATCACCTGCATCAAAGGCATCATCAAGGTTTGGAAAGGAATCAGCATCGTCGCAACCAACGTCATAAAGATGATTTTACTTAGCTTATTGTCGGTTCTTACGAGCATCCATGCCGTCATCGAAGCCAATACGATAACGATCAGGACAGAAACAATCGTTACATATAAAGAGTTGCCAATAGCAGTGAAGAAGTTCATCTTTTGCATAGCTTCTTTATAGAATTGAAAGCTGAAGGAAGTAGGTAATGCCAGTGCATTTTCATATAATTCCGCACGGTTTTTGAAAGAGTTGACCACCATCATATATATCGGCGACAGGAATATAACGGCAAGGACGAGAAGCAATATTTCGAGTAATAGCATGCTTGTTTTCCTCATTAATATTGCACCTCTCTCTTTTTCGTCATAACAACTTGAGTCAAGGTGAATACAGCTACCACGAGAAAGAATATAACGGCCTTAGCTTGACCCAGCCCGTAATTGCCATAGGCGAATATTTCATTGTAAATATTCATTGCAAACATTTCTGTAGCGTTATTAGGTCCCCCTCTAGTCATAGACAAGTTGACGTCGTAAATTTTGAATGCACCAGATAGCGTCAAAAAGAGACAAATGGTGAAAGCAGGCATAAGCAGCGGTAAGGTAATCTTGGTCAATCTATGCCACACATTCGCTCCATCCACCTTGGCCGCTTCAACAAGCTCGTCTGGAATCCCTTGGAGGCCAGCAATATATATAATCATCGTATATCCAGCCACCTGCCAAGTAAAGACGATTACGATTGCATATAAGGCATACTGAGGATCAAGCAGCCAGTTGAAGAATATGCCGTCAAACCCTGTTGATTGCCCTAAATAACCAAACACATCGGTAAAAATAAATTGCCATATATATCCAAGTATTAAGCCGCCGATAAGGTTAGGCATAAAGAACAACGTTCTCGCCACATTTCTTACACGCAGCTTAGTAGTCACGAACAGCGAAAAGGCAAGTCCCAGCACATTGACGGATATCACGGCCAGCACGGTAAATTTTACGGTGTGCCATGCGGATGAGAGAAATCGTTCGTCTTTAAACAACTGAATAAAGTTGTCAAGACCAACAAACACTTTCGGATTAGCAGGAATGCCATCCCATTTCACGAAGGAATATGCAATACCGAATATAAACGGCATGATGACAACCGTTGTGAAGATAAAGAGCAAGGGGAACGTAAATAATACGAACCAAAGCTTATCCTTTCTCTTCTTCATACCCATCCCCTTCTTTCCAGTAAGGTTCATGTAACCACAATAAACCTTTAATTTCACCTGAAAACGATTACGTTCAAGAGAAAAACAAAAAGCCTAGCGCTCTAATGCATGCAACCTCAAAGGTTAGGCTTTTGTTTTTTTACTTAGAAAGATATATTTTATTTTGACGCTTTTGCCCACACTTCGTCGAGCTTCTGCAGGAACTGTTCACCCGTCATGTCCTTGCTCAGGAAGTACTCTTGTGCAGCAGGAGCCAAATCGTTCATAATGATGCCAGCTGGGAAATAGTTGTTAGCTGTTGGAAGTGTTTTGCCGCTCTTTGTTGCTTCATACACCGCTTCAGACAATGGGTCGAGATCACCTGCTTCGATATTTGTCATCGCCGGAATGAATTGGAAGTCGTTAACAATTGTGCTTTTACCTGTTTCACTGTTGAACAGCCAGTCTAGGAAGGCATTAGCCGCTTTGATTTCATCTGCATCCGCTGTTCCATTAATCACCCAGTTGCTTGCTACACCGACTGTGAGCTTATCGTTGCCTGCCAACGGGAACGGCATCAGGCCGATTTTCGAACCAAAATCCCCGTAATCCTTCAGCATGGAGTAGCTCCAGTTTCCTTGATGAACCATCGCTGTTTTGCCTGTAGCAAAATCCCCCATCTGGGTATCATATTTGATTTCCAGCGGATTTTTCACATACGATTTGATGGCATCCATAAATTTCGCGAACTCCTGGAACTCTTTTGTCTCCGACATCTTCACTTCGCCGTTGTTCAATTTCTCAATATAGTCTTGATAATCTGGCTGTAATGCAAAAGGAGTATTGATAATATGTCCAATTAAGAAGTACCCCTCTTGTGATAGAGCAAGACCATTTATACCTTCAGCTTTGAACTTCTCAAGTGTCTTGCTGAAAGAGTCAAGGTCTTTCACTTCTGATGGATCAACCATCTCCTTGCTATAGACCAAGCCATATCCCTCTACACCGTAAGGAACGCCTACAATTTTCCCATTGATCTCCAGCGCCATATTAGGAGCAATGTTCTTCACATATTCCTCATTGCTCATATCATAAAAGTAGGATTTAAACTTTTCTGCTTCCGTACCCGTTCCGATGCTGAAAATAGATGGTCCTTGATTGCTGGTAAGCTTCATTTGCAATTGAGTCCCGTAGTTGTCTCCAGCAGCTCCCCATACTTCAGCTTCATTACCGGTTTCCTCCGTATATTTCTTCACTACATTTTCCAACTTCTCCGTGATTTCAACCTTCGATTGGAAGATAGTAATTTTCTTTAATTTTTCTTGACCTGCTGAATCGGTAGAAGAACTGGAACTGCTGCTTTCAGAACTGCCACAGCCGATCAAGGTTGCGATCAGAGCCATCACGGTCAATAGACTTAGCACATGTTTACCTTTTTTACCTTTTCTCAATTTTCACGCCTCCCCAATAAGAATATTCATTTATGTAGTAAAGCGCTTTCAAAGCTATCTTATTGGGTTTTTATTCACATGTCAACAAAAAATGAATACGTTTTCATAAATTATTGATAAAAAACATCATAAAATTTCACTTGTTTTTTAATAAAAATCCGTATTTTTTTACTTGCTTCACGGATTTTCTCCACTGAATAGTTGCGCTTAGCTTAACTGGTTCCCTGCACGTTGCACCCTTTATCATGGCCAACAGCTCTTTGGCCGCCAGATACCCGCTTTCATAGCGAGGGATCGAAATGGTGGTTAATCCCGCCATTACCGCTGCATCCGAATTGTCGAACCCTGTAACCGAAATATCTTCCGGCACTCTGATTTTGTTTTCCTCAAATGCTTTAATCGCCCCAATGGCCATATTATCATTCGCACACACCAGCACCTCAGGCATCACATTGCTTAAGATTATAATCTTGGCTGCCTGATAGCCGCTGTTCTCACTATAATCACCGTGGAAATAGTTCCTTCTGTCAAATGTTATGTCATTCTTTGCCAAGGTATCCACAAAGCCGGCAAAGCGTTCTTTATGATCCAAGGTAAATTCCACACCGCCAATGAATCCAAACTGTTTATATCCATTGTCAACCAAAGCCTGTACCATCTCACACATTACGGGATAGTTATCAACGATTACGCTTTTGGTATTGGCGTATTCTTCTTCAATCATTCTGTCCATCAGGACAATAGGAAACTGAGGCGTTGCAAAAGAAATTAAATCATCATCGGTCATATTGCGATCTAAGCTGATGATTCCGCTCGCAATATTGCTTCGTATCAAATTAGCGCTGGACTTATTCGTGCATATTACTAAATCATATCCATTTTCTGAAAGACAATGGTTAATCCCTTTTATGATTTGCAAATAGTAGTCACGGTCAAAGTCACTGAATATAAACATGATCGTATTGCTTTTACTTGCTTTGTTCGATGAATTTGGATAGTACCCCTTTTCACTGCAAATCTTCAAAACTCGTTCCCTTGTCGCTTGTCCTACATTTTTGCGACCGTTTAGTACATTGGACACGGTTGAAACCGAGACATCTGCGAGCTTAGCTATTTCCTTTAACCCACTGATCATGTCGATCCTCCTTCAGTGATGGATATAATCTTAATATAGCATGAAAAATAAAAAGTCTATATTATATCCGTACGTGATTGTTGGAAATGGGGTCAGGACAATGTTAATTAACTAGATTGAACGACGTGGCTCATATGGTCATAGGTATCGTTGCAATCAGTGATGGTGCTCACGTTGAAGTTGTCCCAAGACAGGCGTTCAATTTCTGAATGACCAGCAAATCCCGCAAAAAAAACCGGAGGAACAGTCTGTTCCATCCGGTCTATTCTGAAAGACGATCGATCTATTTACTTTTTAGTCCGTTGTAGATAACATCAGCATTCCATTCAACCATCTTAATGTATGTGTCCCCATCTTCGCCTGGTTTGCCAAGCGAGTCCGTGAATATCGTGCCGGCAATCGAAACGCCCGTTTCTGCAGAAACGGTCTCCATACTTCTCGAGTCGACGCTCGTCTCGACGAACAACGCTTTGACATCATGACTGCGAATGATTTCAATGATCGACTTTAATTGTTCCGGAGTCCCTTCGTCGTGGGAATTGATCTCCCAAATATAGTAAGCATCGAAGCCGTAAGCGTTGGAGAAATATTTAAAGGCCCCTTCGCTGCTTACCAGAATTCGCTTTTCTTTAGGCAGTTCATTCATTTTTTGCTGCACAGAATCATGCAATTTTTTCAATTGTTCGATATAAGCATCTGCATTTTTTTCATAGGTTTCCTTATGTTCGGGATCGACTTGAATCAACGCTTTCTTTACATTTTCGGTATAGATGATTCCATTTTCTACATCCAGCCACGCGTGCGGATCTTCCTCGCCTTCGTGTCCACCCGATTTCAAGTACATCGGTTTGACTCCTTCGCTTACTTTGAAGACCGGGGCGTTTTCTCCCGTTTTCCCGGCCGTCTCAATCATTTTCTCAAACCAGCCGTCCCCCGTTTCTAGGTTCAGCCCATTATAGAATACAATATCGGCATCCGTCGTCTTCTTCACATCATCAGGCAGCGGATCGTATTGGTGGGGGTCAGATCCGATAGGTGCCAGACTATGAACGTCCAACCGGTCTCCACCTACATTCTTGACGATGTCATATATAACAGAATAAGTCGTAATAACTTGCAGCTTCTCTTTATCCTTCGATTGCGAAGCCTCGCCAGCTGCAGGCTCTTTTCCACCGCATGCGGCAAGCGCAAGCATCGAAATTGCCATAATCACAGTAATAAGTAAATTTCTTTTTTTCATCATCTTTACGCGCAGATCACTCTCTCAATTTGCTGATCTGCGCTCCCTCCTTCTCCTAATACATTATTAATAGTTGACTGCGGACTTTTGTTTCCGGCTTTTTAACGAGCGCCATACCACGCCTTGTTTCGGTGAAAACATGAATGCCGTAATAAACAGAACCGTTGCGACCAGGACGATCGTTGCTCCAGAAGCCAAGTTGTACCGGAAGCTGATGTACAGTCCAAGTACTGCGGATAGCGCGCCACAGCCTGCAGCGATAAACAACATTTTCCACAGCCGGTCCGATAATAAATAAGCAGTGGACGCCGGTGTTATCAGCATGGCCACAACGAGCACAATCCCGACCGTTTGCAATGAAGCTACCGTCACCATGGTCAGCAGCGTCATTAAGAAATAATGAATCAGCTTGTTGGGCAGGCCATATGATTGGGACATTGTCGGGTCAAAGGAACTGACGAGCAGTTCTTTATAAAAAATATATACAGCTGCCAACACAAGAATTCCGATGCCAAAAGTCATCCACATATCCGAAGGCCTTACGGCCAGCACATTGCCGAACAAAATGTCGTATAAGTCAGTGCTGCTCTTGAGAATTGTTATCAATATAATACCTAAAGCAAACGCCGACGTGAACATAATGCCAATGGAAGAGTCATTCTTGATTTTACTGTTCTGACTAATATAGCCGATACCAATCGCTGTCAAGATGCCGGTCAGCACCGCGCCGAAAAAAAAGTTGACGCCAAAAAGGTACGATAAAGCGACGCCGGGAAGAACGGCATGAGAAATGGCATCCCCCATGAGCGCCATGCCTCGCAAAATAATAAAGCAACCGATGACGCCACAGATGACGCCGACCATAATCGATGTGACTAGCGCCTTTTGTAAGAAGCCATACTGCATAACTGCCTCGAAGAAATTCACGCGCCCGTCACCACCATATCTTTTAAAAATGAAAGCTGTCCTCCGTAAGCCTGAGCGATCATCTTCGGATTCATTACTTCTTCTACCGTACCGTAACGAACAAGCTCTTTATTCAACAGCACCAATTCATCAAAATACTCGTCCGACTTGCTCAAATCATGATGCACCACGAGTACGGTTTTACCGCTATCACGCAGTTCTTTCAGAATCTGAATAATGGTTTCTTCGCTTGATATATCAATCCCGACGAACGGCTCGTCGAGAAAAAAGATTTCCGTTTCCTGAGCAAGCGCCCGAGCCAAGAAAACACGCTGCTGCTGTCCGCCGGAGAGCTCACCAATTTGCCGCTCTGCAAAAGGTTCCATCCCGACTTTCTCTAAGCACTCATGAGCCCACATCCTTTCCCTTTTCTTCGGCCGATGGAAGACTCCAAGCTTAGGATAAGTGCCCAGCAGCACCGTTTCCAATACCGAAATTGGGAAGTCCCAATCAATATTGCTTCGCTGCGGCACATAAGCAATCTGCTTGCGAACCTGTTCCACTTCTTTGCCTAAAATCGTTACTTCTCCTTTGTCGCGCGGAATCAATTTCAATAATGATTTTAAAAGAGTAGATTTTCCCGCTCCATTCGGTCCGATAATGCCGACAAGGCTCTGCTTCTCAATAGAAAAGCTAATATCTCTTAACGCTTCATTGCCGTAGTAAGACACATAAAGATCATTCACTGTTAAAGCACAAGTCATGTCTGTTTCTCCTTCCTCCTAATCCGTTACTCACATTTTACCTAAGGAAAATATTTTTATCAAGATAAATTTTGTTGCATGAGGGAAAAATAAAATGAAGAGCTGAACTTTTTCAGCACAAAACAAGCTGACTCCTGTTGAGTACAGGAAATCAGCTTGCAAATTTTTGTTAGCTATAAAGAAAGTGGATGGTTGAATCTATTTCTTGATGCTGCCCGGTGTTACCCCCCAATATCTGCGGAACATTTTAGTGAAGTAGCTGATATCCCGGTATCCTATCATAGAGGCCGCATCATACACTCTAGCCCCGTTCATCAAAGCGGCCTTCGCCCGCTCCATCTTCCGTTCTAGCACATACGAGGTAAAGGACATGCCTGTTTCTTGCTTGAATAAACGGCTTAAATAAGAAGCGTTCACGTAAAAGCGATCGGCAAGTGTATGCAAGGTGAATTCTTGTTCCACTTTCGTCTCCAACAGCTCCAAAATGGCTTCTACGGTTTTGTGAGTCACTTTTCTGTCGTGACAATGAGAGTAGGACACAATGCTTTTCACGGCGCTGCGCAAAACATCATACATGCGGTCCGGGATTGTGAGCGATTGCAAATTATAAAGATAAGCAAAATCCGTGCCGGTGACTTCTTGAATGGACCATCCGCGTTTACGTATAAAAAGCGCTAGCACACCCGTAATATATAACATTTGCTCCATGATTGACTCGTAGGAAGCAGAGTTGCTCTTCGAAGCCTCCCACATATTTGTAATGATATGTATGGCAAGCTCTTCGTCTGCTGTTTCCAAGGCCATCTCGAGCTGCTTGTCATCATGTGCATGATGAGTATGAAGCATGCCATCGATCTGATGCGGCTCGTGATAAGGGATTGCGATTCCTCCGCCGTAGACTGCGCGATTTTGCAGCGCTTTTTTCGCTTGAACATATAACGGATGCAATTCATGGAGCCTGCCAGCATCCCCGCTGATTCCTGCACTTACAGATATATCGAGGCATTGTTTGATATTTCTAAGCAGCTTTTCCATCGTGGTGTGAATGCCAAACAACTCTTGGCGCACATCTTCCTTACCCGGGATCTTTCCTATGACAATGGTCGAGCCGTTCTCGTCCTTACATAGATAATAATCGGAGTCAGACAGTAATTCACGAATCAAATGGATTAGCTTGTTCGAATCCAAGCTGCCTTCAGCAATTCGGCTAGCATGTTCGTCTACATCTATAATGATTAGAGCATAGCTGGAATGTAAGTCCATCTCTAGCTTTAACGACTTTCTGTAATGTTCAATCTCTTCAAGCCGATAATGTCCATGCACCAAGTTCTTATAAAAATGTTGATGAAGGATAGGCAGGTAATGTGTCCATTGCTCCTGAAGCATGACACGGTTGCTCCGTTCGATGAACTCGGCATGTATGCATTGTGCCGCGTCACGCACGGACTGAAGGATGAGGCTTTCGCCGGCTGGCTTGAGCAAATATTTATATACTCCTAGTTCGATCGCCGCCTGAGCATATTTAAAATTATCATGACCGCTCAAAATAATGATCTTGATATGCGGATGTTCACGGGTAACTTCGCGCGCCAAGGTGAGTCCATCCATTTCAGGCATTTGGATATCCATCAGCAAGATGTCTGGTTGCTTTTGCTTAATTTGGATTAAAGCCTCCGTTCCATTACACGCCGTTCCCACCATTTCAATAGCATGCTTGTCCCAGGGCATATGTGATAAATTTTCCAGCAATCTGGTTTCGTCTTCCGCAATAAGAAGATTCACATCGCTCTCCCCTTATTCAATTGTTTTGGTTTGTGCAATTCTCAATAGGCAATAGAAGCGTCACCGTTGTTCCGACGCCCAATTCACTTTTGAATATAACCTCCGCAAGATTGCCATAGAACATCTTGACCCGGGAGAAGACGTTGCTTAAGCAATATAATCCTTTATCTGTCGTTTCCAAAAAAGACAGGGGCGCTGTTTTGCTGGCGATTTCGCTCAGGACTTGATGAATAGATTGAATTCGTTCTTCGCTTATGCCTGCTCCGTTATCATGTACAGAAAGAATTAACTTCCCTGACTCAATAAAACTCGAAATGGTTAACACTCCCCCGCGTCGTTTTTGTTCCAGCCCATGAATAACCGCATTTTCCACTAACGGTTGCAAGAGCAGCTTGAGCACGGGAATTGATTTGGATTCTTCCTGTACCTTATATATAACTTGGAAGCTGTTCAAGAACCTAATCTGCTGGATACGAATGTAGTAATCCAGATGTGTCATCGTTTCATCTACCGTGAATGTATCCTGACCTTTATGAAGACTTAGCCGGAAGAAGTGGGATAGATTCAATACCATCTCGCTTATCTCCTCCGCTTCATAGTTTTGGGCCGTCCAATATATAGAATCCAATGTATTGTATAAGAAATGCGGGTTAATCTGAGATTGAAGAAAGGTAAGCTCCGTTCGCGCTATACGAAGCTGCTGTTCATAGTGATCTTGAATCAGATGTTTTTGATGTTTGACCATTTGATTATATCCGTTCATGAGATACCCGAATTCGTCTTTTCTTCCGGTGTCCAACTGAATGTTGTAATTTCCTCCGATTAGTCCTTTCATTGCGTCTCTTAATTTTCTTAAAGGCGATGCGATACGGTTATAAATTCCCCACGAGATAAATAAGGACAGAATAAAGCTGCTCGCTATGATTAAGTAAGTATATTGACGCATCGTCTTCGTTTCCGCATAAATCTCATCAAACGGTAGAAAGATCTCAAGGGTCCAATCATACGAGGAAGATTCTACACTCACCCCCAGCCTGTCAGCCTCCTTAATCGACTCTCCTTGATTACGGTCAGAGACGGATAGGACTGTATGACCGTCCCTGTTCCGCAACACAACGCTGGTGTGATTGGATGCCAATAAAGGTTTCAGAATTGCTGTGAGTTTGTTTTTATTCAAAGTCACAATCAACAAGTTTTGTTTCCTCTCGCTGTTGTACAGTCCCAAGGTCCGTATCAGCGAGAGCGTATCGCTGCCAATCAGATCACCGAATGATTGCTTTTTCCCTATTTTTTGCTCAGGCATCATTAACGCAGTCCCATCATCTAAATCAGTTGCCAAGCCTGCAAGCCATTTCCGTTCTTCTGCTCCCCCGATGCGACGTCCCCCGAACTTCGTGGATAGCATCGTATGGGTCCCTGCATGATAAATGGATATTTGGGAGACCATCTGGCTGACCGCTGTAACGTTCCATAGCTCCTCAAGCAATTCACTATACTGTACGATGGTTTGCGGAGACAATTCATTTTCGTTTACTTCCAATCTTTCGAGTATCTTTTTATTCGTTGCGATCAGGTTGGTTAGCACTTCACTATTTTGCAAGGTCAATTCAAGATTATTCATTACGGACTCCAGCTTTTGCCGAGTCTGCTCCGTGGCTTGTTTCACAATAATTTGATTCGCCCGGTTGTTCACGTATAAGCTGACGATAACTAAAGGAAGAAGCACGATGAAGAAATAGGTGGTTAGGCGAATATGCGAGCTTTGCAGGAACTTATTGTATGAGCGTATGAACAATTTCATTGTTCGCCCTCATGTGGATGGGCTTTGTACCATTCATTCACTTCTTTTGTAACCTGGCTCCCTCCATTTTGTTTCCATTGCTGCGCATAGGCATCAAACGATTCTATAGGAGCTACACCGAGTACGATTTTTACAAACAATTCTCGTGGCCCGGTAAGTTCACCCCATTTTTTCAGCATCGTAGGCGTAGGCGAACCCAAAAATGCGTCGTGTATGGCATGCCTTTCAACCCTTTGGATGTTGTCATACAAACGATACTGCTTCCCATAGGAGTCTACGCGGGATCGAAGCATCTTCCGATCGTCCACATTCACTAACGCAGAATAGATCCCTCTATATAAATGCTTATCATGCTCGGCAAAATCACTGATGATTTCTCCGTCTTTTCGCTTCCAGACCTGCTGCTCGAATCCAAAGACTAAGGATGTCAGTCCCTTGCCTGCGATAAAATTCAAAAAGCGAATCACATTACCGGCATGAAGGCTTTCCTTGGGAACCACCTGAAATCCGTAAATAGTTTTCCCATTAACTCCCTGATCGCCGTTTTTTCCAATTGGATTTTCCAGAGGAATCCATTTGGCTTTTGGGTCTTTTTTCATATTTTGGGCTATCGCGCCGCGCGTATCATACCAAGCGGCGGAGAACAGGCCGACTTTCCCCTCTACGATTTTCTCTAACATGGCCTGTCTATTTGTGTGGAGCGGGAAATCTGGATCGATCCATTTCTGTTTATATAATTCCGCCAAAAAGGATAACGCTTCTTTCGTTTCCGGCAATATGTCCGCATAGACGAGCTCTCCGCGACGCTCGGTCCATTGATTCAATTGAACTCCATGTGCGCCAAAGAAAGGAGAAGAATGCTCAAGATTTGCCATCATCGTAAAGCCAAAGGTGTCGTTCTTGCCGTTGCCATCCGGATCGCGCTCTGTAAACGCTTGAATCACCTTCTTGTAATCTTCAAGCGTTACTGGCTGCGGCAGCTTCAAATTGTCCAACCAGTCTTTTCGGATGTACATAAGTTCGTTTCCATGAACTAAATTAACACTCGGGATCGCATAAATATGTCCGTCGATTGTTACTTGATCCCATACCTCTTTAGGTATGACGCGCTTTAAGTCCGATCCATATTTTTCAATCCAACCCTCAAGCGGCATTAACTTATTCTGATCGACATAGCGAAAGAACTGAATTTTAGAATAAATACTGAGCATATCTGGGAGGTTCGTATCAGAAGAGAGGATATTGTGTACCGTATTTTCATAACTTGTTATGGGTGGTATGTACACGTCTACATTTAAACCGTTCTGTTTTTCTATGTAGGTCAAGTAAGGATTATGATTTTCGTCCAAGCCGTCCGGAAAAGGAAAACTCAAATCATTGATAACGATGGAAATCGTATTCTTCTCTTGTGAACTCGCTTCTTTGGAATTTCCGGTAATGTTGGAGGCAGTCTCAGGAACCAACAAGAAACTCAAGAACATAAAAGCAAGAATGTAAATAACAAAGAATAGGGTATTTAAGATTTTACTGATCCATAACATAGTAAGGATCGCCCTTTCAATTTTTATGTTCCCTCCGACACCCATTCGACATGTGTAATACAGATATAAATGAGCGTGTTAGACGTAAAAATGACACATATTGGCGAGAGGCTCCCCGACTTGATTCGATACCAGATGACATCTCAAAGTATAATATACGTTCTCAATCGCTTACAATACTATTTAATCATTTTGTTGAAATATAGGGTATTATAGTCTTTTTTTCAATTCTATATATTTCTAGATTAATCCGTCCCCTAGGCTAGGATAGTCGTTATAGTCCTCTAGTAAAAGTATAGTTAGTTAAGAGGCAGTAGAGAGGCATGGTACTATGGCAAGATACAGCGAAGAATTTAAATACTCAATCGTAAGAAGAATGATGCCACCCCAGAATGAGTCCGTAAATACAATAGCTAGAGAAACAGGATTATCAGAGGCAACCTTATATCAATGGAAAAAGAAAGCAAGGGTCAAGGGAATAACGGTTCCAGGAGGTGAGCCTGAAGCAGACCGTTGGAGTACACAGGATAAGTTTTCGATTGTGGTCGAGACCGCTACACTTAATGAAATCGAATTGGCAGAATACTGTCGTAGTAAAGGTCTTTATGTAGAACAAGTACAGGCTTGGCGTGATGCTTGCATACAGGCCAATGGTGGTATTGCATAGCAAGCCACTCAAATGCAGACGAGTAACGCCAGAAAGACCGTAAAATCAAACAACTGAGTCAAGAGCTTCGGAGGAAGGATTCTGCCCTAGCTGAAACGGCAGCTTTGCTTGTACTCAGAAAAAAGGCCGATGCGATTTTTGGAGGACAACGAGGACGAATGATCAAGGGCCCCGATCGCAAGAAAGCTATTCTATTGATCAAAGAAGCCGTCACGAGTGGATCCAGAGAGCCGCTAGCTGTAGAGAGATAGGGATTAGATTAGTCAGCGGACACTACAACGCTGGAGAAGTGACCTCACACCGCTAGAAGATCAACGTCCATTGGCAGAGCGACCAACCCCAAAAGCAAGCTGAGCAAAAGGGACTTTGGAAGATGAAGTATGGCTGAAACCCTGAACGAGTCAGTAAGACACTAACCGAAAATATACAACCTTCTTAGTCTAGCTTGACAAACACCGTTTCCATGCAGCAGATCAGTGTAAGCAACAAAATAGAGAACCCCATTAGAGATGATCTGCTGCATTCAATCCATGATGGAATTAAAATCGCAGTATAGGATTAATATGCATCTTTCCCACCATTATTGCAAAAGGTGGTACAAGTTCCTTTGCCATCTTTAGACATTGCTGCATAACTGAACGGCTCAAAAAATACAACGCTAAAAAGCGTGATTAAAGCCATTACAAATATAATCGCTTCTTCACTTAGCTCTAGCTAATCAACTTTCTCTAAATGATCTATTATCTCTCTTAAGAGTTCAGGGTAAATATCCATACTTATGCAGTTAAGATGCTAAATGGTAGAGCGGATATTCTGACTGTGCAAGAGTTGTTAGCCCATGCTTCTCCTGAAATGACCTTGCGGTAAGAATAAGGATGTACTCATCGAAACGTAAATATGCAAAATCAAAGTCGCACTTCATTGAGCTAACGAGCAGTTTAACGCAATAGCGACTGAGATGTTTGTATTGACGCCTCAATTATACGATAATAGAATTGCAAATTAAAATAGAATTGAGTTGATAAGATGATTTTCAATAAAATGGTGCCTGAGTTATCTGTGAGTAATATAAATATATCGAAAAAATTCTATAATGATATACTTGGTTTTAAAGTGGAATATGAAAGAGAAGAAGATAAATTTGCTTTTATTTCACTTGATAGCGCTCAATTTATGTTAGATGAAGGTGTTACTGGAAGCTGGAGTACAGGAATGACGGAATATCCATTTGGTAGAGGAATTAATTTTCAATTTTTTGTAAAAGATATAGAGAAAATTATATTAAATTTAAGTGATAATAATATAAAATTATTTAAAGAACCTTTTGTTAGTCAATATAGAATAAATTTAGAAACTCAAGTATTTAAAGAAATATTGGTACAAGACCCAGATGGATATTTATTACGATTTTCGGAGTTGCAACAAAATTAGTTTATACTTTAAATTTATAAAATGTAAATTAAGGGAAGTCCAAAATGACTTCCCTTAAAATTATCATATAATCAACACTATTTTAAAGCATAGCCTAAAGTTAAATCCATTGTACCAATATATGGTGAAATGGATGAGTTGCTGAGGTAATCTCTGAATTTAGCGAATAAAATTACCATTGCAAGATATTGTTAATCCCGATTTTCATTTTACTCTTCTCAATGTATCCGGATTGGCTAATCTACGAATCTGTTATCATACAGCACGTAGATTCCTATGGAATATATTATGCTTCATCAGTATTTATACTTGCCTCAGCCACAGAGAAAAATTAGATGGACATATTGCAAGAAAATACAATCAGATAACGAACCTTGGAAAGCTGTTGGATCCATTAGCGGATAAATTGCTCATTTCAGCAGCGTTGAACTTAATGGTAAGCCAGCAGTTAACTTATGCATTAGAATAAATTGTCGGCGAACCGTGATAGCATTGCGGCTGCTTCTTGCTTCAGCATCGGCTGTTTCGAGTTATAATTGAACGTTCCGTCATTACCTTCGACAACTTCAGGCCCATATAATTGTTTTGCGATTACGAAGCGAACGCCTTCCAGCGCCCAAGCATCGGTGTGCTCGCTAAGCGCGGCTTTCTTCGGCGCGGCGCCTAAGTGATTGAATGCCATACGCCATATAATAGTTGCCGCTTCCTGCCGCGTCAACAGTTGACGTGGATGAAATTTATCACTCGCGGGGGCTTGAATTAATCCAAGCTCATAAGCTGCTTGTATTTCCTTGGCGTAAGCACTGTCAGAAATGTCATTGAAAACCGATTTATTCTTAGATGGTGCTACCCCAGCCCACCGGATAAACCATCCGATAAACTGTTCCCGCGTAATTGCTTGTTCAGGCTCAAAGCGGTTGTCGCCGCTGCCCTCATCGATGACCTTCAATTGGCGCATGTGATAGATCGATGGAGCATAAGGATGGTTTATACTAACATCCTGATAATGCTGCGGCTTCGGCATTCTTTCGGTCCAGCTATCTGACTTCAGATCATAATAAAATGCCTGCACATCGCCGCTGCCATTCAGTTTGAAAGCAGCTCTTGCGCCTTGATCATCTTGAAAGAGCAGTGGTTCAATTTCATACAGTACGTGTTCTCCAAGCGGATCTTTCACGATAAGCTTGCCGTCCTCTGAACGAATGTGAGAGGTCCACATCCGATTCCGCAAATCGCTGTATGTGCCTTCGAGGTTTGCCAAGGAGTGTTTCGAGCGCTCAAGAGTAGCTTGTGATCCGTCTTTACTCGGGTAATAATGATTCATAAATGCTTCCAACAATTGCTTGCGAAACTCAATATCTTTATTTACGGTAACGAAAAAGCCGACTTTTTCATCAGGAATCAACCACATGTTGCTATGATACCCCGCCATGTCCCCAGCTTTCTCAATCATATAATGTCCGTTGTAGTGCTGCTGATTGGCGTATTCGAAGCCATAGGCCATGTTCGGCAGCTTCTCATGTACGGCTAGCTGAGGCTTATGCATTTCCGCCGCCGTTTCTTTTTTTAGGATCGTTGCGTCTCCCAGCTTACCGCCGCCCAGATGGGCCATCATGAATTTTGCCATATCAGAACCTGTAGAGAGCATTCCACCGCCCGGAAGCTCTGTTGGAACAGTTGCGTACGTGGAAATAGCTTCGCCCATCAGGTTATAAGGCACAGCGAGCTCTTTCGTTATTTCCGGGGTTAAACGAAAATCACTGCTTACCATACCTAGAGGTTTAAAAATATGATCCTGTACATATGTGCCGAATGGCTTTCCAGTCACTTGCTCCATGACATAACCTTGAATCGTAAATCCTAAGTTATCATATCTGTAATACTCGCCAGGCTTGCGGATCACCGTAGGCGTATTGTCCGACACGTATTGCTTTATGGATACTTCCCGAGATAAGTCGCCTGTTTCTAATTCTGATCCATCCCCATATTCAAATCCAGTTGAATTTGTCAATAAATGTTTCATGGTTAGGGGAGAGTCCATCCGATTCGGGATTCGAACGTCCCCCAAGTAAGCTGATAGATCTTTGTTTAAATCGATTTTTCCTTGCTCCGCTAATTGCATCACGGCTGTGGCGGTGATCACCTTGGAAATGGAGGCGACACGGAACACCGTTCGATTTGGATCGACTGGCCGCTTCTTTTCAACATCCGCATAGCCGTAACCTTTATTTAATAGCACCTTGTCGCCTTTGACGACGACAAACGCAACGCCAGCCATACTGTCCTTAATATCAGGACGGTTAAAAAATTCATCGGCAAATTGTTCTACTTCTTTTGGATCTTGCGGACCTATCTTCACGGGCGTCGCCGATACTTTCGATAGTGAACCAGTACCGCTTAGGAAGCCAGTCACTATGGTGAAGGTCAGTGCAATGGCCGTCACACGCTTTGAAAACATGTTCATTCTCTGTTCTCTCCTCTGTATCATTTCCCTACATTATCAGAGTACATGAGCAAACTTAATCTAGATTCTATGTAATCTTAATGTAATGTGAAATTTTCGAAGAATAACAGATACTTCATAGGGCAGGGGACACTGGGAACATGAGATTCTGATTAGGCAGGATCAATATAATTGATTAGCGGGGAACTGAAAAAAATATAGCAAAAAAACGGCATCTCTGCCGTTTTGATTACATAACTGGTGGGTTCTGAGGGGTTCGAACCCTCGACCTGATGATTAAGAGTCAACTGCTCTACCAACTGAGCTAAGAACCCATATTCAATACTGGGTTCAAGGGGGATCGCTACATCCCGATTGAACGAAGCTATTATGGTGAGTGGCACCACTAAGTGATAATCTCCGTAACTGACCACTTCTTTATTCTAGACCTTTTCAGCGGATTTGTAAACTTATTTATACTGACTAATTCTTGGTGAGTTTTCCTATTTTGGAACCTCAGATGGGCACAATTTTAGGGTGTAATATACGCAGATATAAGAAAAACCCGTGTGTATCAAGGGTTTTGAATGCTTTTTATGTAGTGGGAGACCTCATCACTATCATAGACGAAATCTCCCACTATGGGGATTAAAGTACCTAATGCATGAAATTAATAGAACAAATAACCATAACTTCGATTCCTTTATTCTTGAATCATTATTTTGACATTCGTATGAGTGTACCAATCGCAGTCCAACCATTATTAGGTGAATAGTGTGCTCAGAAAACGAATGAAAGGGTATTTCTACTTTACTTGAAGGTATATAGGGAGAAACTCACGGAATAGAAAGAATAAAATTCCCAAACTCCGGCATGATCGGATGGTCAGAGCCCTGTAGGCTTTTTATCAAGCTGTTCTTCTCCTACTACATGCCCTTATTTTGAATGCTGTTTCATACATCAGTAAAAATGGTGATGGTGAAATAACAAATTATATTCCTATTTCCCGCATTTTCGCCGTAACTTTTTCCATCCTGTCGTCAATATCTGTGCCGCTGAATTTCTGAAGTCGCATTTCGCTCATGATTTTTCCGTCGCGCATAAACATTATACGCTCTGTCCGCGCCGCAATCTTTGCGTCGTGAGTTACAAGCATAACCGCAGTACCTTCCGCGTTGATTTCGGAAAAGATGTCCATGATCTCCTGCGCAGATTTTGAGTTAAGCGCGCCAGTCGGCTCGTCACCGAAAATAATTTTCGGATTGCTTATAAGTGCACGGCAAATTCCCGCACGCTGAAGCTGACCTCCCGACACCTGTGTAATGTTGCGCTTTTCAAGCTCCGCAATGCCTGTCCTTTTCATAAGTGCTCTTGCCTTCTCCGTAATTTTTGCGGCGTTTTTTCTGTTGCCGCGCATGGACGGAAGAATGATGTTGTCGAGGATATTCAGATTTTTTAGCATAGTCGGCTGCTGAAAAACAAATCCCATTTTTGTTCTGCGTATATCTGCAAGCTCATTCTCCCCGACCGCCGATAGATCCCTGCCGTCAAAAACGACCTTTCCGCCATTAACGCCATCCGTTCCGCTCAGCGCAAACATCAGCGTCGATTTTCCCGAGCCCGAAGGACCCATAATCGCAACGAACTCCCCCTCGTTTATTTCAACGGACACTCCGTCGAGAACATTGCGCTTCTCATCGCCCTCGCCGAAAGATTTTATGATATGGTCACCGATAATAATCTTCTTCATATGCCTACTCCTTTATACTTTCGGAAATTTTAATTTGTCCTGCGCCCGATGTGCCGATCATTGTTGCGATAAGTACCGAGCATATCATCATCAGCGGACTAAGCAGATACGCCGAAAGCGGATTGACCGCAAAATGAAACGTCGACGCTCCAAACGTGGAGATGACCGCGCCCGCAAGTACCTCTCCGAGAGTGTTCGCCAGAAGCGTGCCGAGAACAATTCCGACAATCAGAACGAATACCGAACGCGAAACATACTGCGCCGTAATATCCGAGTTAGTAAAACCGAACGCTTTCATTACGGCAATGGAATATCTGTCTTTTGCGACAAGCATTTTCATAAACAACAGTGTAACCAGCACCGTTATAATCAGCGCAACGGCAATTGCGGCATTGGAGGCCTTTTTGACGGAGCTTATTGTCGAGCCGTATGTCTGAGCAATAAATTCATCAATGTCCGAAATCCTGGCAAAAACAAATCTGTCCGCATATTCCGAAGTTTTTTCGTCGACAAGAGATTGATCCGAAAGCTCCGCGCAGATAACGAACCACATAATGTCGTTCGAATTGTCGGTGAAAACAGCCTTTGCGGTTTTGCCGCCGTTGGTAATGTCGGAATAAATTCCGCTTACCGTGAGACTTTTCTCCTTCCCCTCAATTACCAGAGTGATGACTTCGCCGACCTTTTTGCTCAACTCATCGGCGTTCAAAGCCGAAAGCGCAATTTCGTCTTCTGCGGCGGGTGCTCTGCCCTGGGAGTATTCTATAGGGAATATCGAATGGTCGCCGAGCTCAATTTTTATATTTTCCTCCGATCCGTCCTCCATTTTTGCTTTAAATGTTTTTGTTGTAAGGACGGCATACTTTGAAATGGTACTGTCGCTGTTCATAGTCTTTAAAATTTCAGCGGCTTTTTCAGAGATATTGTCGATCTGCTGAATGTCAATGCGCATATCGTAGTTTCCAATCCCCATATATTTGATGAAGCTTTTTGAGGAAATCGTGTTGTACAGGTTCTGCGGAACAATAATGATAAATGCCGAAATCACCAGCACCGCAAGCATTGTGGCGTAAAGTCTTTTCCTTGCCAGAACATCTTTGATACCGAGAAAAATATTCGTGTTAAACAGCCTGTTTCCGTTCAGGCAAAAACGATTTGCGCCCGCGTTTTTTTCCTGTGAAGCGCCAAAGCGTATTGCTTCCGCAGCGGATATTTTCCGAAAGCGTTTCAGCACTCCGCTTACATAGGCAATAATTGCAAGGAATACAAGCAGTATGCCGATTATTCCTAAAGCTACGGCAAAAGAAGAATTTTCGCTTTCCCCCATATAAAGCCGTATATTTTCAAGAAGCATGCCTTTGAGCATAACCGAAAGTGCACAACCGAGAATACTGCCTGCCGCCGCAATCGCTGCGTATTTCGCAAGATAAATCTTCTTTATGTCGGAAACACGCAGCCCTATTGCCTTCATAACGCCAATTTCGCGGTAGTCGTCTTCGATTTTCGCAAGCAGCGTAAAGCGTATGCACATAAATGCGATTGCAACGACAAGTGCGCTTACAAGAAGTATAACCGCAATCATCATCCCGTCGGAAAGTGCGTTAATCGTTTTAAAAAGCGGATATGTAATCGTTGGTCCGTTCGCTTCAAGTCCTGCGGAGGCATAAGCGGTTTCGAATGCGCCGAGCGCCGACAAATCCTTTAATCTGAACTCAATCAGATACTCCGTACTTCCGAGGTTTTTTATTTCCGTGTAATCATTTCTACTTACAAGAAATCTCTTTGAGGAGGAGAGCGTGGAATTCATCTGCGAATCGCGGAGAAATCCCGCAACGGTAAATTCCTTTCCACTTATTACTGCCTTGTCACCGACCTTTGTAGTGTTGTCCCTCATATAGCTTATTGGAACATAAAGCTCGCCGTCGGATACGTTTATGATGTTTCCGTCAAGATCAAGAAGATAATCGAATTTTTTGCTCTGTATGCTGAAACCGTTATCCTGAACATTATTCGCAAGCGAACTATCGCCCAAAATAATCTGCGCGCCGTCCATGTTGAGAAATTCAAGCACCTGAAATTCATCGACATTGCTATTTTGCCCCGCAAAAGATGTAAGCCGAGCAGTATCAATTTCACCCGAATGCATCTGCATAAAATGCGGAGTTTTAGCTTGTGTCATAAGCGTATCCAGCGCGCCCGAAAGATTGACGACGAGTATCGCCGCAAGCGAAACAAGCATAGCCGCGGCAGCGACAAATATCATGGTTGTCAGCGTAATTGCTTTGCTCTTTAAAATGTCATTGCGGATTATCCTGTAATACATAAGCCACCTCTGTTTTCAAGCTTTTTAACCGATTTCAAGTTGTACAGAATTACTGAAGTAACACATAACAAAATCCCAGCGATAATAATGAGTAATCCCGTTCCTCTGCCACTGCCCGTGCCAATGATCTTTCCCACACTGTCAGCAAGCACTCCGCCGTCAACTAACAAAGGAGTGAACACATAATCCGCAAGCACACCCGAAAGCGCATAAGCGGCAACAAATCCAAGCTGTGAAATTAACCCTATAAGTGACCATGCTCTGCCCTGAACGGAATTATCAATGTTGGTACGAACAAGAAAATCCAGAGTTGTGTTTGCAAATGGCATCATTGCAAAAAAAAGAAATCCCGAAATACAGAGAAGTACAATATTTTCGCGAAGTCCGAATACCGCCATAAATATTCCTTCGCAAAACAGCGCAATCGAAAGAATTTTTACATAATCTCTTTTTATTGGAAGAAACCCTATTATCACACTTGATACAAGCATTCCAGTAGCCACAATTGTTGCAAGTGTTCCTACTACGGAACTGTCCGAAAAAGCAAGTATCATCGGCGTGGAAAGTGTTTCTATGAAGCCAAGGAAAAAAGTCATTACCGATGACATGATCACAAGAACAAGCACACCCCTGTTGTCAGAAATGGCACCCCAGCCGTCTTTGAATTCCCGGGTAAACGATTTTGCCTGTTCGCATTTCTTTGAAGCAAGACCTTTACGTACAGCAAGAGTTGAAGCAACCGTTACAAAAAATGTACAGATATCGATTACAAGCAGCAGCTTTATATCCGAAACGGTGAGCAGAAATCCCGCAATGATAGGAGAAATCAGATATTTTGCCGAGCCTGCAACCTGAACAAAACCACCTGCCCTTATGTACTCCTCCTCGGTAAGCAAATCCGTAACCGTAGCCTTGTATGCAGGAGCAAGCAGCGATGAAAACACCGAGCTTATTGTAACTCCCACGCAAATCTGCCATAGCTGCGCTTCTCCGCTAAGCATACAAATCAAAATAAATACAAGTCCCAATGCAGAAAGACCATCGCCCAGAACCATTAAAAGCCTGCGGTCATAACGATCTGCAAGCACTCCCGCAAAGGCGCTTAAAAGAAGCGACGGCATAAATGCAAGCAAGGTTACAAGCGCCATAGCCGATGCCTTTCCCGTCTGCTGGAAAACATAAATCCCAAGTCCGAACGACGTAAGCCCGCTTCCTATTGCTGAAATAAGCTGTCCCGACCACAATAGAAGAAATTTTCTGAAGGATTTTCCCGATTTATTCATAGCTGCTTCCATCTCCTCTACCAAACATCTGCATAGCGTCCATAAGACTTCCGCTTTCTGCACCGAGCAGCCTTTCCACGTTGCAAACAAAGGCCAGTATTCGTGAACCGCGCTCCTCGTTCGTCATTGTAACCATATCATCATCAAAAACGGTATTCGCATAGGTCACAACCATTTCCATGCATTCATACGGGAACGGCGTGCTGAACAGTCCCTGCTCAATGCCCTCGCGGATGATTCCCGTCAGTATCGGCGTAACGCCATTGATGATGACCCTTTGTATTTTCTGATGCATAAGCGCGTTCTGAGGCTTGTGAATATGCTCCATAATTTCCTTGCTGCTGCTTTCGCCGCTTATGTTCAGTGCCATAACAACACGGATAATGCGCTCAACTACGGGTATGCTCTTGTCTGCGGCAATTTCCTGCGCCGCACCTAAAAGACGGACATTATACCGCTCAATCAGCGCGTCCATAATATCCTCCTTCGACTTGAAGTGATGATACAATGTTCCCCGCGCAATTCCGACCCTTTCGAGAATATCGTTTGTACTTGTGCCGTCAAAGCCCTTCTGTCCGAAAAGCTCATCCGCCGCGTCAAGTATTTCGTTCCTGCGTTCATCCGCCTTTTTTACAACTCTCATTTTTATACCTCCCTTTCAACCGACCGACTGCCTGTCGGTAATAAAATAGCATACTATTTTGAGTTGTCAAGAGAGTGTGCAAAATCTCGTCAAAAACTGATTTTGAAATTACTCCATCAAAAGCCCTCTTGACACTTGTTATGTGTTGTAACTATAATGGTTACATCGCGAGGGTGTCAGTAATGAAAATAAGCAGCAGATTTTCCATAGTGGTTCACATTCTTTCATTGCTTGCTCCAGCCAAGGATGCGCACTGCACGTCGGAATGGATTGCTGGTAGCGTCGGAACGAATTCGGTTATCATTCGGAAAATACTCGGGCAGCTAAAGAAAGCAGGATTGGCGGGCGTTCGAGCGTCGTTCTGGAACTGAGCGTAAGACGGGCCCAAATTGCCATGGAAGCGATCCTGTCTGACATAACGATGCATGAGTTACTTTCCGAACTTGCCGAACATATCAACATGAAAAAGTGAACTCATTTTTTTTGGAATGGTTGTAATGAAGTTGGTTACAACACCGAATCTCGAAATACATTGAAAGGAGAGACGTGGATTACGACGTGCATGACATGCTGGTCGCCAAGTACGGTATGAGCCGGGATCAAGCGATTGTGATAAACGAAAATCTTAGCGGTAAAGCGAAGGAAATGGGGCTTACATTCCAATTTGCCACCTTGATTCTGACGAACACATTCGATGCCCATAGGTTGGCGAAGTACGCATTCAATCAAGATAAAATGAACCCGAATGCACAGGAACTGTTCCGGGCATACTTTACCTTCTCTTGGAATTTGGGTGAGGCGCAGTCAACTGACATGTTTCTCAACGCTTTGCAGACGGCTTGGAAGGAATCGCAGTCGTTGAATCTGTTGGACGATGCCGGGAGCGAATCTGAGCGAGCAGCTTGTGCTGGCAGCGTTACGTTACTATTTCAATAATCGTTATCAATTTAAGGAAGAGGGAGATTTGACGATGTTTAGTAAGTTTAGTAAGAAATCATCGATAGGAGTTATTTTGTTGCTTTGTTTCACGTTATTGCTGAGCGCATGCTCCGGCAAGGCGAATACGACGAATACCGCGAGCGAAGGAACTAAGACGCCGGCGGCGGACCTTAAGATCACACCGTTCAACCCTGGAGATAACGGCCTCTTCTCCGTCTCCTCGAGCCTGATCGAAGGACCGAACGAGGTACTGCTCGTCGATGCTCAGTTCGAAAAAAGCAACGCTGAGCAACTGGTCAAGATGATCCGCGACACTGGAAAGAAGCTGACTACGGTGTATATCAGCCACAAGGATCCGGATTTCTACTTCGGCCTGTCGGCGATACGCGAGGCATTTCCTGACGTAAAAATCGTTGCCACCCCGGCCACTGTGGAAGGGATTAAGGCAACCATTCAGATCAAGAGTGATTTCTGGAGTCCGATCCTGAAAGAAAACGCCCCGACCGCGCTGATCGTCCCTGATGTCCTTGACGGGGATAAACTGACGGTCGATGGCGAAACCGTGCAGGTGATCGGTCTCGACGGTTCAGATCCGTCTCATACCGTCCTTTGGGTTCCGTCGAAAAAGACCATCCTGGGCGGTGTGCCGATCTACGAGAACCTGCATGTCTGGATGGCAGACAATCAGACCCCGGAGAGCCGTGACCACTGGCGGGAGATTCTGGATCGGATTCTTGCCCTGAAGCCGGAACGGGTTATCCCGGGCCATTACCTGGACAAGAGCTCCGAAGATACATCCAGCGTCGCCTTTACCCGTGACTACATTGCAAAATTTGAAGCTGCGGCAAAGCAGGCCAAGAATTCCGCTGAGCTGATTGCAGCGATGCAGAAGGCCCATCCGGACTTCAAGAACACAAGTGATCTGGAAATGGGCGCCCAGGTGATCAAGGGTGAGCGTTCCTGGCCATGATCTAACGCATGACGCCACGCGTTAGATGCGGAGATGGTTAAGCCATAATGGTGACACTTTCACCTGCTTCGACCTTTCCTTCCGCTACGATTTTCGCTCGGTCGTCATAATAATATAGCGGGTCGTCACACCGCCTTTGGAGCGTTCCACCATCAGGTTATCTCCATTGTAGCGGTAGCTGACGGCCTTTCCCTTTTCGGTCGTAACCTGCGTGAGGCGGTTGCGGCTGTCGTATGCAAAGCTCGCCCCCTGAATGTTCGGCCCTTGCTCGCTTTACAGGGTGCTGCGGTTATCTCGCTGATCCTTTCTTAATTTTATTAAACCTTATTCAACTAACGCTCCCGATAGTTGAAGTGTATAGCTGTACAAACGATCACTAAATCATGTGATGCTTTCCATTAATAATGTTTGTATCTTCCTTTCCATACAATACTTTCTTCGGATTTATAACGATGATTAAAACTGCTACTACTAAATAAAAAATTGCGTTATACATGATTAAATCGATTAAGTTTCCGTTTATTAAGCCAATAAAAAAATTAAAGAATTGGTGGATGATGATTGGAATGATTAAATTCTGATTTAAGTTATAAAATGCTGTCATGACGATCTTAGTGGATATGAGTGAAATCATAAAGAATAGAATATATTTGATTAAATCAATGCCCACAAACCCTGTAGTAAACCATATGGGTAGATGCCACATCCCCCACCAAAATCCTATGATTATCGAAGCTTTTAATGGCGAATGCTTCTTTTGAAGCTCAATTTGAGCGAAACCTCTCCACCCTATTTCTTCTCCTAGTGGCCCTGCAAGAAGGTTTTTAAAAAAGAAATAGATCAGCATTCCCCATGAAGATATAGTAAAAAAAGAGTCTACTTCACTATTATTAGATACGAGAAACAAAATCATCAAAAATATGAAGGCTTGAATCATACTCACAATAAGAATCACAGAAAATTTAAGTTTATTCTTGAATTTATCTTTTACAAATTGTATAAAACTTTGCCCAGGATAGATTTTTTTAAATAGCGCTGCAAAAGCAAAGGTTGAGGACCAAGATGATATACAGAACATGACATCAAAGACCCATGCAGGAAATCCTAACATGCTTATGGCTCCTACAAGAAAAAAAAGTGGCAAAAAAATGATATTGGTTAGTAGAATAAAACTTGCTACTGGTTTTTTTAGTTTCTTTTCTCTATTCATGCATAATCCCCGCTTCAAACTAAGTATTTCGTAAATATAATAACGCTCATATTTACTAATACCTTCAGCTTAAACCTAGGGGTTACTCACAGGTCAATACATTGTCTGCATTATTTTATAGGTGCATAAATTTCTAAAAATATACGTTCAAGTCCATCTTCATAAGTGGTAAGTAATAGATTTATATAAACTAGCCCCAAAAGTTTATACCCTTTTTCTCTTGCTACTTTTCTTAAACTAGCTTCCACGTTATGATCAATACTTTTTCCACCAGTTGACCATCTTCCATCTTCAATAACGGTATAAATACATTTTGGATGAGATAGAATTTCACCTTCTATTTCTTTATCAAAGTCTTCTACTTTTCTTACAATTATAAACTTATCTTCTATAATACCTTCTTCATTGAAACTTATGACTCTTCTTAAAGATGTGAGAGTAACTGCTTTTTTTAAGCTGTCTGTGTTCTCTTTTAGAGTTTCATATTCATCATACGCAGTAAAATGTTCTATTTCTCCTTTTATTTCTAAAGGCTTCATTTCTTTTACTGTGTATTCTCCTAAGAATTGTTTAATTTTTTCGCAATCTTCTTTTACTATCTGAAGCTTTTTTAAAAGAAGCTTTTTATATTCTATTTCCTCTAAAACATCTTGTTCTTTCTCTTCTAATAATGATTTTATTCCCTCTATACTCTTACTTTTTCTTAATTCCTGGATTTTTTTAATTTCAATATCAATTTCTCTATAGAAATTTACTGTTGTTATATCATATATATCAAAATGATTATATTTTCTATATCCATTCTCCATATTTTGCTTAGGCTTTACTAATTCCTTTTCTTCATAAAATTTCAAGGTATCTCTAGATACACCTAAAAATTTAGCTACTTGTCCAATTGTGTACATTATACTCTCCTTTATCATTGCGACATATTCTTTATCATATTCATATTATCAGTACGTCGAAAAATAATACCAAATGTAATTATGAATTTTGAAAAGAAAACAGGAAGATATATTGGTCAACCAAAAGAGTATCAGAAATATACAATTATTGATACAGAAATTCAAACCATTTCAATTGGCAGACACGCAATCTACCATTGGAGATAGTTTTCTTATTGAGCTATCCTGCCCAGTTAGTGCAACAGTTTATTGTTCGGTTACATACAATATTTAACGCATTCAAATCTATGTCCCGAAAATAAAGTCGTATCGGAAAAACAGCAGAAAAGGCAGAGGTTAGGGCTGAGGGGTGGATTGGGAAATGAAATTTAAAGTCGTGTCAGGGACAGGAAAAAGACGGTGTCTAAAGGCACAGAAATTGCTTAAGTAAAAGCAAGAGCAAAGCTTGGATAAGAGCCAGACCAAAGCATGAGAAGCCTTGAAACGCCTGAGAAAAGCCTCTGAGATATGATTCGAGAAGAACCCTGCTTTCTCCTTCTCTCTCCCCTAATTCCTATCACCTGCAACAAAAGAAAAGCCGAGCAAATGTCAGGAAATCATCCTGGATCTGCTCGACTCTGATATGATTTTTATTTGCTCAAAACGAGTTTCATTTGCTGGTAAAGGACTTTATTTGCATTGCACAACAAATGTGTAAAGATTATAAAATCGTTTAATTTTGAGCCTAGACATACAACAACTACCTATCAAACTTATAGATAGGTAGTTACTAAAGTTATTAAAAAATTACCGGACTGATTAATTAAATGCCTATTTTATAAACAATAAAGTTGTTAAAATTGGAAAGCGAATTGCTAACAATTGCGCCTTTAACTATTATAACTTTTAATTTCGGGTATATTTGAGTGGAATGAGTTCTTCAATCGTAGTTTTGACTAACTCGCCATTCATGCACAAAAAAATCTGATGCGTAGTCTGAAATCAACTCCCTACATATACCACAAGGACTTACCACTCGAATATTTCTATCTACTTCGTCAGAATAAGGGTGTCTAACAGCTAAAATAGTGTCAAAATTCTTTTGTCCACTCGAAATCGCACTACCAATCGCGATGGCTTCTGCACAAACCGTTACTCGTCCTATATACGCTTCAATATGTACTGCCGAAATGATTTCTCTTGTTTTCGTACGAATGGCTGCTCCCACGTGATGTTTATTATCCTCATATAATATGGCCCTAATCTAGGATTATATTCCTTTTTCGGTTATTCTTTTACTATCAATTAAATATGTATGTTTTTGTCTATTGTAAAGTGTTATGATTATTGTGCGTTTTCTGAATTGACAAAATAACTATCCCTGCATTGAACCATTTATTACCTTCTATATACATTAATAAAAGATGGGGAGATACAAAATGAAAAAAATTATATCAGGATTAATACTGGCGTTAAGTTTAGGGTCATTCAATTATTCACATGCAATCGCAGCACCACTAGTTAAATCAGAAGAGGATGTTAGACCAATAGAAGTTGTTGCTAATGGTGAATTTATAAAGATGGATGTACATCCTCTGATGGATAATAACCGTCTATTCGTCCCCATCCGTGCGCTTGCATCTCTTGGCCTTTCCTACAGTTTTAACCCTACGACTAAAGTTACCACAGTTCAAAATAAAGATGGAGATTACTTGAAAATAAGTGAAAATAGCAAAACTGCCTATAAAAATGAAAAAGTTATACAAATGGATATACCTGCTCAAAATAGAAATGGCCGTATTCTTGTTCCTATACGATTTGTCTCTGAATCCTTGGGGTACAACGTTCAATTTGAATCCATTCGCAAATTTGTTTTCGTTAACTCCAAAGACTATTCGTTTGATTCGAAATTACTGTATCAAGATGACCTTCAAGCAGCACGTAAAGCCGCTATCGCATTACCAATCAACGCGGATTTCAAAACACTTGGCACATTAGATGGTTATCGTTTACACCACTATACGTTCCCTGCAGGAAGAGCAGACACTTACTATTTTGAAGATGGAATTTATACATTTGTACAAGTCAAAGACGGCAAAGCAAATGCAATTGGACAATTATTTCGGGAACGAAGAGTGCCATCTCAAGCAGCAGGGAATGTTTCACCCGAAATGAGTTTAGATACAGACCCGATCATGGAGGCTTATGATCATCGTAGTGTAATCTTTTTTGAGAACAATGATGGTACGGCTACCACAGGTTACAACGATGATAAAAATAAACCGGTAGATATTAAAACAAAAATCAATCTATATTCTGATATCATACAGAAACTTCCTGACCGCAGATAAATATATCGTAGATCGCCATATGTGGACTTAGAATAAAAAATTGTTGGTTTGAGATTATCGTCGCGAACACTCATTCCAATAGATTTCCTTATTCAACAAAAAACAGGCGTCCTTTGCACAGCTTATATGTGCGAAAGACACCTGTTTGATTTTCTGACAATCTTGCAGTGCCCTCTCTTATCGATAGGAGGTTCCACTACAATTATCCCACATTGTAATGCGGCTTCAGCGCAACTTCTTGCTTCACTTCTTGGTTCTTGGTCGACTGATTACGTTGGCTAGGTACTGAGATAAAGATCGCGATCAAGAAAGAGAGCATACACAAGACCGCGATGACTGTAAAGGTAATATGGAAGCCACCGAACAAAGCACTAAGGAACGAACCAGCCAGGGCACCTAAACCGAATCCTTGATAAATGATTCCGTAGTTCTTGCTTTGGTTCTTCAAGCCGAAATAGTCAGCCACAATTGCTGGGAAGACTGTTATATTACCACCGAAACAGAATGCGATCACCGCCACACATATGAAGAAGATGCTCAGGTTCAAAGGTACGAAGTTTAAAGTCATGACAGACAATGCCGTTGAGAAAAGCGCTCCAGCTACAACTTTCATACGTCCTACTTTATCGGATAATGCGCCGAGAATGATTCGGCCGGCCGTATTAAAAATCGCTACCATAGCTACCGCATTCGCTGCTGTGCTGATATCAAGTCCGGCAAGCTGCACACCAATGTCTTTGACGATACCAATCAGATACAATCCACTCATACAAGCTGTGAATAAAATAATGAAGAGCATATATGCTTCTTTTGTACGCAGCATTTCTTTGGCTGTGTAGTTCCGTTGACTGTGCAATTGCGTATTTGCGTTTGCAGGTGTTTCCGTAATTACGGCTTCTTTAATTAAGAACGAACCGGCAATCACCATCACCATCACGATCAATCCCCAGACCAGAAATGCATAGGAGACCCCCATGGTATTGATGAAATTTGCATTGATATATTTAAAAACCAAGCTGCCTGTCCCAAAAGCTCCCACCGAGATCCCCGATATTAATCCTTTGCGTTCAGGAAACCATTTAATTAAATTCGATAGCGATGTAATATATGCTGTACCATCCGCAAAACCAACAACCACACCAGCAAGTAAGTACAACATCCACAACGATGAAACCTGTGAGCTAGCGATTAGCCCAGCACCGAGAACAGCACCTGCAATCATCGTCAAACGCCGAATTCCGATACGATCCTGAATTTTACCGGCGAACAGTGTCGCAAAAGCCAGTGCAAAACTGGTGATGGAAAACGTAATCGATACGGAGCTAAGCTCCCATCCAAATTTGTCAGCTAACGGCTGATTAAATAAACTCCACGTATATATGGTTCCTAATCCCATTTGTACAATGATTGTTCCAAGGACGATCATCCATCGATTTATCTGCGATTGGGTTGCTTGATGCGTTCTCATGATAGATCCCCTCTTTTCATTCTGCTATGACCAAGCTGTGTGCGTTATCTGTAGGGAAGAAAGCCTCTTACGCCTTGCTTTCACACCCTTATCTTACAAGATAAAACGCTTTCTTGAGCCAAGAGCGACATGAAATGACGGGATTACGGAATGAACTGCATTTATATATGCATCAACTGCCTAAATTCTTTGACTTTACTTCGACTGACGGGCACTTTGGCATCCATATCACGTAGACGCAGCAGGTAGGTATTGTTGAACCATGGAACGATTTCATGGATTTGGGACAAATTGACCGTATAGGAACGATGACAACGATAGAATCGATCTTGAGGCAGCATAGCTTGAAAGTCCGAAATACTCATCGGCATCGTATAGATACCGCTCTTCGTGAATACGTTCGTCACCTTCTCTTGTGCTTCCGCATAGTAGATGTCATCGCTATCCGTTACGATATATTTATCATTTTTCAGCAGATTAATGCGTTTCTCCTCAGATCTTTGCCTGCTGTCCACAGGATTTGAACTTCCTCCTTGCTGCAGCTCCCGTTCGAAGGCGGTCTCCAGCTTACGCAGCATCGCGGCAATCCGGTTCTCGTCATAGGGCTTCAAAATATAATCAAAAGCTTCCAGTTCAAAAGCTTGAGCAGCATGCTCCTTATAAGCTGTTGTAAAAATAACATACGGTTTTTGCGCGAACTTACTGATATTCGTCGCTAGCAGCATCCCATCTAGAGATGGAATGTTGATATCGAGAAAAATCGCATCGACTTCCTTCTCCTGCAAAAATTTCAGCACATCAAGGCCATCCTCAAATCGCTCCACGATTTCAATGCGGCTATGTTTTGTTATCAGATATTCCAGCTCTTCACTGGCCAAAACTTCATCTTCCACAATTATCGCTCTCATCGTGTCTCCTTTTGTATGTCAAAAAAGATATTCGTTCCTTGATCTAGTCGCTGCACTGTAACACCATGCCCGAAAATGAGCTTCACACGCTTATGCACATTAAAAAGACCAATATGGTTCGGTGGAACACGCTCCTCCATCACCTGTTTAATCATATCTTCACGGATACCCACGCCAGTATCCTGCACACCAATCCGAATGTAATCTTCTGTATCTTTGACATAGATGGTGACCGTTCCAGGCCCTTTCACCTTCAATATACCGTGGACAATCGCATTCTCCACTAATGGTTGAATGATGAGACTGGGAATCTTCACGGCGACTTCATCCACATCATAAACAACCTGCAACCGATTTCCAAATCGTGCTTTTTCAATTTCGACGTAATTCCGAACCTGCTCCAGCTCCTTATGGATATCGATCAATTCATCCGTTAGCTCCAAATTATAACGTAAATAACCGGATAAATTGACGATCAGCTCCCTCGCTTGATCCGGTCTAGTCCGGATCGAGGAACCAATCGCGTTCAACGCATTGAACAAAAAGTGAGGCTGAATGGTTGTCTGCAGCGCTTTGAGCTCAGCTTTATTCGCCATCTCCTTAATCTCTTCCACACGGGAAACTTCCATTAATGTCGAAATGATCTGGGATAAACCGACGGCCATAGTCTGTAGCGGATAGGTAATTTTATGCGCTTTCCGATAATAAATCTTCAAGGTCCCCGTAACTTCTTCTCGCTCTTTCAGCGGAATAATGAGTAAGGATTGAATGCCGGGCAGTGCATCGTCCAACGCATGGTTGCTTATCATGAACTCCCCGCTCCGTATCGTCTCTTTGGTCATATCACTTATGATCTCATGGCGGAATTGATAGCGGTCTTCCCCAAAACCGACATAAGCGAGCACGTTCGAGGCATCCGTAATCGCCACTGCATCGGCTTGAATATCTTCTTTAATAATAGAACAGATCTTGTGCAATGATTCGGTATTGATGGAGCGGAAATAGGGTAATGTCTTATTCGCAATGTCCAAAGCTAACTTCGCTTGCTGCGCAGCGATTCCTTCCCGCTCACTTTCTACATTCTGAATTAACAAAATGATCAATCCTACATTCAATTGCCCTAGAATCATCGGCGTTGCAATTTTGGATACTATCTCGATACCTAATGTTGTAGGCTGCGCCATGACTACGATCAACAGCATCGTTAATGCCTCGCAAGCCATCCCAGCAAGAATCCCGATAAACCAACGTTTCGCTTTAGGTGTTCGAAGATGAATATAGCCAGATACCAGCCCCGCAATAATACTCGTGATGAGACATGGAATCGAGGTCACTCCGCCGATATCGATCAAATAACGATGGATTCCGGACACCACGCCCACGACAAGACCGACCCAAGGCCCGAATAAGATACCTCCTGCCATAATCACGATGATCCGTACGTTGACGAGCGAGCCTTCCACATCGATGCCTGAGTAGGTACCGAATAGTGCAAAGGTACAGAACACAATCGTAACGACGGCGAACTCCTTCGTTGCCAGCGATTCTTTTTGCAGAATCTGCTTAAAACTCGGAATACGAGTTAAGAAAAACAAAATAATTAGCAATAATGCCGCCCGCTCAAAGAGCTGAAGCAGCATCGTGAAATCTCCGTCTATGGAAACTACCTCCCGTTATCACAAGCTGTTGTTTGTTTATTTTATCAAAGTTTGCTCTGTTTTCACGTTCCAAATCCATACAAAACATTTAACATACACTTCGTATAGAAATCTATGAAACCGTTCATTCGCCTTGAATCTAGCGCCGCTGCAGTTTTTTGAAGGAAAATGGCATTAAAATACATAATGAAGTACTGTAGAAATAACATTATCCTCTTCGGAATCAACTCATAAGCTCACGAACTCAGGGGAGCGCCAACAATTAGACGTATATTCGCTAAGTATTAGCGGACATAGAAAGTTAGTTTTACAGCGCTTGATGACCGCTAATGGAAATTAGAGAACATAAGCTTAGAGTAGAGCGTTTTTCAACAAACAATCAAATGGTTAGCGCGTTTTTTGAAAAATTTCTTTAAGTAAACTAAATAATCTTATTATTACTTTAGAAGAACCTTGAAAGAAGTCACTTAAAAATTTTTGGACTAAGAACCGTACCAAACTAAATAATATTGAAAAAAGATTATAAACATTAGTAGTTTTAATCCTGTTTCTATTATATTCATTTAGATAAAGCACCTCGCGCTCTATTCAGTAGTTGTCCTTTGCTCGGTCTTGCCGTCCATCAACACCTTGACGCCTTCTTTTTCTAACAGCTCTAGGAGACTTCTTACCATTCCCCCATGTCAATGCGGTACATATTGAACCATAGTTTTTCAAGGCTTTATAAGCATCGTCTTACGACTACAATAAGCATATGGACACCTGCCGAATTTCTGCTTTCCCCTGTGATGCACAAAATGGATGGTTTTGTACGCTAATACCAAAGGGAACGTCAGGGCGATAAGCCTAGCGCGTCCCCTTATTCTATGTAGTAGTGAAGTAAATAAAGAATACAATTACGTTCAATGCGACTACCGGATTCCCCCTGAAACCACTCTCGATAGAACTCTACTTCTTCTAAGATATCGACTCTGTTCTTTTTCGCCTAGCCATGGATCACACTACAATACAAAATAAAAAAGTACCTCTAAAGGATAAGATATCCTTAAGAGCTACTTTTATCAAACTTGAATATAATTAATCAATTTTAGTCTCTAGTTATCAATCTTTATTTTAAAGCTAGAAATGTTGTCAAAAGAAAATAAAGTATTAGACTGGCATGCCAACTGCAGTTGGCCGTTGCCGTCGTGCCGATCGCGCTGAACCGACGCTTCCTGAAGAACAACCAGGAGCGAGCTGCAGCTTTGCCGCCGCGTAAGCGTCAAATAAAGAGAATCCAACATTTGTATCTAAAGATAAATCAAAGGACTACTACACTTCAAACGGTTTAGAGATTATGTTTAGTAATTATTTAATTTTATCCTTGAATACCTCTGAAAGAAACCCACAGCTAATATTGTGAGTTTCTTTTTATTATTAAAAGAAGAATAAAGATGGTATTGAAGCAATAGAGATAAATGGTGTTATTAAACTAATGGTAAAAAGCGGAATGAAATAGTGTCATATTAGTCTGAAATTTATTTAATACATACCAAGATGGATATGCCAGCATTTAAATGCTAGCTATGCATAAATTTAATTTATTTTAGGAGGATTTGATGAGAAAACTTAAGAAGTCACTTCAGATTATATCCCTAATGGTGGTAACAGCCGTTGTAGTAGCTGTCTCGCCATCTGGGGCACTAGCCCAAACTTCAGAGGCAGCCATTACACAGCAAAGTAATCTTGTTGTTCAGCGAAATTTTGAAGTAAAAGCCCTTGGAGATATATGGGCGGAAGGCGAGCGAGAGCGTAGAGCGATAAATGCTCGAAAAATATTTCAGCCAACAGGTTTATATGCAAAACCCAATGAACAAATTAAGATTGAAGTTTCAGGTGACAAACCAATTACAGCGGTTATTGGGGTACATCGTCATGATAAAGAATGGGCGACTAGTTATCCATTACAAGCAGGTATAAACACAATTTCCTCACCAAATGGCGGTTTGTTGTCTTTTGATAACAGCAACAATGAAGGTAGTATTAATGTAAATGTAGTGAGTGGGGGTAGTCCTGTTCCATACTTTGTATTAGGCAAGAATACAAAAGAGGATTGGCAGGCAATGATGAATGCTTATCCTAATGCACCTTCTGTTGTTCTTCAATCAGAAAAAGCTATCTTAGTCTTCTATTATGCTTCTGCTAAAGCTCATATCTTGAATCAAGACCCAGTTCCTGTTTTACAGACTTATGATAAGTTTATTGCAGCACAGGATAAAATATCTGGACTATCTAATTCTGATTCTGATCCTAGACATCGGTTAGATAAGCATTTGATTGCCTTTGTTGAATCAGAAAAAACCATACCAGGAGCGTATGCATATGCAATTTGGGATGGGGCAATTATGCCTAAAGAAACTGGAGCAAGTGCCGATGCTTTAGACCTTACAAGAATGGGTTGGGGGCAGTATCATGAGGCAGGTCATTTGAGACAACAAGAACCTTGGACTTGGGGTGAGATGACTGAGGTGACAGTAAATCTATATTCTATAGCTGCTAAGAAGGTTCTTAAACCTACTGAGCCTGCAAGGTCACAAGGCGAGTACTTAGCTGCTTTCACGTTTGTAGATCAGCCAACCAAGAATTTTACAGACTCTAATTCAAAATTAGAAATGTTGTGGCAACTTAATCTTGCTTTTGGGGATAACTTCTACCCAGATTTACATCGATTATATCGTGAGATGGCAAAAACTGATCTGCCAACTACTGATGATCAGAAAAAACAGGCATTTATTCTAAGCACTTCAAAAGTAGCTCACTATGACTTGACGCCTTTCTTTGATAAATGGGGTTTGTCTGCAACAAATGAAACACGAAACAAGATTAATTCATTGAGTTTACCTCTTCTAACTGCACCAATTTGGTTTGGGTCAGATTATAACATCATTAAACCGACTGATGGAATGGATAAGGTAAAAGGGATCATTGGGGTAACAACAAATAGCCAAGAGACTTCAAGTGCTTATAATGCCGCAGTAAATGCATTTGATGGAAATACAAGTAGTATCTGGCACAGTGAATGGAATAAACAAAATCAATTTCCTTACAATATTACAGCAAAATATGCAAATCCGCTAACTTTCAACAAGCTGACATATTTACCACGTCAAAGCGAAGAAAATGGTATTATTACAAATTATAAAATCCTCACAAGTCTTGATGGGGTATCCTTCACTGAGGTTGCTACAGGCACTTGGGCAAAGGACAAAACAGAAAAGACAGTAACTTTCACACCTACTCTTGCTAAATATGTTCGACTTGAAGTACCTCAAGGTGGTGGAACAAATGGTTTTGCCTCTGCAAGTGAGATTAAAATCTTTGAAACCGATCCAATAACACAACCTGTTACAACGTATCTCAGCGATATTAATTGGTTTTCTGCCACAACAGGTTGGGGAACCATCCAAAAAGATCGTAGTCTTGATGGAAATGCACTAAAGTTAAATAACAAGACCTATACAAAAGGTTTGAGCACACATGCTAACAGTGAAATTGTCTACAAACTGGATGGGCAGTACACATCCTTTGCCGCGCTAGTTGGGGTAGATGGTGAGGTAGGTTTTGTAGGTTCTGTGGAGTTCCAAGTTAAAGTAGACAATCAAGTTGTATTCTCTAGTGGTGTAATGCATAACAATACAGAGCCAAAAGAGGTAAACGTTAATCTTTCTGGAAAGAATGAGCTAAAACTTATTGTCACAGATGGTGGAGATGGTATAAATAGTGACCATGCCGATTGGGTAAATGCTCGTCTTATCAAATAGTATTGTCAGGTTAAAGCACGTCAAAAAGAGAGGGGTCATTCCCTCTCTTTAGTTTTAGGGTTGATTGACAATATGTAACTTTGGACAGTAAACGTCAAATAGTCCACAGCTTGTTATCAAGATGAGGGCTATTTTGCTTTTAATCGGCCTTAAATACCTACAAGTTAGTGGTAGCGAAGATGACCATGGCAGCAGTTTGTCTAGCGCTTCTGGATCTTTGGGATCGAGAAGCTGCGGGAGCTGCTCGAATAGATACAATAAATAGCATCCAAAACAGGGCGACTTCGTTCCTGACGGATGGTAAAACGCTCTTCGGGCGAGGCTTCCTTCAGCTCGCGCTCAATCGCAAAGAGCTTATTGCAAAACTGAAGTCCTTGTGGAGCCGCAGCTTCGCCGTGCAGCTGGCCGCCGCCGGCATGCCGATCGCGCCGAACCGGGCTTCCGGAATACGGTCAATCAGTCTACAACTTTATTTTCTCAGTCTAATACTTTATTTTTCTTTAATTAGACTATTATTAATAGTGGATACTATATTCAATTTATGAGTATATATCCACTATTTTTATATATGATAGATTCATTATAAAAACATCGAAGTTATTGTTTACAATGTATACTTCATTGAGCTAACGGGCAGGATAGCGCAGCCATGAGTTGTCATCCACATCAGAGTGAGCACTGAGGAGCAAGCATTCAGGGGTGCAGCCTTGAAGCTCAAGTCGAAGAAGTTAAGGAAAAATGTCGGAAGGAATCCAGGAAGTATCCAGCAACGATGACGTACATCTGAGCTTCCGATGTGACGCCGTAAACGTTTGTCAATTTCACTGTCGATTCACCGACTGGAATGCCCCGCGTCGTCTGCGACATCACGAGCGAGCCGCCGGCGACGATCGAATGGGAGTAATGAAAGAAACTCCGAAACCCACTACATTCAAGGGTTTTCGGAGTTCTTTTTTAGAGTCAACCCTGCGCAGGGCTGGTCTTTATTTCATAGATTTTTTGGAGCGTATGGACATGCTTTGTCTTCTCGTCATCGTCCTCTGTGTGAAGATACCACTCCACAAGCCTGTAGCCGAATACGAGAAGGATCAGCTCGTAGACGCAATGATCGGCGATAGGGGATACATCCGCATACTCCGAAAAGCCTTTGTAATACGCGGGGACACATCGCTGGTAGTATTTGACCATGTGATCGATATCCGCTTCATCCGCAATCAGGCTTGCGAGATCCTCGCCCAGGTAGCCCCATCCGGATGTATCCCAGTCGATGAGCGCGATTTTCCCGTCGGCATAGATCAGGTTGGTCACCCAGAAGTCCCGGTGGCATAGCACGAGGGGCAATTTTTCGATGCGGGCGAGTATCTCGTCTGCGTGCTCATCGATGTCGATGAGCATTTGCCGCACGTGCTGCGGGAATTCGCAGTCCTCCGAGCGTATATAATCGTAGACGACCGGCCATGACCGGTAATGCAGATACGTATTCTTCATGAGATCCGGATGGCTCAGGTTGGTCAGGCTCTGCAGCACAGCGGGCTGCTCCGCATACAGCTTGCCTTGATAGCGTCCTAACTCCAACGCGGCCTGTTCATACATGTCGCCGGTCAAGTCTAAACCGGTTACGCCATCGATAAATTCCAGCCACAGCTGGAATTTATTTTCTTCGGCATTGATCTCGGCGTGATAACATGTCGGCCAGCGGAGGGCATCCGAGAACGTCGCTCCCAAGTCAGACGCATAGAGATCATATTCCCGGCGCCATGAACCCGGATCGTCGTAACGCTCCCATTTCTTCTGGATTTTCAGTACAATACGGTACGGCAGTTTTTCGCCATCCGCGGTTTCGGCGATCCCCGTTACCAGGTACACATTTCCCACAGTTCCGCCCTGTAACGGCATGGTTTGATAGTCGGCCGAGATGATATCCTTCTTAAACCGTCGGCTTAAGGCATAGATCAGCGTTTCGAATTTAATATTCATTTCTTCCATCCTCCGTTTTTCTTCGTTTGCTTGCTCCACATGGCGATCGTTTTGTTTCGAACCCTCTTGTCAATGAGGTAGCTCGTTTTATCCTGGACATACTTGTTCTCATGCTGCTGGGCAACATAATGCTCCCACCGTTCACGCGGCAACGAACCGTCGACAAGCGCGGCGAGAACGGCACAGCCCGGCTCGGCCTGATGGCGGCAATCCGTAAATCGGCAATGCGGGAACCATTCCTCCACATCGGTAAAGCTTGCGCGTATGCCTTCGTCGGCATCAAAAAGCCCAAGCTCACGCATACCCGGCGTATCGATGACCATCGTACCGGAGGGGAGCATGAACAGCTGACGGTGCGTTGTCGTATGCCGCCCCCGGCTGTCGACCTCCCGGATCGCCTGAACCTTCATTACGTCCTGTTCTATCAACGCATTGAGCAGAGACGATTTACCGACGCCGGACATGCCGAGAAAGACGACTGTTTTACCAGGCATCAAGTAGGGATCGAGTTCGTTCAGCCCCAGGCCTGAATGACTGCAGATCGCGTGAACCGGCACATCAGGGATGGTTTGCATGACTTCTGCGAGCGGGAGATTATAATCTTCAACGAGATCAGCCTTGGTCAGAATGACGACCGGCTGGCCGCCGCTCTGCCTGGCTTGTGTCAGGTACCGCATGATGCGGGTAACGTTGAAATCCCAATTCAGAGAAGATAGGATAAATACATAGTCGAAGTTGGTTGCAACGACCTGTTCCCGCACGGATTTGGCATAGCCTGCGGCATGCCCTGAGTAATCCGCGCGTGAGAACTTGGAGCGGCGGGGCAGTACCGTAACGATGAGAGAGTCTCCGCTCTCGTTGTAGTGCAGCAAGACAAAATCACCGACGCACGGAAATTCTACGCGCGTTTCCGCGCTGTGATAGAACGCTCCTTTGAGCACCGCCGTTACTTCGCCGCGCTCGGTCATGACCGTGAAGCGCTCGCGCCGAAGCTCCGTCACCCTGCCGGGCAATAATCCGTCGGGAATTGCTTCTATTTCTGTGTAGCCATAGGTTTTCAAATCCATCATGGTTTTTTGTTAGCTCCTTTAATGTTGTTTTTTGGACGCAAAAATGCCACGGACAAGCAGCCTCTAAAGAAGCTGCTGTCGCGCGGCATCAGGACGCAAAAAGGATACGACCTTCATCGTATCCTGCAAACAGCAATATTCACGAAAGGTTACTTTGAATGGCATACCAAATAATACGGGCGTTTTCCCGTTTTTTTCGCGTATGCCTGCTATTCAGTTTTAAGACCAAACCACCATATAAGTAGTTGCCATTAAAACACATCTCCCTTCGTGTCAGGAACTTGCTTATCGCTAAGCTGTCTATAAAATAACCTATTTTGGCAAAAAAATCAATGCCTGACAGCGCAGAGTGTGTCGGCCTGCTCTATCGAGTCTGCCGTTAATAAAGAACTCGCGAGCATCAAAAGTCAGCGTGAGCGCTTCCTCAAGTTGTTTGAAGGAAACGACGTCGATGACGACCTGTTCTTCGAACGACTCGGCGAGTTGAAAGACCGTCAGGAGCGGTTGTTGTCCCGGAGGAACGAGGTCGAGCGCCAACTGGAGGACAGCATGGCGGAGTCCGTTCCCCCTTCAGGTACCTCAACATTTTATGACCCCAAAAAGCTTGCCCTACTTGTGATACGGTTCACCGTAATGTATCTAAACACAAAGCATCATTTGACCACAAGATATATATATCCATATAAAAAACGAAGCCATTCCTTCAAATGCAATGGAGTGGTTTCTTTATAGAACTTCTCTTATTGTAGTTTGGCAATCTGTGCCGATAACTTTATAGCTTTCTAAAACGGATATTACCGCAGGAGGGAGTTAGTAGCAATCAAATCGATTGTTGCTATCTTCATCTTTTTGGAAACTGGGTTCTTCCCATCCATCAAGCACAAAATTAGAACTTAAAAACAAGTTCACATAATACGATAAAGGTCTGTGTAAGTTTAATTTTAGTCAACGGAAATTTATAATTTATTGCATTAATTAAAATATGTATTATAATTTGATTTGTTAGAATTTTACTCGGGGATGAAAAGTGTTATGAGCGAAGAATTTAGTAGGAAAAGAAATGTTATCCTTATAAAAGAGTAAATAGGAGTGAGTATTTTGGGTTGGTTCTCTAGAAAACCTAGTTTCTATGAAATAAACAAATTACCAGAAAATGATGAGAAATTGATGTGTTTTGGAAGCGTGCTAGTTTCCAATAATCATGTTTATTCGCAAGCAAGCATTTTAAATTTTGAAGAGAAATACAGAGAGACTTATATAAATGGTCTTGCTGAAATGTGGGAAATTGTAGATTCTGCAACTGCAAAAGAAACAATAGAATGGTTACTCAATGAAGGGCATCGTACAAAGTATAATGATATTATTTTAGAAATCATTAAGAGTAAAGGAAGACCAGAAGGAATTGAACAAGAAATCGTAGATAGTTTTAATGAAGGTTGTAAAACTTTATTTAGCGTCTCTAAAGGAAAAGTTAAATTCACCTCACCAGAGGATATTGTCAACTTTAAGACTATGGAAGCATGGGATTATGAGCGTGTTGGGTTCCTAGCAAGAACTTGTTGCTTTCTTAACTACATTACTAGAGAAGAAGCGATGTCATATTTGCAAACTGTTGCAAAACTGTCAAGCAAAGCTTATCCTGATTGGGAAGCTTATATGGTAGGTTTCTTATTGGGGAGAAGTGTGTCATTTTCAAGCGATATATACGGACTAGCTTTGAGTGCAGAGGAATTGATAAAAGGGAAAAAATATGTTTTGAACAAGTATCCATTAAATACGTTTTAATCTTGATATTTTCGTAAATTCACCTAATTTATAAATGAGGTCTACAAGTGGTATACAAGACCCGACCATTTGCTGTAGAGTTGAAATTTCTTAATTGGCGCTCCGTAGTAGAATTGCCATCAAAGAAGAGACTGTTAAAAGGTCTCTTCTTTGCTGAATCAATCTCCGTAAAAATCCAATACAATAATTCCACCTTTTTACCGTCAAAGAGGACGCTTAAATGGGATGGAATATTAACCACTCCCATATGTAATTTGATTCGGTTGGTGCAACGGTGTAAGTGAACACTTCCTTGGAGTCATCCTCACGAATTCCCACGGCAAGATAGACCACTTCCTTCGATACTGTTTCACGCTTAGGTTCACCAAGTCTTAACAGGCTTCTCGACCGTAATAACTAAGGTCGAGCCAGTGAAACAGAAGGACTTGCTTCACTCCATAATAAACAAGACCACCGTAAACCTTGGAGACAATCCCGACCAGAGAAGCGTCAAGGACATTGAATTGTTCTTTGACGCTTCAATTAACAATGACTTTGTGCTTACTTATGATACGATTCACCGTGAATTATCCTACAATTTATCGCATAGATTAGCTTATTTACAGTTCTCTCGATGCTCCGATAACCCATTCTTTAATCGTAGTGGAGTGTGAAAGAAAGTACCTGCTGATGCTGAGTCAATAATCCTTTGGGATGGTATATCAGAGATCCGCGAAATTGCAGAAATCGACAAGAAACTCATTGAATACTCGTAATTAATCATTCAACTAACTGGGAACGATAGTTAAACATAAAGGGTTCTACATATTAGTCATGCATAATATGTAGAACCCTTTATTTTATTTGATTTCCTTAAGTTTAGGTCTTGATAATTTTCAGTCTAGCGCTTTATTTCCTCTGAACAAATGTTGTAGCTTTAGAATAAAGATTGATCAAATTAATACTAATAGCCTTGATAAACAAGCAAAAAGAAAGAGCGTGTTTTGAAAAAAGATTAATCAAAATACGCTCCTAATATATTTTATTGAATCATTCTTTTATAAAAAGTTTGATCATTTCTATGATATTTCCTCCATTAAAGCGCCCTTTAATGGAGGAACATGCCAGAGGGTGTCAAACAAAGAACTAAGGTTTTGGTCAACCTTTTTGTTTACTTAAATAAAGCAGTCACAGTAGTAATTTTGTGACTGCCATTTTTAACCAAATGAAAATTAGAACACACTCTAACGATATTAATCTCTTAAGGGTGCGTGGTGGGTGGTACTTCCATTTTACCAAAGGATGGTTTCTTTTTTGTTTTTCTTGACATAAAAAGGGGCAATCCCTCAGCCAATCTTCCATGACTTTTGGGACAGCCCCTCTAATCCTTTAACTGATAGAAAACCTGTTCAATTTTGCCTCAGTACCAAGCATGACAGTGTTAAGCTCATTCCCTCGGCTATCTTGTCCCCTTCTGAAATAGAGACTGCGTAAAAAATTCTTGCTGTTCACGCGAGCAATCACCTGACTGCGACTTCTCGGCAAATTGCAGCATTGCGCTAAGCCGCTAATCCAATCAGCGATTTCTTGATGTGGAAGTAACTCTTTGTCAATCATCGTATCCACGATGTTAACCAACCGCTCATCATCCTCATCGCTAAAAATGTGTCTACCATTATGAAGCATGCCAGAAATAGCGACAAGAACCTCACGCAGCATTGCGACGCTGCTCTCCTCGCATTGCACCAGCTCGACAAAAACATCCGCACCGTGAGACGCGCTGTGAGCCCAGCCTCCTACTGAAAGGTAACCTCGCAGATCCTTTTCCTCTTTATAATAACGGAGCATTGCATGCATTAATTGCTCAATTTCCGCTTGATTGAAAAGTGGATTCTGTCTGTGGCGCTGCACAATCAAAGCGATAGGCAAGGCAGAGAACGTCCTTGTAAAAACTGACTGATCATCCTCGCTGCCAATATTATAGAACAAATGGTTCTCATCAGTCAAAACAGTTAAGAGGCTACGCAACTCCTCTCCACTGAACCTATTCTCTTCCTTAATCCACATATAAAACATCGGATAAATCAGGTTATCCCGTAATTCTGGCTGAGGATCGCCAATATATTGAAGTAACAACGGTAAGAAATCTTGATGCTGCTCACCTTCGCGTAACTGATACTCATCCTTCTCAATTCTTTGCAAATCCAGCATCAATTTGGTCCTTGTATCGCTCATTTTCCCATCCCTCTCATCATTCGTTCACTCGCCCATCATCTAATTTCTTTTCCACATATGTTGAGCCCCAACCCTCTAACCACCTTTTCATTGATTTTTTAGGGTTTGTCCATGACCTAGAACCTGGATAGTGTAGTGCCCCTGTAAAAGGGGACTGAATTGCATAGCTATCTTTGTTTGTAACCGTTGCCACTGTCGCATCACTACTTCTCCAGAGTCCCTCTGGGTCATTATCAGGATTTTTATACTTCGAGTTAGTAGAATCTTCTCGTGGTAATAACCCTGTCTTGGCAATAGATTTATTTTTAGCATATACCAATACGTACTCTGCAGCCGTTGACACATGCTTACTATCATTTTTAGGAGAATAAGACTTTTGCCAATTAATAATCTCTATTCTATTTTCCTCACCAAATACTTCATTCATCATCATTCCTAAGTGAAATAGTTCATTATCATCAATACATATGGCTATTACACCAGTTGGTTTAAGCATTTTCCACATCATATGAAGACGTGGCATCATTGCTTTCATCCACTTTGTATGTTTAGAACCATCATCATCAGAAATCAGAAACTAAAGTCCCAAGGGCTGGGGCATTTGGATCGCTATCCCACTCATCATTATACCGGAAATAATGCCCAGTATTATACGGTGGATCTGTCAAAATTAAATCTACTTGTTCTCTATATTTATACAAGGTGACCATCCCCTGAAGATTTTCGCCCTCAAGAATTATATTTCTGGACTGCTGTTCTTCAGTCCCTACACATAATTTTCTATTAACTCGAGTTACTCTTGGCCTTACCTTTTTATAAATTTCTTCTGCTGTTCGCTTTCCATAAAAGCTTAGGGATACCCCTACTCAGTTAAATAAAAATAATTGCGTTCTAAATCCGACAGAAATTCATGCTGTCTGTTTGTTTTTATTCCTTTTAAACGAGTTGAACGACCCTTTGAAGATAACATACAATCGCCCATGTTTATCTCCATTACCTTCATATGTAAACGTATAAAATTGATCACCTAATATAATGGCCCTTAATATTCCAGTTCGTTTCCGGCGTACAAACTGCATCTGTTGTTGTTCGGATGGGGAGGCTAGAACTAAACTTTGTGCTTTTCAAGCATGCTCAGCCTACCAATTCGTTTCCCTACAGTTGCGAGACGTACTCTAACTGGAATTGATTGATCATTCATAAGCTCCTTGCATGTCTCCTCAACCTGCCAACTTAGCTCTAAATCACGGAGTTCCCAGTCGACGCGAACTGGCTTGCATCCGTTTGATTTAGACGAATTGGTTACCTTGTTCTTCTTTTTCGTTCTTTCCCCCCCCAGACGGTACCGACCATCGTTTCTCTTCTTCTGGTTTACCTTGTAGAACCATTAGTAACTACCTATCAGAATTAACGCAT
>NZ_ALKF01000196.1:0-160980 GCF_000283315.1 Paenibacillus sp. OSY-SE | reverse complement strand
CAACAAAAACATGGAAAACTGTAGGACAATTCATCCCAAGCCTAAAGGCAAGGGCTTTCTTAGCTAATTTCTGTAATGTAAGTGACGTAAGCGTATACAAGTTTGCCCGTATCGCCGAAGTCCGGTGTCATGAATGTCAGCACCGCAACGACGGCGAACGGTACCGCGAGCCAGAGAAAATAAGGCCTCGATTTGCCCCACTTCGTATTGGTGCGGTCGATTAGCACCCCGATGATCGGACTATCGAAGGCATCGATTATCCGCGCCACTAAGAACAATGTGCCGACTGCTGCCACATTCAATCCGTACACATCTGTATAGAAGAACATCAAGTTCATCGTAATCATCTGAAAGACGAGGTTGGAAGCCGTATCCCCGAGGCCGTAACTAATTCGTTCTTTCCATGAAACCTGGTTTCCCATGAGGTGAACCTCCTTCATTAATCCCTACCGTAATTGCATGGCTTCTTAAAACCGGATTTCATATAAGATGTAACCCCTTACATTTGTGATTATAGGGATAGGATTGTGCAGCCTCTGCATGATAGAATATCCCGCCCTATACTTATACAAGTAGAGGACGAGATCATTTTAATTAATTCAGTATTACTTCTTTGCCTGTTCTGGCAGATTCATAAATAGCCTCCAGAATCGTTGTCACGACGTAGGCCTCTTCAGGCTTTACCAGTGGTTCTTTATCTTCAATAATAGCCTCGAGCCATTGTCTGGCTTCACGGTCCGCCTCGGTTACCTCTTGGGAGCCGTAGTATGGAATCGAGGAATTCATTTCAGGCTTGATTTCGACGAGCTTTCCATACATCTCACTGTTTAAATGCAAAGCCGGTTTCCCTTCAATGGGATGAGGGCGCATTTCCGCCCCGCCCTTTGTTCCGCAAAGTGTCGTCATTGCTTCGCGGACGTCTAGCGTATTTAGGGCCCATGAAGACTCGAGAAATATCGTTGCCTCATTTTCCATCTTAATAAATCCAACAGCGGCGTCTTCCACTTCAAATTCGTCAGGATTCCACTTTCCGAACATATTGGCTCTGTTTTGATCTTTTAGCTTGTGAAATGCCGAACCAGACACGGATTTCACTTTATAATTGTTCATGTACCACAGCGTAAGATCGAGAGCATGCGTTCCGATATCAATTAACGGCCCTCCTCCTTGCTTTTCTTTATCCATGAACACGCCCCATGTCGGAACTGCCCGACGGCGGACTGCATGGGCTTTGGCAAGATAGATATCACCCAAGTATCCATCGTTACAGGCTTCTTTCAGCATCAAAGCATCATCACGAAACCGATTTTGATAGGCAATGGTTAGCTTTTTTCTTGTTCGTTCGGCGGCATCGAGCATGATTTTGGCTTCCTGCGAATTAATGGCCATCGGCTTCTCGCACATCACATGCTTACCTGCCTCAAGAGCATCGACTGTAATGGTTGAATGAGAGCTGTTCGGTGTTAACACGTGAATCACGTCAATGGTGTCATCTTGTATCAATTGTTTATAATCCGTATATGTCTTCGCCCCTGGAACACCATATTGCTTGGCAGCAATTTCGGCACGTTCTTCAATGATGTCGCAAAATGCTATCATTTCTGCAAGATCTGTCAATTTGGCCAAGGCTGGCAAATGCTTTGCATGGGCGATTCCACCGCAGCCTATAATCCCTATTTTTAATGTGCTCATTCTCGTCCTCCCGTTTCTTACAGCTTTAAGATTGGAATAGAATAGAAATATATTTATAGCTGATCTCGACACTTTCTAGCTGGTTCTTTTTCGTCCAATCTTGCTCAATAAACAGGTATCTGGCTTCCGGTTTACTTTTAAACGCTTCCACAATCGCGGGAATGTCCATGATGCCCTGCCCGGCCTCCGTGAAATAATCTATTTTGTGCAGCTTGACCATCAATTCCATATCGATATTGGCATCGTAACCGATTACTTCAAATAAATTCACCGGCTTCACATCAGCAGGCAAGTCTTTTTGATGAAGAAGGTCGCAGCGGTCCCCCAGCTTCTGCAAATATTCAATAGGATCAACTCCGCCTCTCAATGCCCAATACGTATCAAATTCAACTTTTACAAGATCTTCAGCCGTATTTTCCAAGATGATGTCTAGTACATATTGATTGTCAAACTTCTGGAACTCTTCAAAATGATTATGGTAATACAGCTGAAGTCCGTTTTTCTTAAACAACTCACCGGCCTGATTTAATTTCGCGCACAGATCAAGAACTTCTTGTTTATTGCTAAAGAAAGCGATTGCAATCACTACTGAAGTAAACCCGACTTCTCTGGCATAGGCTATGATTTGTTCTGCATTTTCCTGAACTAAAAATCCCAAATCGATATGGGCGGAAACAGCTTTCAATCCAACGCGGCCGAATTCCTTTTTCAGCTCAGCAGGGTTCAAGCCGCCAACAGTCCCCCCAATATTGTTGGCATCATGGAAAAATAACTCCACATTTTTATATCCTATCTCAGCAACTCTTTCCAATGTTCCTTTGAAATCCTTAGTCAATTCATCCCGTACTGAATAGAGCTGTAGTCCAAATTCCACACTCATAAATAGTCCTCCCATAAAGTGAATTCACAAATGTAAAAGGACAATAATAAATGAAAATGTAACAGATTACATAAAAATAATTATTTTGCTTTATATTAGATTTATTTATTAATGTAACGGATTACATTTATGTGATTTCATTCTATATTACACTTTTTTATTGGTCAATGCTTTTTGGGAGAACGAACTGAATTGGGGTCAGAAACGGGGTGCCTATGATTGTTTGGAAAAAAACGGAGTTATCAACAAACGGTTCATAACGTGCGGTAAGTGGTCAAACTGAGGCTCCATCTGTGTTCCTCCAGATACGAACGCATATACCCTAAGCCCGGGTCTTTTTTAGTGAAAAAAGTCACATGAAGGCGGTTTAATTGTTACAATATTGCGAAGTGGGGGTCTTGCAGCACCAATTATGAACAAAATGAAAAGTCGCCGTAATCGCAAGAATTTACGAGAAAACGAGCTTAATTGAGAGATAAATGCCATGGAACACCCGGGTCGATCTAAAAAGAATGGTTTTTCATGGTAAATATGGTGCACTTTATGTGCTGTTTCCAAAATAACTTCTCACTAATATAGATGTGATCAAGTTTATACGACATTTGTCATTTTCATAGCTCATCTAAAGCACATCTTAGAGAGAAAGGGGTACGTTATGAAGAAGAAAGGGTTGTTAATCAGTTTGTTTGCAGCTCTTCTTGTCCTCTTGACCGGGTGTAATTCAATAGCTGTTCTGAACCCGAAAGGTCCAGTGGCCAAGACACAGTCTGACGTCATTATTTTTTCCATGATTGTTATGGCTGTGGTATTGCTCGTCGTCTACGTCCTTTATATTTACATGTTAACGAAGTACCGCGCTTCCAAAGCGGCACCGGATTACGAGCCGCCGCATATGGAGGGCAGCAAATGGCTGGAGATTACATGGACTCTGATTCCGGTCATTATCGTCATTATTTTGTCCGTGGTCACGGTTCGCAGCACCTACGCTGTCGAGAAGACGCCTGAAGGCTATGAAAGCGATAAGCCGCTCATTATTTACGCTGCATCCTCTAACTGGAAGTGGCACTTCAGTTATCCGGAGGAAGGCATTGAGACGGTCAATTACGTCAACATTCCGACGCACCGTCCAGTAGAGTTCCGCTTGTATTCCTTCGGACCGATTACTAGCTTCTGGGTTCCTCAGCTAGGTGGTCAGAAGTACGCCATGAGCGATATGGTGACGAGGCTCCATCTCGTAGCTGAACACGAAGGATCATTTGTAGGCAAGAACTCGAACTTCTCGGGTAAAGGCTTTGCCCACATGGAATTCGAAGTATTGGCGATGTCACCTGCCGGCTACACGAAATGGATCGATGAAGTGAAGCAGACAGCTTCCGAATTGACCGAACAAGAGTTTAATTCCTTGCTGGAAGCAGATCATGTGGGCCGGAAGACGTATACTTCCACACACTTGACATTCAGACCGGCGCCAGAGGGAGAACATGGAGGACATAACCATGGAGCTCCTGCCGCTGGCTCCAATGAAGGAACGGATAAAGAGATGGATCATTCTAAGATGGATCACTCGACTATGGACCATTCCAACATGGACCACTCCGAGATGGAAAATCAAGAGGCCGACCATTCTCAGCATGGCAACTAGAACGAACCAGAAAGGAGTTCTTTGAGTATGAAATGGGACGAATTTTTCGTTACCGGTGAACCGATGATCTACGGCGCTATGGCCAGTATCGTCCTCGTGTCGCTAGCCATCCTCTTCTGCTTGACCTATTTTAAAAAATGGGGCTATCTATGGCGTGAATGGCTAACTACCGTTGACCATAAAAAAATCGGTATTATGTACATCCTCAGTGCGTTGATTATGCTGTTCCGCGGCGGTGTAGATGCGCTGATGATGCGTACACAGCTTGCCGGACCAGACATGAAGTTCTTGGACGCGCAGCATTATAATGAAGTATTTACGACTCACGGTGTCATTATGATTTTATTTATGGCGATGCCGTTTATTATCGGCTTGATGAACGTCGTGATTCCGCTCCAGATCGGGGCGCGCGACGTCGCATTCCCGCGGTTGAATGCAGTCAGCTTCTGGCTGTTCTTCGCCGGAGCAATGCTGTTTAACATTTCGTTTGTTATCGGGGGATCTCCCGATGCAGGCTGGACCGCTTACTTCCCGTTGGCGGGCATCGAGCTGAGCCCATCCGTGGGCAATAACTTCTACTCCATTGCCTTGCAGATTGCCGGTATCGGTACGCTGATGACAGGCGTCAACTTTATTGTGACGATTCTGAAGATGCGTGCGCCTGGCATGACGCTGATGCGTATGCCAATGTTTACGTGGTCTGTACTTATTACATGTGTCATCATCATTTTCGCCTTCCCGGTCTTGACGGTAGCATTAGCGCTTATGATGTTCGACCGCATGTTCGGCTCCCAGTTCTTCACGATGGCCGACGGCGGTATGGATATGCTATGGGCCAACCTGTTCTGGGTATGGGGGCACCCTGAGGTATATATCGTTGTTTTGCCGGCGTTCGGTATTTATAGCGAAATCATCTCGACCTTCTCTCGCAAAAATCTGTATGGCTACAAATCGATGGTCGTCAGTATGATAGCTATTTCACTCTTGTCCTTCCTCGTATGGGCGCATCACTTCTATACGATGGGTCACGGCGCCATGGTTAACGGATTCTTTTCCATTACCACGATGGCAATCGCGGTTCCGACAGGGGTTAAAATATTCAACTGGCTCTTCACCTTGCAGAAGGGCAGGATCGAGTTCACGACACCGATGCTGTATTCGCTCGCCTTTATTCCGATCTTCACTATCGGTGGCGTAACCGGCGTTATGCTCGCGATGGCGAGCGCCGATTATCAGTATCACAATACGATGTTCTTGGTCGCTCACTTCCACTACGTGTTGATTCCGGGTACAGTATTCGCGGTTATCGCCGGTATGTACTACTGGTTCCCGAAACTGTTCGGCTTCCGGCTCAACGAACGTCTTGGCAAGCTTAGCTTCTGGATTATCGCGATCTCCTTTAACGTGACGTTCTTGCCATTGTTCTTCTTGGGGCTGAAAGGCATGACACGCCGTATGTATACTTATTCTGAGAGCACCGGCTTCGGTCCGCTGAACCTGATTGCTACGATAGGCTCGGCAGCCCTTGCTATCGGCTTCGCCATTCTCGTATACAACATTTATTGGAGCTTCCGTTATCAACCAAGAGATACAACAAGCGATCCGTGGGATGCGCGCACGCTCGAATGGGCAACGCACAGCCCGGTACCGGAATATAACTTTGCCATTACACCTAACGTGAAGAGCCTGGATGCATTCTGGTTCTGGAAGAAAAACAAACAACCATTGTTCGAGGGCAAGATCGAAGAGATTCATATGCCTAACAACAACGGACAGCCGTTCGTGCTTGGCGTTATCTTCTTCTTCTTCGGATTCTTCATGATATTCAGCTGGTGGACACCGGCTATCATATCGGGTATTGCGATTGTGATTATGCTTGCCGTGCGTTCCTTCGAGCGCGATCATGGACACCATATTCCGGTGAAGGAAATTAACAAGACGGAACAACAATTGCGGGGTGATAAAGCATGAAGATCGATAACACGCTGCCGCTAGAATACCAGACGGAAGAGAACAGCAACCGTATATTCGGCTTCTGGTTGTTCCTTGGTGCGGAGATTGTGCTCTTCTCTACACTCTTTGCCGTCTACTTTACACTATGGACTCGGTCGGGCAATGGCCCGACGGCTCAAGAAATATTTCAGATTAAACCAGTACTGCTGGAAACGTTCCTGCTCCTGACGAGCAGCTTCACCTGCGGTCTCGCGATTCACAGCATGCGTCTCAGCCTGAAGAAGCCAGCATTGATCTTCTTCGCCATTACGTTGCTGCTAGGTCTCGGGTTCCTAGGCATCGAGATCTATGAATTCGTCACTTATGTGCATGAAGGCGCAACGCTTCAGACATCTGCATTCCTATCCAGCTTGTTCGTCCTGCTGGGTACGCACGGTGCGCACGTAACGCTCGGTCTCCTCTGGGGATCAGGCCTGATGATTCAGATTAAGCGTGAAGGCTTCACGCGGGATACGGCGAACAAGTCGTTCATCTTCTCGCTGTACTGGCACTTCCTGGACGTCGTCTGGATCTTTATCTTCAGCTTTGTATACTTGAAAGGATTGATGTGACATGAAACAACTATTCCCGATACGTCATGTGATGGGATATGTCTTTTCTCTCATCCTTTCCTTGGTTGCGCTAGCCGTCATTGTCTGGGATATGTCCTTCGCAACAGGCCTTACGATCCTGCTAGTCTGTGCAGCGATTCAAGCAGGCGTGCAGTTGATTATGTTCATGCATATTGACGAGGACAAGTCCAACAAGGCCTCGAACTACACGAATATCGCCTATGCGCTGTTCGTAGGTCTAGTAACGGTGTTCGGTACACTGTTCACGATGATCTGGGGTTACTTGTAAGAGAATAAGCAGATATTACAATTGAAAGGCTATCCTTGAAGTCAACGACTTCGGGATAGCCTTTTTTGCTTATTGCATGGGGTTTACTTCGACCGCGAAGAACGAACGGCAACCACGCGCAGGCGTTAGTCACACCAGGTTATCGGTTTACTTGAGCTTACATCGAAGAAAAAGGACCCTCCGATGCATGAGAGTCCTTTTTCTTCGATTGGTCATTGGACTTCACGTTACCATATCATGGCCATCATTCTGAAGCTCACGAGCGAGTCAGTTGAAATGCTTCTGCCAACAGACGGTAGGAGGTCAGCCTTGCCTCGAAATCATGCATTATGGTCACGATCATGATCTCTTCCGTATTGTATTGCTCGCTGTACCGGAGCAGCTCTTGCTTCACCCGCTCAGGGCTGCCGACAACCATCCGCTTGCGATTTTCTTGGATACGGCTCAAGTCGAATGGCGTATAAGGATAAGACGCGGCCGTCTCCACAGAAGGAACGCCCGGCCGATGGATGCCCTGCTCCAGAAACAGAAAGGTCAGCTCCAGGCTGGAAGCCAAGCGCTCCGCTTCCTCATCGGTTTCGGCGCAGACGACAAATACGGCGAGTATGGATTGAGGACGCTCCCCTGCTGCGGATGGCTGAAAATGCTGCTGATACCAGCGCATCGCTTCTGGTCCCCCGTAGCTGTTAATAAAGTGGGCAAAGGCGAATGCCGTTCCCTGTTGGGCAGCGATCCTTGCGCTTTCGCCGCTCGATCCAAGCAGCCACATTTCCGGAGCAGTCGGAATAACCGGAGTGGCCCGGAGTCCGCTATAGCGGTGATCGTCCGGGAGCGAATCGTGAAGATAGTGCATCAGATCAGACACCTGCTCCGGATAGCGATCGACCGGCGCTCTCCCATCCATCAAAGCTCTGGTGGCCAGCGGCATGCCGCCGGGTGCCCTTCCCAGTCCCACATCAATCCGGTCCGGGTACAGTGCTTCCAGCAGACGGAAGTTTTCCGCGACTTTGTAAGCACTATAATGGGGCAGCATAACTCCGCCTGAACCGACACGAATACGGGACGTTACGGCCGCCAAATGCGATATTAGCACCTCCGGGCTTGAACCTGCGAGGTTGGAAGCGAAATGATGCTCCGACACCCAAAAACGGTGGTAACCCAGTTGTTCTGCTGCTTGCGCCAACCGAGCCGTCTCGGCCAGCGTCTCGCTCGCTGTGCTGCCTTCGGGTATCGGAGATTGGTCCAATATGCTAAGTTGAATCATAGGTCACTCACCCTCGGTCATCTTATTCCAGAACGTCACCTCATCCACAGGCACACGAGGTGAAGAATGCGCCGGTTCAGAGGCTTTGCCTACAGGCAGTAACATCACGGGGACATAGCGCTCCGAGATTCCAAAAGCCTCCTTGAACTGCTGGGCATGAAACCCGCCCATTGGCACAGTGTCATATCCTTTAGCTTTTGCAATTAGCATCAATTGCATCGCAATCAATCCGCCATCGACGAGCACAATATTGTTAATTTTCTCCGCGCTCATGTTTGCATAACCATTCGTAATTCTGGTCACGAATGACTCTTTTAGTTCCTCATCCATGTAGCCCGATTCAACCGCTTGTTCATAGATGCGCTCCGCCTGTTTGTAGCCTTCCAGATCACCCAGTATGGCGATGACGGCTGACGCATCCACAACTTGCTGTTGATGATTGGCTATCGGAAGCAGCTTTTCCTTTAGCGCTTGGTCGGTAATGACAAGGAATCGCCAAGGCTGAAGATTTGCGCTCGAGGGAGCAAGCGTGGCCTCCTTCAGCATGTCATGCAGCTCTGCCTGCGAAATGGTCACGGTTGGGTCATAATGGCGCACCGAATGCCGATCACGTAACACGGTAAAAAAATCACGCTTTTGCTCTACTTTTGTCTCCATCCTATCCAGCCTCCGATTTTGTTCGAGTTAAAGATGCGAATTGGCTAACATTATACTGTGTAAATTAATACACAGTTAAACATAAAAAAATTCCCGCTACTCATCACATCATATTGCAGAATGTTACTGTGTAAAAACATGCACAGTTAACACTGTTGCAACTGTGAAATTATATGCACAGTATAATCCCCTTCAAGACCATTGTCAATCATCCCTTCCTACACTAAGGATTGATCCGCTAGGTCAGCAATGGTGTACTTTTGCAGCACGGCCAGCACGCTTTGATCCAGTTCCGCCATCATATCGGAAAATGTGGCTTTCATGCACAGCCCGAACGGATGGTCACCCGTCGATTCGAGTAAACTGGTATGGAACGATTCATCTTTCTGTAGAGCCGTTAGGATGTCGGCGCATGTAATAAGTTCCGGTGCTCTCTTCAGCCGGTATCCGCCGTCGCGTCCCTCACGCGTCTCCAATATATTTTCCTGGGCCAGCTTAGCGAGAATCCGCCGAATTAAGGTCGCTTCCGACTGAACATGCTCAGCGATTTCCCCGCTAGGACAACGATTCGGATATTGGGATATTACCGTCAACGCCTGTAGAGCCAATCCAAACGATTTAGAGTGGAGATGACAGGTGTATTTTTCTTTTTTCAATGCTAGTCACTTCCCTCCGGTCACATACTCTGTGTGCATTGTAGCAAAACCGCGGAAATTGATCAATACGGCACAGTCGCAGTGTAACACGTTAGACTCTTCCCGAATAAGGTGTTTCTAGGCGAATATCATGATTTGGAGGTAGAGAAATGAATCCGTACCCGATGTACCCCTATTACGGGAAAGAGACAAAGTGCGAGGAGAAGCCGCTTTCCTTTCCGCCGCAGCATCAAGACCAGCAGCCCGGGTTGGAATATGTCATGTCCCCAAGGCCGTTATATGACAATCCTTCCTATGTCGGCAGCTGCAAGCTGCAGAACCGCGTGGCTCTCATTACAGGAGGAGACAGCGGCATCGGCCGCGCAACGGCGGTAGCGTTCGCTAAGGAAGGGGCGGATGTGGCGTTCGCCTATTTATATGAAGAACAGGACGCGCAGGAAACGCGCACGCGCATCGAGCAATTGGGCAGACGATGCTTGCCGCTTCGCGCCGATCTGCGCACCAAGGCAGCCTGCACCGCTATCGTCGAACAGACGCTGCACCACTTCGGCAAGCTGGATGTGCTGGTCAACAACATTGGCGTCCAATATCCGCAGCACAGCTTGCTGGACATTACGGAGCAGCAGCTGGAGCAGACGTTCCGCACCAATATATTTTCCTTCTTCTTCGTCACGCAAGCCGCACTGCCTTGCCTGCGTCCAGGGAGTTCGATTATCAACACGGCTTCGGTTACCGCCTACCGGGGAGAGAAGACATTAATCGACTATTCCGCCACCAAAGGAGCAGTCGTCTCGTTCACCCGCTCGCTGGCGCTGTCCGTGGTCGATCAAGGCATACGCGTCAATGCCGTTGCTCCCGGTCCGACATGGACGCCGCTCATTCCGGCCAGCTACTCCGCTGAGCGCGTGGCCACCTTCGGCACAGATACGCCGATGCATCGGGCCGGCCAGCCATTTGAGCTCGCTCCGGCTTACGTATATCTCGCCAGCGACGATTCCCGCTATGTGACGGGCGAGACGATGCATGTCAATGGCGGCAGCTTCATCACCTCTTGAGGCATGGAAATAGCCGGTTCTCTGTCCATCATGCCGCTCTTCTTCGCAGCAATTGATAGACGACCTCCGAAAATACAAGCCCGATTGCAATCGCGCCCGATATCATAGACGCCTTGAAAGCAAGCGGTATCGCGATCTCATATTCATTCTCGACCATATTTCTCATCGAATCATAGGCCATGCCGCCCGGTACAAGCGGGATAATGCCAGACACGTTAAACACGATAATCGGTGTTCTATAAGCCTTGGCGAATAGATGGCTAACCATTGCCACCGCGAACGAAGCAACCAAGCTTGCCGGAATCGGATCAACGTCATTTAGGGTGAAGGACAAATAGACGAGCCATCCGATCATTCCGACGGAGCCGCACTGCAGCAAGGTTTTTTTCGGGACGTTAAAGATGATGCCGAAGGCGGCGGAAGCGATGAAGCTGGTGACAAGCTGCTCGATGATCATAGACTTCCCCCTCTTGTTCTAGCTGAAAGAAATGACGCAGGCTATGCCCGCTCCAATCGCGAACGCAGTCAGTAACGCTTCCGCGCCCTTCGAAATCCCGGATACAAGATGACCCGCCATCAAATCCCGCACCGCATTGGTGATAAGCAATCCGGGCACGAGCGGCATGACGGAACCGATAATGATTTTGTCCAAATCCCGCCCCAGTCCGTTCTTGATACATAAGTACGATACCGTTCCGATCGCCACCGAAGCCAGAAACTCGGCAAAAAACTTGATGCGGACCAAGCGGTGGACGTATAGCAGGAGCGAGAATCCGATTCCGCCCGCCAGCAGCGCGGGAATGAATTCCGGCCAGCTGCCCCGGAACATGATGGCGAAGCATCCGCTTGATACGGAAGCGGCAGCGATCTGGATCCATACCGGATAAGCCAAATTCGCCTTATCTATCTTTTGCAGCATCCGAAAAGCTTCGGCCCCAGATAAGCTCCCGCTGCTGATTCTTCGGGAGATATCATTAACGAGCGTAACCTTCTCCAAATCGGTGGACCGATCGGAAATGCGGAACAGTCTCGTTGTCGGAGCCGATCCGTCGATAGCGAATATAATGCCTGTCGGCGTCACGAAGCTGTGACAGTTCTCGTATCCGTAGGAAGCGGCGATGCGCATCATCGTATCCTCGACACGATACGTCTCTCCGCCGCTTTGCAGCATGATTTTGCCCGCCAGCAAGCATATTTGGGTAACTTCGTAACTTTCATTCGACTGTGCGCTCATTCCCTGTCTCTCCTGTGAATGGCTTGTAGTGGGGTTTTATGTAATCGGTCGAGACCGCAACATACATTAACAAAAAGGAGAGCCTGCGCCCTCCTATTTATGCCTATAGTGTAACCGACGCCCCCGGGTTTAGTCTATGCCCCCAATGCTGTATCCATCATTACTTTTTGCTAGAATCGATACGCATTCTTGTGCCACTCCTGATGCAAGAACATACAATCGCATTGTTGCGTCGCTTCTTCATAGGAGATTTCCGTGCTGCTGCCCAAAATGGCATCGAAATAGGCGATCCGATTCGCGATGTCCCGGTCGATGCGCTGCTGTCCGCTAATAACTGTTCCGTGACTGGGGATGAGCGTACAGTGGCTGTAATCACGTAATTTGGCCAGAGAATCCCGGTGTCTGCGAACGTATTGGTTGTAATCGACAGATGGCAAAATCGGCTGTCCGTCATTCGAGAACATAAGTTCGTCACCGATGTGCACGAACTGCTCATTAATCATAATCAAGCTGCTGCAATGCGCATGCCCCGGAAATGACATCAACGTCAGTTCATGCCGGCCGAACGTGATTTGCAGCGAGTGCTCGAACACGATGTCCGGCGTGAAATAGGGGTGTTCCTTCGGCTCTGTCCACATATCCAGTGTCGTCTGATAGTGCGCGCTTCCGTAGACCGGAACCTCCGGCAATACCTTCAATCCATACATATGGTCATCGTGGAAATGCGTAAGGATGACCCCTTCTATCCGAATCCCGCACTCAGCCAGATCCTCAACGACCTGTTGTGCGTGCTCCTCAAATGCAGTGTCAATGAGAATCGCCTGCGCACCGTCAATTAATGCGGTAATGTTGTATCCGTAATGCCGATCAGGTCTTGGATCGAACATGTACAGAATGATTCCTTCGGCTATTTCTTGCTTCAACATAGGACTCCCCCATACTATCTTTATTTTCATTTTTTCACATCGTATGCATCCGATACCCCCACTATAAAACACAATGACTGACATCTATATGTCAGTCATTGTACGAAATTAATATTTTGGCAACGTATTTTTTCATTTCTTCCCGCAACACGGGCGGATCAACAACCTCGCAATCCTTGCCGAAGCTTAATATATATTTCATCAGGCCTTCCTCATGCGGAAAATAATCCTCGACGATATAATGGCCATCTTCCGTCTCCTTCATCTTCTCTCTGGGAAAGTGCTCCGTCAGTTGCATCCCTATGCGCGGCGTAAATCGCAACGTCACCTTCATGCTGCGGCGATAGTAGCCTTCTTCGAAGATCTGGTTCATTCGCTCCTTCGACACCGATTCCCTTGGCTCGAAGCGGCTGCCGAGCTTGAGATTGTGAATCCGCACCAGCTTGAACCGCCGGTAATCCTGCCTGCTTCTGCAGAAAGCGACCAGATACCATTCACCTCTGGAAAAAGCGAATTGCATCGGCTCCACCGTTCGTTCGGAAACCTCCAGCCTGCGGTTAATGTAATCAAATACAAGCAGCTTCGACTCTTCAATGGCTGCGTTCATCAAGACCAGGTATTCCTTCAGCTCGTCTTCCATACTGAAGTGAGACATGTTGATGCTCCATTTATCCGATGCTCTGCGTTCTTGCTTGTATGTCTGACCGAACTTCAGGACGACGTCATTGAACAGCTTGTTCTTCCCGAACAGAACGTTCAAGTTATCCATAACCGCCATGAATGTATGGGCTTCTTCTTCATTCAGGAAGAGGTTGTCCACATTGTACTGCTCCATAATGTAGTAACCCCCGCCTTTGCCGCCAATGGCTGCGATGGGGACGCCCGCCTCGCCCAGCTTCTCAATATCCCGGTAAATGGTCCGCAGCGACACTTCAAAATGTTCCGCCAGCTCTTTCCCCGTAACCGTCCCTTTCTGCGAAATAATAAGCAGCATCGAAAGCAATCGTTCGACTCTCATGAGCCCATCGAATCTTTCCGATCGAGTCCATGCCCGTTCAGGTGATCCTCATCCAGCGTCTCTATAGTGAAGCGAGCCTCGATTTTTTTGCTAACCCATAACGACACGGCGAGAAACAATACGACATATAAAATTTGAACCGGATCTTGAATGATGCTCGATATATTATGTCCGATATAGGAGACCGAGAGCACCATGAGCGCCTTCCCGCCCGCGACGGCGATTAAGAAGGAACGCAACGGCATGCGGGCCATTCCCGCTACCATATTGATAATAACGAATGGACCAACCGGAAAGATGCTCAGCAGAAACACATAGCTGAACGCATTGCGGCGGACCCAGAGCATGCCTTTTTTCACTTTAGGCTTTTGCGCCCAGCGTTCCAAGTACGGATGTCCGGCAATTTTGCGGACGATGAGGAACGTCACCAAGCAACCGCTTACCAAGCCGATCCAGGAGTATAGGAATCCGAGCCACAATCCGTACACGGCCGCGTTAACGCCAACGATGACAAGCGTCGGCAGCGGAGGAACGAATGATTTCATAAACGTTAACAAAATGCCGGGAAATGGTCCGAAGGATCGATATTTCTCCAGCAATTCCAGTAAATTGTCTTCTGTAAGATAAGACATCACATTCGATAACTCCATCTCTTCGCATGCACCCACTTTACCTTTACATTAACTAGCATCCTCGCCCTAGCATAACATAAATTGTCTATAATTCGATTGCCTAACATGTCATTTTCGTGATGGCACTAACGGATTGTAAGGTTAAGTGAAGCAATCTTACAAAGCTGATCGGACATGTCCGCAAAATTAAAGTTGACAAACCAATCCCGTTGTAACTATAATGATTACAACAAAGCAAAACAATATGATTGCCTGCAGGAAAGCGCGACCCCCTTCCGCTTGTCCTATTTTTTAAATCTAGTTGTAACAATAATGGTTACACTCAATCTATTAAGAGGTGAACACGAACCATGACCTTACAAATCAAAGTGTACTCTGATTTTGTCTGCCCGTTCTGTTTCTTGGGTAAAGCGCCCTTCGAGGAAGCAATCAAAGGCAAAGACGTCGAAGTCGAGTGGATGCCATTCGAACTGCGCCCAAGTCCAGCGCCTAAACTTGATCCTTGGAACGATTCATCCAAATTGCAAGGCTGGGAATCATATATTACGCCGACCGCCAACAAGTTGGGCGTCGACATGAGATTGCCCCGGGTGTCTCCGCATCCTTATACAGGTGTTGCGTTTGAAGGATATCATTACGCCAAAGAACAGGGCAAAGGCAACGAATACATGAACCGCGTATTCAAGGCATTTTTCCAAGAAGAACAAAACATTGGCGAAATCGAAGTGTTAACGAAGATTGCCGGCGAATTAGGGCTGGATGAGCAGGCTTTTAGAGATGCGCTGGAAACAGGAACGTATAAGGAAGCGCAACAACAAGCCCTTCAACATGCGTATGAGGAAGCCCGCATTACGGGGGTGCCCACCTTTGTAATCGGCAACGAGCGTGTTCAGGGCGTAGCAAGCAAAGAAATGTTCGAGAAGGTTCTCTCTCAACAAATTGAAGATAGCGTGCCTGTATCCGAGGGTTTGCAATGCGATTTAGATGGACACTGCTAAACATATAACTACAATTGCATGGAGGTAATGGAATTATGAAAATCGGAGTTATCGGAGCAAGCGGTAAAGCGGGAAGCTTGATTGTAAAAGAAGCTGTAGACAGAGGACATGAAGTGACGGCGATTGTGCGCGACGCATCCAAAATGAAGGACAGCAGCGTGTCTGTTATCGAAAAAGATGTATTTTCCCTTACACCAGATGATGTAAAAGGATTTGATGTGGTCGTGAACGCCTTTGGAGCACCACATGGACAAGAGCATCTGCACGTGGAAGCAGGAAGAGCATTGATTAAAGCCTTGCAAGGAGCGTCTGACACCAGATTGCTCGTGGTGGGCGGCGCCGGCAGCTTGTTCGTCGATGAAGCCAAGACGACCCGTCTTATTGATACGCCAGAGTTCCCGCAAGAGTATGCGGCAACCGCATCGAACCAAGGGAAAAATCTTCAGGATTTGCAACAGTCGAGCGGTATCAAATGGACCTTCATCAGCCCGGCTGCATTCTTTGACCCAGCAGGCAAAAGAACCGGTTCTTATCAAAAAGGCAATGATAATCTGATGGTGAACGCTAAAGGCAACAGCTATGTGAGCTACGCGGACTATGCGATTGCCGTTCTGGACGAGATCGAACAGCCTCAGCACGTTAACGAACGATTTACTTTGGTTGCAGAAGCAGAATAATGGAAAGTCACCCCTACCGCATTAAAGTGCGGTAGACTCATTCCCAAAAAGTAAAAGCCGATTTTTCCTGACTACAGGAGAAGTCGGCTTTTACTTTGGCAGCAAACAAAAACTCCACCCCTGAAAGGGCGGCACATCTGCAACCAATTCAATGTGGAGTTTATTTTCAACAGCTCTCTTCTTCCTTCAAAATTTCTACCGCTTCACGAAATCGAAGCGAATGCACATTTCACGCTCTCTTAAAAATTTCCGTCCATCCTGCAGATCGACATCGTCGTTCAGATCGATGAGCGATTGATACATCGCCCGCGCCTTTTCTTCCAGCGCGATATCTTCACATAAATCTGCAATCGGATCGCCGGTCGATTGGATGTAAGCCGCGGTCCAAGGCACCCCTTCCGCATTCTGATAAAATAGCGACCGGCCGTGGTTGGCATAATATCCACCTAGCCCAGCCGCCTCCAACTGCTCAATTGTAGCATCCTTAAGCAGTTTGTATATCATCGTCGCAACCATTTCCAGATGGGCCAATTCCTCTGTCCCGATATCATTTACTTTGAAATGAAATCGAGCAATTACACATTTCATTGGCAGATTATATTTCATCAGCAGGAATGATTGGATATGATTTACAAACGGAATGCTGTGTGTTATTATTTACGTAGTTACGTAATTACGTATTTAAGTAATTAAAGTTGGAGGGATTCCCGTGACCGTATCGCGTAATTTGGAAACGGAATTAGACGCACTGAAAGTGCAAATGAAGGAGCTGCAGCAGCTTGTCAGACAGCTGACAGCTGGAAACGCGTCCCAAGACGCGCGAGTGGCGACAGATGAAGCAACTCAGGAGCTGTTCAAGAACAAGGATGGAGAAGGAGAACTTGGCGGTGTCTTTTATTCGGGTCAATACTGTGGTGAAAAAGGGCAGTTCAGATGGGAGCCCCAAGAAAGGCGTGTAAGCCAGCTGTTGGAGCTGGACGGCGACAAGGTCGCCAAAGTGCTGGCGGCCCTCGGCCATAAGCAGCGCTTGGACATTCTGCGCTCGGTTCTGAGGGAACCTCTAACTGGCACTGAGTTGGTTGAACGATTGAATATGGGCACGACTGGCCAGCTCTACCACCATATCAAAGCCTTGTCGGGGGCCGACCTGCTTGTTCAGGAGGAACGGGGTGGATCCTATTCCGTTCCCGGTCACCGGGCGCTTCCGCTGCTGCTGCTGCTGGCAGCTGCCTCAGACTTGTTAGATACGACTGACTATATGGACATGGCCGAAGCCCGAAATAACGCTGGATCGTACTTGGGTCAATCGAAGGAGGAGTATGACCCCCATCATCTGCTGTGGGCCGTCGTAGAGAACAGTATACTGGAGCATCAAGCTGGGTATTGCAGCGAAGTAAGCCTATTCTTGCATGATAATGGAAGCATCACTGTGGCCGATAACGGGCGCGGAATTCCCGTGCAGGCTCTGCCGAACACCGATACGTCTCAGGTTCAGTCTGTCTTTACGGATATGGGCCGCTTAAGCGCCAGCGCATCCATCATAGCTCCCGGAGGCGAGAGAGGCATCGGCATGTCTGTCGTCAATGCACTCTCCCTTGCGCTCTCGGTTGAAATCCGGCGGGAAGGAACTGTGTTCCGGCAAGATTATAAGCACGGCATTCCACAAACCGGTGTCATGACCGTAGGCATAACGAAAGAAACGGGAACGAGCGTCACCTTTCTGCCAGACAGCGACATTTTCCGTTCCCCGTTCGATTATGGCGTATTAACGAAGCATGCGAATGAAATAGCGCAAGCTTACCCTGAGTTGGCGATTCGTGTGTTTAACGGGCGGTAGACAGCTAATTTCAGGATTGTATCCGACCTTGTCTCATCCTCCATTGGATTATGTACAGCGAAACGAGTGCGTTTTCCTCTTTACGGCGGGTTTGATTGGAAATGATCCAATGGTTTGTCACTCATACCTTATCAGACGCTAAAAATAGCCAGTGCCACTGCACAAAATACAGTCCACAGGCCGTTCAGCCACCAAATTCGCACATTTGCCTGTATGTTTTCCAATGGAATTGTTTCTAAGGGTTCGCCCCCTGCACAACAAGCGGATGCAGGGGGGTTCATTATGTTCACTTAACTAAGCCTTAGTTCAGAATCACCGCTGATGATAGTCCCCGTGTTCTTGCCATCCATGATTTCAGTCATACAGCCGGGCTTATCGAAGTTGAATACATGAATCGGGATGTTGTAATCTCTAGCGAGAATGAATGCGGACTGGTCCATGACATGCAGGTCATGTTGAATCACATCGTTATAATGTAGCGAGGCGTATCGCAGCGCATCCTTATTGCGCTTCGGGTCTTGATTGTACACGCCGTCCACCCCTTGCTTGGCCACGAATATCGCCTCGCAGTTCACCTCAATGGCTCTCTGTACCGAAGGATAATCGGTCGTCACGAACGGTTGACCGTTCCCTCCCGCGAAGATGACGATGTACCCTTTCTCCAAATGGTGAATGGCCCTTAAACGGATATAAGGCTCAGCCACAGACGTGACCGGAATTGCGGTCATCACCCGCACCTCTGTCTTCGTCTTCGACTTCAATACGCCTCTAAGCATCAAGCTGTTGATGACCGTCGCCAACGTTCCGATATTGTCGGCCTCCGCTCGTTCGATGCCCCAAGCTTCGCCCATATTGCCTCGAAAAATGTTGCCTCCTCCGATAACGATGGACACTTCGACCCCCATGCTAACGACGGACAATATCTCGTTCGCAATGTGCTCCAGCCTCTCCGGATCGAACCCAAATTCGCTGCTCCCCGCAACGGCCCCGCCGCTAAGCTTGATAAGAACCCTTTTGTACCTCATCGATGCCACACCTCCCAAGAAAATAAAAAACACTAAAGCATTGACTGCTTTAGTGTCGAAAAAAGGAATATGAACGATCGGATCAAAGGTTTGCTTTATCCCGGTCTTTAACATATTCCCCCACCTTCCATGTGCATTTAATTTCCAATTTTATAGTATCGGGTAATGAATTGCAACCCTTATACTCTACAAAATTTGTACTTCTCGATTATCCGTTTTGTCGACAATTTGCTTAATGACTCGCACGTTTTCATCCTGCTGAGGCAGGATATGGGTGATGAATGCTTCGGCAAGCTCGACCCTGTTCGTTTCGTCTTCTACTAATAGGATGGATGCTGCGAATTGTCGACCAGATTGACACAAGGATAAGGCAGCTTATTCTGCAAGTGCGGCTCCTCTCCTCTCAGGTCCCAGCTGATAGCCCAATAACGCTCCACGAAGAAGCCAGTGTCCTCCCCCGGACGATATCGATTCAGAGTGAATTTATGCTCCGCCGCTTTTCCACGCAGAACACCTTTGGGATAGTCCTGCATCGTGTTCATCGCTCCATTTCAAATGTCGACACGTAGAACTCAAATATAGTGATCGAGATTTTAATTATGAACCTGTCGAATATGTACCTCAATTTGGAGGGTTCGTTTTACGGTTACGCCAGACTTTTTTCCTGCTTTTGTTACAATCGTTCCTCTTTGACCGGCCCATGTAATTCTTCCACTAGAATCGCTCTGGATGATACTGATATAATTCCAAATTTATCCGGTTATCTACACTGATTTCTATGCCTTCACTCTGAAGAAACAGCTGTTGCAAAGCGTTCATTTCATCATTCTTGATCGCAGTCTCGCCTAATGAATTGATGACCCGATGCCACGGAAGATGATATTTATCGCTCATAGAGTGAAGAATTCTAACGACTTGTCTTGCCGCCCGGGGACTTCCGGCCAAGCCTGCTATTTGCCCATACGTCATGACTTTCCCGTCTGGTATTCCCTGAATAATTTCAATGACTGTTGCTGTAAATGGTTGCATTCAGCTCTCTTATCCTTTCATGCATGTGTCATCATCTAGTCGGGCTTCAAAGGACAAGAGAGGCCGGATTACGCACCTCTCTTGCTTATATCGCCGTTATTCCGTTGTCTTCCGTTCGATGACGGTAAGCGGGGGAAATGGAGCCGCACCGTTCGGCTCGTCCGATTCCACCAGATGCTTGAGCACGGATAGCTTATTTTCCCAATACCGCTCGTAGTAAGCGAGCCATCGCTTTAATTCAAGCAGCGGTTCCGGGTCAAGGCGGTAGCGCGTCTCCCGGCCGACCTTGCGGTCCTTGACGAGTCCCGCATCCGCCAAGATGCGCAAATGCTTGGACACGGCCGTCCGGCTCATCGGAAAGTGGCCGCTGATGACGGTGACGGGCATCTCCTGATCGCTCAACAGCTCCAGCAATTGGCGGCGTGTAGGATCGGCGATAGCCTGGAACACGTCATGCTTCGGTAATGATGCCGTCATTTCATGCCTCAACATAGGCAGCCAGCGATTGCTGCAGCCCTGTCCATCCCTGATTCATTCTGTCGCGCACCATTGCATGGGATTGCCCGAATTCGGTCACCTTGTCAGCATCCCAGCCCGCATGGATGAGTGTAAACTCTGTTTTTCCGTCCAGATCGACTAACTCGAACGTGAGGGTCCAATCTTTGCCCCAGTTGAAAGACAAGCGGTTAGGCGGAGCGATTTCCGTCACTTTGCATGGCGACATGCCGAACGGACCGGCGTTCAGTTCGAACTCGTATCCCTCAATAGGCTGAAAATTATTGGGCATGAACCAAGCAGCAATTCCCTCCGATGTGGCAACCGCATCCCATACCTTCTGAATCGGAGCATTCAGCACCAACGTCTGACGAATGTCCGGCAATGTATTATTCGAGTTGTGTTCCATAACGAAACCTCCAAATATTGATTGTAACATTTATGTTTTGCTCTTTACTTTATCCTGCGGGCGCAATCGCAGAGCCGACCACTTTTCATCGACAGCCACGTTGCTGACAACTCGATATGTTGTACTATTCTGCACCATCGCAGCCAGAATATCCCGGTTTATGTCTGTTTTGACTTTTGAGCTTTGCTTCGGATACGTAATCCAGAACACTGCTTCTTCATTCAAAAGCGGAAGGACCTTCGGAATCCATGCATCCACCTCTTGCGCATCGTTCACGAACAATTGGACAAAATCATACCTTCCCGCTGCTTCCGTCCCATCTTCTACGCCAAGATGATATCCTTCGGGCGCGTTCAGCACGGCAGCTCGTCCTGCTTTGTAGCGCAGCTTCTTCAATAATTCAGCTTGCATCGGATCATACCCTTCCTTTATGACACCTTTTGGTTTCGTTTCGTATTATATGACACCTTTTGGTTTCATGTCAAATGATGAAGCCGCTTCAATAAAAACGAAGGCTTCATAACGAACAGCCCCTCGGGTCGACAGCTTGTATCTCCCTGCCTATCCTGAGGGGTTATCTCGACGAAGACTGTGATGATGCTTCTAACGGCAGCACGACCTCGAATGAGGTTCCTGCGTCTATTTTACTCTGTACTGCGATGCTGCCCTCATGCATTTCTACAATTCTTTTGACAATGGACAGCCCCAAGCCGCTTCCTCCTTTTTCAGAGGTTCTCGATTTGTCCGCTTTGTAAAACCTCTCGAATATACGCTTCATATCCTCGTCGTTCATACCGATTCCTGTATCCGATATAGCTACGAACGCGTTCCCGCTCCGTGCATACACGTGTATCCGAATCGTTCCGCCATTCGCCGTAAACTTTACGCTATTCGTAATGAGATTATTCCACACCTGGCTCATTAAATCTTCGTCGGCCGTAACGGTAATCGCTTCACATTCGAGCTCCATCTCCAGGTCCTTCTCCAGCCAAGCCGGTTCACACGCCAGCATGGCGTTCCGCAATTGCTTATCCAGCCGATATCGTGTCGGCTCGAACGGATGATGCTGTGATTCCAAGGAAGTGAGCTTTAATAAGTTTTCGCTAATTTTTGATAAACGATTGCTTTCCATCTCGATAATGGTGACATAATGTTGACGTTCTTCATGCGTCAGGTCAGCCCTTTTTAACACATTGGCAAACCCATGAATCGAAGTGAGCGGAGACTGAATTTCATGCGACACGTTGGAGATGAAGTCTTGTCTCATTTTTTCCATTTCGCCAAGCTCGACCGCCATCTGATTGATGGTGCTCACAATTTTGCCAAGCGGGTCGTTTTCATTAGAACGGATGTCCAGACTGACACTGAAATCTCCCCTGGAGATTTTCCGTAAAGCCTCTATGATTTTATCCCATACCTTATAATGCTTCTTGCCTACAATGAGCGAAATAAGATACATCGTACATCCAAAAATAAAAAAGACGAGCAGCACATTAATCCATTGGGCAGCGAAGCTGTAAAGATGTATGCCTATATACTTATAAAGCGCTTCGGTGCCATAGAATGCAATCCAGGTTCCTATCGTCACCACTGCCACAACAAGGCAGACACCGCCCATTATTTTAAGAATGGCTTCGCCCTTCTTCATGAACCGATCTCCAATCGATACCCGAGGCCGCGAATGGTGCGAATTTTGAAGCCATATCGCTCTTCCGGGAACCGCTCGCGCAACCGCTTAATATGAACATCGATGGTGCGCTCGTCGCCCTCGTAGTCATATCCCCATATTTCTTCAATTAATTGCTCTCTGGAAAATGTTTTTTGCGGATAGCTCGCCAGTTTGTACAGCAACTCGAATTCTTTTAACGGCAAGGTCATGGGTTCACCATCACTGCGCAGCTCATACGTGCCTCGATTCATGAAAATCGTGCCAACTTCGACCGTTTGCGAAACCGAAATACGGTACCGCTTTAATAAGGATTTCACCCTTACGATCAGCTCGGCTGGATCGAAGGGCTTCACGAGATAATCATCTGTACCTAGATGGAAGCCTTTGACCTTTTGTGTCGTCTCGCCCTTGGCCGTCAGCATGAGAATCGGCATGTCCTCGTAATAGCGGCGTACCTCGCGGCATAGCTCCCACCCGTCCATATTCGGCATCATAATATCCATAATGACCATATCGACTTTGACGGATTCGAGCGTGGACAGTGCCTCGACACCGTCCGCCGCTTCAAGCACGTCGAAGCCTTCATTGCGCAAACAGACTTGCACAAGTTCTCGAATATGTGCATTATCATCTACAATTAATAGGTTAGCCATCGCGCAGATTCCTTTCATTCCCGCTCTTGAATGCGCAGCTGCTGGGCAGCGAATTCCCGGTACATGTCATGGGTTTGGTATAGCTGCTCATGCGTGCCGCTTCCGGTAATGCGACCTTTCTCCACGAATAAAATGTTATCGGCATCGACTACTGTCGAGAGACGATGCGCAATGACAAGCGTCGTTCTTCCCTCCATCAAATTATCGAGCGCCTTCTGCACGTAAATTTCCGACTTGCTGTCCAGACTCGAAGTGGCCTCGTCGAGCATTAAGATCTGCGGGTCGCGCAGCAGCGCACGTGCGATCGCGATACGCTGACGTTGTCCTCCCGATAGCTTGATGCCCCGTTCCCCGACCTCTGTCTCATATTGATCCGGAAGCTCGGATATGAACTGATCCGCGTAGGCCATCTGCGCTGCCCGCTCCAATTCGTCCTCCGTTACGTTTCTATCGGTACCGTACACAATATTATCGCGGATGGTACCGGACAGCAGCGCGCTTTCCTGTGCCACGTAACCGATCTGGCTGCGCCAAGATTGCAGAGAATACTCATCAATCGGTGTATTTCCCAGCTTAATGACGCCGCTCGTCGGAGCGTAGTATCGCTCCAGGAGCGAGAATAGCGTCGTCTTCCCGCCGCCGCTCGGACCGACAATGGCCGTGACTTTGCCAGGTTCGACCGTAAAATTCATCTCCGACAAAATCGTCTCTTCTTCATATGCAAACTCAACCTGATCCAAGATTATCGGTTGATTCACTTCAGTCAGCTGCTTGCCTGCATGCAGATCTTCTTCCTCATGGTCAAGCACGGTAATGATGCGCTCCGTTGCGCCCATCGCTTTCTGCAATTGGGTGAAGAACATCGTTAATTGAGTCATCGGCATAATAATCTGAATCAAGTATAAGATGAAGGCGACCATATCTCCAGCCGTGAGCGCTCCGGAAGATACGCGCACGCCACCATAACCGATAATCGCGACAAGCACGACCATTAAAATGAACGAAATCAACGGACTGATAATCGCTTGTATTTTCGCTTCGCGCAATCCGAACCGGAACAAGTTCGTAATGCCGGACTTGCCTCTGTCATATTCGATCTGCTCCGCATTGGAAGCCTTGACGAGACGGGTTTCAGGCAATACCTGATTGAGTACGGCAGTGAACCGTGCCGTTTCGTCCTGCATCCCCTTCGAGATGGCGAACATCTTCTTCCCGAGCAGCATCAACACGAGCATCGCCAGCGGTATGGCCAGCAGCATCACCAATGTCATCTGCCAATCCAGGAATAATAATATCGTGACAGACCCGATAATCGAAATGACGCCTGTCAGGCAGCCCGCCAAGTGCTCGGTAATCAGTTCTTTCACAACCGATGTGTCATTCGTTACCCGGCTGAGCGTTTCTCCAGTGTCGTGCTTGTCATAATACGAAATAGGCAGGCGGAGCAGCTTGTTCCACAATTGATCCCGCAAGTTCGCCACGACCCTGTGCCCTACCCGATTCAACAAGTAAATGGACAAGCCGCTCGCTGCAGCTTGTATCACGAAGGCAATGACCAGCATGCCGATTTGCCAGCGATTCAAGGACTCCATCGAGAAGCCATCGACCAGATTTTTCGTGAATAACGGCACGACGAACCCTACCCCTGTCGTAGCTACACTCATGCAGAGCGCAATGATTAACAACAGCTTCGACGGATTCGTCTGTTGTATTAGACGAACGAACTGCCGCCAATTCCCTGACGTTTTTTCTTCCCTTGCTTCCCTTGCTTCCCTTGCTTCCCTTGCTTCCCTTGCTTCCCTCATCTATTTCTCTTCCCCCTATCTTCTTCATGCTAGCCGTTTTTTTTCATCTTACGGCCTTCTGTCATTACTCTCTGTCGTTAACTTATCAATCTATTATGAACTGAATATGAACTGCGGGAAATCATGGATGCTGTCGATCTCTAGAGAAAAAGGGCGACTGCATCGACGCAGTCACCCTTGATGTGTTCCCCTATACATTCCTTCGCAGACCGTCCCCTACTTATTTGGCTGCTTCGCCAAATTTTCCTGCGCGAGACGGATCATTTCGCGAACCATCGTACCGCCAATGCGCCCCCCTACGCGGCCAGCTGACTCTGTAGATAATTCCCCGTTGCTGCCTGGCTGCAAGGGCACTCCCAACGTCTTGGCCACTTCGTACTTGACGTCATCCGGGCGATTCGGATCGACAGCGAAGCCCTCGCGCCGCATCACCTCTGCCTTGAATGCATTGACACCTTGTTCTGCCCCTGTAACGAGCAGCTTCCGCCGGCTCCTTCTGGCCATACCAATATACCTCCTGCTTGTCTAAAATCATTTTATATTCATAACATTCCCCTGCCTGTTCATAATATGTGAAGTTCTAAAAGTGACTCTAAAGTGACGAGTACTGGCGCATCGTTCATGTTAATATGGAGATATATAACTATGAGTTGGGGTGACGATAGATTGAAAAGCGAAATCATTCAAAGATTTACGACCTATGTAAAAGTGGACACGCAATCCAATGACGACAGCGACACTTGCCCGTCCACGCCGGGACAGCTTGATCTGGCCCGGATGCTCGTTAACGAATTGAAAGAAATCGGCATGGAAGACGTTACAATGGACGAAAACGGGTACGTTATGGCTACCCTTCCTTCCAATACGGAGAAAGAAGTGCCGACGATCGGATTTTTGGCCCATATGGATACGGCGACTGATTTTACCGGCGCGGGCGTCAATCCGCAAATGGTAGAAAACTATGACGGAAGCGAGATTGTGCTGAATAAAGCGCTGAACATCGTGCTGTCGCCGCAGGACTTCCCGGAGCTGGCCAACTATAAGGGCCATACGTTAATTACGACGGACGGAACGACACTGCTCGGGGCGGACAACAAAGCCGGCATTGCCGAAATCATGACGGCGATGGCGCATCTCATCCGCCACCCTGAGATCAAGCACGGCAAAGTAAGGATCGCTTTTACGCCGGACGAGGAGATCGGAAGAGGCCCGCACCGCTTCGACGTAGCCGCCTTCGACGCCCGGTATGCCTATACCGTGGATGGAGGACCGCTCGGCGAGCTGGAGTATGAGAGCTTCAACGCTGCACAAGCGAAGATTACGATTAAAGGGAAGAACGTTCACCCCGGAACGGCGAAGAACAAGATGGTGAATGCCGCCAAAATCGCGATGGAGCTGAACGGAAGACTGCCAGCAGAAGAAGCCCCGGAATCGACGGAAGGATACGAAGGCTTCTATCATCTGATCTCCATCAGTGGTGACGTGGAGCTGACCAAGCTGCGCTACATCATCAGAGACTTTGACAGAGATCATTTCAACGCCCGCAAAGCTAACTTGGAGACGATAGTGAAAGACCTGCAAGCGACTTATGGACAGGGAAACATCATCCTGGAAATGAGCGATCAATATTACAACATGAAGGAAAAAATTGAACCGGTCAAAGAGATTGTCGACATTGCCTATCAAGCGATGAAAAATGTGGGCGTCGAACCGAACGTCACCCCGATTCGAGGCGGCACGGACGGCTCGCAGCTCTCCTACATGGGGCTGCCTACACCGAATATTTTCACGGGCGGCGAGAACTACCACGGCAAATTCGAATATGTCTCAGTCGACAATATGTTGAAAGCGACAGACGTCGTCATTGAAGTCATCAAGCTATTCGAACAGAAAGCGTAACACTTACTTAAGCGTATCGCACACACGAATAGGCGCCTAAAGGCCATCCGGAACGGATGGCCTTTCTTCTTTTCATCGGAAAAAGATCGCGCTTCCTGCTGCCATCATACGTGCATATGCTGCTCGGCCTCATCCCACGGCACGCTGTACGCTTGTCCTTTCGAACAGAACATGGACGAAGACGTATATGCCGGATCGGCATCTTTGTTGTATGCTTTCTTGGCAATGACTTCTTCTCGATTATGACATTCCCCGTAACCGCCGAACATCAGCTGGATCGTCCCCTTGCCCTGTGTAAATGAAGCAAGCTCCGCGCTGTAATTCATAAACGCAGCCACCGGCACTTTACCCGCAATAACGGCTTTGCCGCCAGCGAACTTAGGGGGATCGAACCGGCCGTACGCCTTCTGAATATCTGTCATGACTCTTCCCATATCGTCGATATCCACTTTAATCTTCACATCGTAATACGGTTCAAGCAGCATGTTGTCCGCATTCTCCAGCCCTTGCCTGAGTGCCCGATACGTTGCTTCCCGGAAATCTCCGCCGCTCGTATGCTTATTGTGCGCCCGGCCTTTCAGCAGCGTAATGTGGAGGTCCGTGACTGGCGATCCAGTCAGCAGCCCATGATGATCTCGCTCCATCAGATGCTGCTCGATGACATGCTGATAATTAACCGTCAACACGTCAGGATGGCATGCATTTGTGAACGTGATCCCGCTGTTCCGTGCGGCTGGCTCCAGCTTCACATGAACTTCGGCATAGTGTCCCAACGGTTCGAAATGACCGCAGCCGGTAACTGTGGATCCGACCGTTTCTTTGTATAAAATTTCAGGAGGCCCAAACGTCACGTCCATCTGAAATCGCTCCTTGACCACTTGCTCGAGCACCTCGAGCTGAATGACGCCCATCACATGGATATGAATTTCCTGCACATGCTCATCCCATATGACATGAAGCGAAGGGTCTTCGACATCCAAGAGGCGAAAGCATCTTAGCGCCTCTTTTGCATGAAGGGAAGGGGGATAGATGACTTTCGACGTTAAGGTAGGAACGATGTCGTACACCGCCTGTTCCTGCAGAGCGCCCAGACCGTCACCCGTTGAAGCTGCCGATACCCCAGTTACTGCAAACAGTTGTCCTGCCTCCACACGATCCACATTTTGATGCTTATTGCCGTTGTACACTCGAATGGACGTCACTTTCTCGGTTGCCCTATCCGCTCCCAGGCAGTAGCTAACCTCATCCCTTACATGGAGCGCTCCGTTTAACGCTTTTATATAGGTGATGCGGGTCCCGTTCTCATCGTGGCGGACTTTATAGACCCGGCCTGCAAATGCGCCTTGGTTCGAGTATTCAGTCATCGTCCAAGTGTCCAGCTGTTCCAGAAATTCCACAATGCCGATATCCTGCAAAGCAGAACCGTATGCGCAAGGAAACAGCCAATGTTCCTTCATCATCGCCTTCATCGCATGCAGCCAGACTTCATGGTCATAAGCCTCTTCCATATAGAGCTCAAGCAGGCGATCATCCCGTTCGGCAATGAAAGCGATCAGTTCCTCGCTCATGCGGCCTGCCTCATCATTCGACGTCACATCACACACATCCGGGGTCAGGTTCAAGCGGATGTCCCCGTACACCCGCTGCACATCTGCCCCGACCCGATCCGTTTTGTTAATAAAGAAGAACGTCGGCACCCTATGCTTGCTTAGCAGCTGCCAGATGGTCTCCGTATGGCCTTGCACGCCTTCGACCGCACTGACGACAACGATGGCATAGTCCATCACTTGAACGGCCCGCTCCATTTCGGAGGAAAAGTCGACGTGCCCTGGTGTGTCGATTAAGGTATACGTATTATCCTTATAGGTCATCACGGCTTGATCCGCAAAGATCGTGATACCGCGTTCCTTCTCAATATCATGGCCATCCAGGAAAGCGTCCTTGTCATCGACCCGCCCCCGATTCCGAATGCTTCGGGTATGATATAGCAGCTGTTCGGCCAAAGTCGTTTTACCCGCGTCTACATGGGCGAACATGCCGATTGTCTTGTTCATGGCGACACCTCGTATTTTGTAAGAGCAGCTTTCTGCTGCTTCCATGATAGCACAGACGTGAATGGGGCTCACGGGGGTTTCATTCTGTTGAGCTGCCCAGCTCAATTAGCAGCTGTGCCGTTTCCTGCGATTGAAAGACGGGAAATTGATGCCCGTATGGAATTACGTTCACGCGAGGATCATGACGAAAAAGCTTCGTCATCTTATACACCTTGTCCTTCGCTCCCCAAAGAATCGTTGTGGGCACGTTGGGCAGAGCGGTTGGCGACAAGGCTGGCAGATGATGATGCACCATATGCAGCATGGCTGCATTCGCTGCCGCGATGCGCGGAGAAGAGAGGCCTTGGATGACCGCTTCGACATATCCATCCGGCAGCTCGCTACGTTCCATTGCTCCTTCCTCCCGCAGCAGCATTCTTGTTAACGAAGCAGTGTTAAGACGTTGCAGCAGGAAGCGCGACCATTCGATGGATGTGCTATGCCATCGGCGCATACGGTTGCGGGGCGAATGGAGAACCGGCTGCAGCAAGTACAGCTGCTGCACCTTATCCTGTAATGCGGCGGCTGCCTTGGCGGCCAGAACGGCGCCGAATGAATGCCCTGCAAGGCGAATAGGACCGGGATGATCCACTATCGCGCGGCACAGGGCTTCGACATTGCCTTGCAGTGCATCCCCCTGCCGCAGCGACGGAGATCTGCCGAATCCGGGCAAATCCACGATCCATACCGGATTACCGGTCCGCTCATGCAATTGTCCGGCAAGGGGAACCAAATCATCCGCCCCGCTCAACATGCCGTGCACCAACACCCACGGTATTCCACTTCCCTCCTTTACGAGCACGGCCAGGTCCCCTTTCCGCTCCTTCACATAGCCTGCCGGTTCCTTACGGTTCGGATAGGTCAGGCGATAATCCAGATCGGCAATCGCCATTGGCAGGATGTCGCTTGTATTTAAAGGAGCCTCCCCCATGCGTTCGAGAAGCTCGTTCGTCTCCACGGTGCGGAAGGAGCGGTCGGTTATAAAGGATAGAGACTCGGCGGGAATACCGGTCAGGCGACTGCCCCCAGCCTTCATCGCGGTTCGCAGCAATGACACTGGCACGGACAGCCGGGGAGCAGGCACTCTTAATTCCCGGGCGATTAAGGTCAGCAGCTCCCGCATTCTCGGCTCCCTTCCCTTCTCGCCGAGAATGTTGTAAGTGCATCCGCCCGGTGCGGCATCGCGCGCCAGATAAGCGATGATGCGGGCCAGATCGTCATTGGCAACGATCGGCAGCCAGTGCGATGTTCCCCCGGGGATGACCGGCATCATCTTCCGCCGCAACGCCTCGACGAGAATGCCTAGTCCCCCCGTCTGTTCCGTCGTCCCTGCGGGCTTGGCTCCCACGAGCGTGCACGGGTTCACGACGGATAACGGATACTCATGCACCTTTGCTTGTTGACGTATGTACAGATCGGACAAAAACTTCATTCGTTCGTATGGGCCTTCCTTTTTCATAAACCCATCCCATTGGAAAACATCCGTCTCCATATCGACGTTGCCATCATGAAAGGGACTCATGTACCCGACGATATGGATGAAATGGCGCAACCCCTTCGTTCGCTGTATATCTGCTGCCAGCTCCGCCACATGGCGGGCGCCTTCGAGAAAGGTCTGCTTCGCTGCCGCCGGATCGAGCGTAATGCTCATTGTCCCTCCCGCATGAATGATCACGTCGGCCATACACGCAAGTTCGCGATCGTCCGAACGCAATCCAAGTCCAGGTTCGGACAAGTCTCCTTGCAGCAGCGTGATACGCGTGTCTTCGCCCAATCCCATGCGTTGCAGCATGGCAGAAGCCTTCTCCGTCGAACGAACCAGGAGCAACAGGCGCTCCCTGCCTTCTGCGAGTTGTTTGACAACTTCCTTGCCTATAAACCCGGTTCCTCCGGTGATAAACAGAACACTCATCTCAATTCCTCCACACCATTTAGAACTACGTAGTTCTATTTATGAATAAAAAAGAAGCTTCATTTAATGAAGCATTCTACAAAAATGAACAGCCGTCCGTTTGATGACCCCGGCATCGCGGGTTGTTTCGGCCAATACAAGCGAACCTTCCAGCGCCGCTATGAACAGCGAAGCCGCCTCATCGGCCCCGATGCCTTCCCGGAACTCTTGCTTCTTGACTCCTTGTTCGAACAGCTTCGTCAGAAGCGGATGCAGCTCGGCAAAGAAACGGAATATTCTCTCTCTAACGGCCTCAGCCTGCTCCGAACATTGCAAATATAACGACACGAACGGGCAACCCCCTTGGTGATTCCGTTCCGTAAAGCCTGCGGCCAGCGATTCCATGAAGGCCAGGATGCGCTTCTCCACCGTAAGGTCGTTTTGGCCGAGCGAGGCGAATAACTGGGCTTCATACCTATCGGCCCAAAATTCGACGACGGCCAGCAGCAACTCCTCCTTGCTCTTGAAGTGATAATAAATATTCGATTTCGACACACGGCTTTTCCGCATCACATCATCCATGCTTGTATAAGCATATCCGCCCATCAGAAACATCTGCGCTGCCGTCTGGATGACCTGATCGCGATTGGATGGTTGGTTTCTTTTTCGATTCATAACTAGAACTATACAGTACTATTTTTAATAAATCAATCCCTTTAGTTTAAGGCCGCTATCTTAGGATTCGAGCCGCCGTTATGATGGGCGCACCCAACATACTCCCGCTGAACACGTCATATTACTAAAATGAAGTATCGATCCTCACATTACGACAAAGGAGCGTGTTTCATCATGGATTATCTCCCTCCGCAGCAACCTGCATATGCAAATGTGCCGCAGCCCATCAGGAAAGACGGGGCAGGCGCAACCGATCTCGGCCCGCGCGATGTCATGCGTGATTTGGAGAATCCCGATCTGCTGGTGCCGCCGGCCACCGATGCCGGAACGGTCCCTAACTTGAAGTTCTCGTTCTCCGATACCCACATGCAGTTGAATCATGGCGGCTGGTCGCGGGAAGTGACGGCCAGGGAGCTTCCGATCGCAACGACCCTTGCAGGGGTGAACATGCGGCTGACGCCGGGCGGCGTGCGAGAGCTGCATTGGCACAAGCAAGCGGAGTGGGCGTACATGCTGCTCGGCCGGGCACGCATCACCGCGGTCGATCAGAACGGGCGGAACTTCATTGCCGATGTCGGCCCGGGCGACCTGTGGTATTTCCCTCCGGGAATTCCGCACTCGATTCAAGGATTGGAGGAAGGCTGCGAATTTCTGCTCGTATTCGACGACGGCAGCTTCTCGGATATCGACACGTTCTCCATCACCGATTGGTTCGCGCATACGCCTAAGGACGTGCTGGCATCTAATTTTGGCGTACCCGAAAGCGCCTTTGACGGGATCCCGACGGAACAGCGGTACATTTTCCAATCCACCGTGCCCGGCTCGCTAGATAGCCAGAAAGTGCCGGATCCTTATGGAACGGTGCCGCTATCCTTGACTTACCGCATGCTCGCCCAGACTCCGATCAAGACACCTGGCGGATCGGTACGTATTGTTGATTCGACCAACTTTCCGATTTCGACCCGCATCGCGGCAGCGTTGGTCGAGGTTCTGCCCGGGGGCATGCGGGAAATGCACTGGCATCCGAACAACGACGAGTGGCAATACTACCTCACCGGCACTGCACGCATGACAGCTTTCGCAGCGGAGGGTGAAGCCCGGACATTTGACTTCAGGGCTGGCGATGTCGGATATGTGCCGTTCGCCTTCGGTCACTACATCCAGAACACTGGCAATCAAAGCCTGTGGTTTCTGGAGATGTTCCAGAGCGACCGCTTCGCCGATGTATCGCTGAATCAGTGGATGGCGCTCACCCCTCACGAACTCGTGCGTGATCACCTCCATGCCAGCCCCGAACTAATGCAGGCGCTGCGCAAACAGAAATGGCCTGTCGTCAAATACGAGGGGACGCCCAAGCCGCCCAAGCCGTTGTGACAGGGGGCATTACTGCTCCAATAACTGCACGATCCCATGTCCGCCATCTACAATGACCCTATCTCCCGTTTTCAGCCTTGTTGTGGCGTTGCCGCAGCCTACGACTGCCGGAATCCCCATACTTCCGCTTTAGTGAAACATGCCCATATTCAACCTGGTCAAACGAGATTGCCTTTTGTGTGTCCATTACCTGACGCCTTGAGGCGTAGCACATATAAGTTGAACTTCATTGTTTTCCGTAGGTCAGTGTGAGTTCCCATTGGATAATGTACAGTGGAATGTACAGATTGAGCGGCCAAGTGGCATGTTGGCTGTATTTAGTGCAGTGGATTTGGCTGTTTTTCAGCGACTGCGGCGAAACGAGTCCAAACCATTGGATGAATTCCAATGAAACATGCCGCAACGGGATTTGCAAGATATTTCTACTGCATAAAATCCAATGAAAAATGAGACGCGGAGGATACGAAGCAGCCTTCCGCCCTGCTTTTTCTTTAAATATGAGGTGAGGGGCCAACAGGGAGCGATTCCATGCCAGAATGATCGCTGCAACGGAATTCATCGTCCCGGCGTGCTTGTGGATGCTTGATGAGGCAGCGTACAAAAAAAGCCTATGGAGTCGTATGAACCCATAGGCTTCCAAGCGATTCATTTAACTGCAGCGCGCAACGCTTGCGCGAATTTGGATATGCCCGGGCCGATCTCATCAGGCTGCGGCCGCGCATATGTAAAGCGAACATAGCCCGATTCCGAACCGTACACGCTTCCCGGAACAAAGACGACCCCCCGCTTCATACCTTCCTCCAGCAGTCTGCCATCGTCGACGGGCCGCTTTATTTTGCACCACAGATGCAGCCCGCCTTGCGGCAGCGTATAGGATACCTCACCAGGCAGCTCGCGCTGCAAGGCATCAATGAGCAGATTCCGCTTATGCGACAGCTCCTGCCGCAGCCGTTGCAAATGCCGGTCAAAATGGTCCGAGGACAGTAATTGCGCAGCAATGCGCTGCGGCAGCACGCTAAGTCCGAAATCCATCTGCTGTCTCTCGTCCGTAAGCCGGTTCACAACCGATTGCGGGGCGACCATCCAACCGATGCGCAAGCCTGACGCCACTGTTTTGGAGAGCGAACCGATGTAGAGCACGGTGCTGTTGACATCAATCGACTTGAGCGATGGCGGCGGATTGCCCGCGAATGAAGTCAAGCTGAACGGATCATCCTCCACTACGGGAATTCCCAAATGTCCGCACACATCGAGCAGCCTCTCCCGGCGTGACGGATCAAGCACGCGGCCGGTCGGATTATGGTAATTCGGATTCACAAAGATCATGCGTATGTTATGTTCCCGGTACAACGATAGAATTCCCTCGGGACAGACACCCTTTTCGTCAACGGGCAGACGGAACAAGCGAAGGCCTGCCGAATGAAACATAGGCAATGAATAGTAATAGGACGGATCTTCGATCGCCACAGCATCGCCCGGGCTTAATAACCGCTGGGTAATCAAATACAGTGACTGATGAGATCCCGAGGTGATAAGGATCGAGGATTCCGTTGCCCGGATGCCGCGATATTGCTGCAAATAAGAGACCAGCGCTTGCCGCAGCGGAACATAGCCTTGCGGATTGTCATAGCCCAAATCCTCATGTAATGAATGCTCGCTCAAGAGCAGCCGAATGGCTTCATTTGGAGATAAGTCGGGAGACAGCTCGCCGCTTGCGAAGTCGATGAGCAGACGTCCCGTATCGAGTTCTTCCCGGATGGTCCGCAAGAAGGATTGGTTCGGCTGCACGACGGTGCCGCCTTCTAAATACTGAAGCCAATCCGGTGTTTGCTTGGGAGCCCCCCATTTATATTTGCTTACCCGCGTACCGCTTCCTACCATGCTTTCGATAATTCCCGATGCTCGCAATTCTTCATAGGCTTGAACGACGGTACTCCGATTTACGTTTATTTGTTCGGCGAATTTACGCTCCGAAGGGAGAATGCTGCCGGGCGGAAACTCCCCATAAAAAATTCTGCGCTCCATATATGCGGCAATCTGCTGATATAGCGCTTGTTTGCTAGAACGATCCGGTTGCCACATAGAAATCCACCTCTTATATTTACTTAGTCTGTGATTTTTATCACACGACTTAAGTATAACATCTCACTAAATTAGTCGGCGCAGGCCGATTTCATCGAAACCTTGTCAACTATGTGTCAGTGTGTTGAACATGGATGATTGACCTCTACATAAATGGATGGCGACATGGCATCCACTCTGCTCTATGATAATGCTGAAGCGATTCGCTGTGTAAAAATTCGGTTTAACGGCAGTGCCGAACCGAGCTGCGCCTAGGCAATGTAATGAAAAATGACGGTTAAGGTTACGTATAGTGACGTTCACATCATGTACAAGCGGCGCATCGTCATTCACACCATTACGTGAACCCATTCACATAATGAGGCGCCGAAGGGCCTTAAAAACACACAGAACAGCATTCAGCTAAAGGAGGCCATTATGGATCAGGTTATTCTCGCGCGCATTCAATTTGCGTCCACTACGCTATTCCATTACATCTTCGTTCCGATGACGATTGGGCTAGCGTTCTTAATCGCGATATTGGAGACGCTCTACGTTGTGAAAGGCAAAGAAATATATAAACAAACCGCTAAATTTTGGAGTAAATTGTTCCTGATCAATTTTGCAGTCGGTGTCGTAACCGGCATCTTGCAGGAGTTCCAGTTCGGCATGAACTGGTCGAACTATTCCCGCTTCGTCGGGGACGTATTCGGACCTTCGCTGGCGATTGAAGGCTTGCTTGCCTTTTTTATGGAGTCCACGTTCATTGGCTTGTGGGTGTTCGGCTGGGACCGCTTATCGAAGCGCGTTCACCTCGCATGCATTTGGCTTGTATCGATAGGTACCGTCTTGTCAGCCTTTTGGATACTGACGGCCAATTCCTTCATGCATGCGCCAGTCGGCTATGTATTCCAGAACGGAAGGGCGGAAATGAGCGATTTCTTTGCGATTATCACCAATCCGCAGCTGTGGCTGCAATTTCCGCACACCTTATTTGCCGCCTTCGCTACCGGTGCGTTCTTTATGGCTGGCGTCAGCGCATGGAAGCTGCTGAAGCGGCAAAATCTCGAAATGTTCAAAAAATCGTTCCATGTATCGATTACGGTCGCCATGATATCCGCTCTGCTCGTTGCGATTATCGGACATCAGCAAGGTCAGCACCTCCTTACATCGCAGCCAATGAAGATGGCTGCGGCTGAAGCATTGTGGAACACGAGCGAGGATCCTGCGCCGTTCACCCTCTATGCCAATATCGATACGGTGGAAAAAGAAAATTCTTCCGAAATCAAAATTCCCTATATGCTGAGCATTTTATCGTTCAACAAGTTCAGCGGCAGTCTAGACGGCATGAACCAGATTCAGGCGCAGTACGAACAAAAATACGGGCCGGGTGACTACATTCCCTCGGTAAAAATGACCTTCTGGAGCTTCCGCACCATGGTTATAGCCGGCGGCCTCATGTGTTTGCTTGGCATCTACGGCATCGTGCTGGCCCGCACACGGAAGCTTGAACAACGGCCGTGGTTTTTGAAGCTGATGGTAGGCGCGATTGCATTCCCGTTTCTGGCCAATTCGGCGGGGTGGCTGATGGCCGAGATGGGACGCCAGCCTTGGGTCGTATTCGGAGTGATGCGGACCGAAGATGCCATTTCGCCTACGGTATCCGCAGGTGAGTTGCTCTTCTCGATTATTGCCTTTACGAGCATTTATGCGATTCTGGCCATTATCGATGCATGTCTGTTCGTGAAAGTGATTCGCAAAGACGCGGAGCAGGAAGAGGTTGAAGATTCCATTTCGCACGATCCGTTTGATAAGGAGGAAGCACATGCTCTCGCTAAATGAGTTATGGTTTATTCTCGTTTCTGTTCTATTTATCGGTTTTTTCTTCCTTGAGGGCTTTGATTTCGGCGTAGGTATCGTATCGCGGTTTCTAGGCAAGAGCGACCAAGAGCGCCGTATCCTCATCAATACAATCGGCCCTTATTGGGATGCGAACGAAGTATGGCTCATTACGGCTGGCGGCGCTATGTTCGCCGCTTTTCCGGAATGGTACGCCACCTTATTCAGCGGCTTTTACATTCCGTTTGTCGTGCTGCTGCTAGCGCTTATCGCTCGCGGCGTTGCCTTTGAATTCAGAGGGAAGATGGATCACGGAATCTGGAAAAAGACATGGGATGCCGCCATTTTCATTGGAAGCCTGCTTCCGCCTTTCTTGTTCGGAGTCGTGTTCGCGAATCTCATCCGCGGCGTGCCGATTGACAGCCATAAGGAGATGATCGGCAGCGTATTCGACCTGCTGAACGGCTACGCTCTCGCCGGGGGAGTGGCCGTCGTTCTGCTATGCATCCTGCACGGCCTCGTGTTTATCACGCTGCGCACCAACGGCGTGCTGCGGGATCGGGCACGGAAGGCTGCCCGTGACATAGGTCCTGCCGTTGCGGCCGTCCTGCTCATATTTGCGGTAATGACCTATTTCAGCACCGACATTTACACCGTACATGGGGCGCAATGGATCGCATTGCCGGTTCTCGCAGGCGCAGCGCTTGTCCTGGCAGGCCTATTTATCAAGAAAAAACGCGACGGTTGGGCGTTTGCCATGACGGGCGCGGTCATCATCCTGTCCGTTGTCAGCATGTTCATCGGCTTGTTCCCGCGGGTGATGGTCAGCTCGATCAGTCCCGACTTTCACTTGACGATTTACAATGCAGCTTCCGGAGCGTATTCGTTAAAAGTGATGACGTATATTTCATTGACGATTCTTCCGTTCGTATTGGGCTATCAAATTTGGAGCTATTATGTGTTCCGCAAACGAATTGATGATAAAGAACATCTGGAGTATTGATGAAGAAAAGCAGAATGCCTCAATACAAAGGGATACAAGCGCTCTATCTGACGCTAAGCTGCATTTCATTATTGCAAAGTATATGTATTCTGTTCCAGGCAACCTTGTTGGCCCATATTATTTCTGATTTATTTCACGGGACGCCTGTGGAGGATTTTTATCTGGACCTTGCTTGCTTCTTGCTCGCCTTTCTCAGCCGAGGCGTACTCACATGGGTGCGGCAGAAGGTGTCTTACCGTTTTGCAGAGAAGACTGGCGCCGAGACGAGAAGGCGGTTGCTGGATAAGCTGTTCGAGCTGGGTCCGAGATTTGCCAGATCCGAAGGAACGGGCAAGCTGGTCACCTTGGCACTTGAAGGGATCGCTCAGCTGCGCATCTTTTTGGAGCTTTATCCGCCACGCATGGTGAGCACCGCTGTGTTGCCGCTCGTTATCGCTGGGTATGTTTTTTTCCAAGATGCCATCTCGGGCGTCATTCTGGTTGTGACCGTACCGATTATTATTATATTCATGATTCTGTTAGGCCTTGCCGCCCAGAAACAGATGGATAAGCAGTGGCACTCGTACCGTATATTATCGAATCATTTCGTGGACACGCTGCGCGGGCTGGAGACCCTGAAATTTCTGGGACACAGCCGACGGCATCAAGCCTCGATCACCCGCGTCAGCGACCAGTACCGATCTGCGACGGTCCGCACCCTGCGCGTAGCTTTTCTATCGAGCTTTGCGCTCGACTTTTTCACCAGCTTATCCGTCGCCTGTGTGGCGGTGGGACTCGGCTTGCGGCTCGTGGAAGGAAGCATGGCGTTAGCTCCGGCCCTGACTGTGCTTATCTTGGCGCCGGAGTACTTTCTGCCCGTACGTGAAGTCGGCTCGGATTACCATGCGACGCTGAACGGAAGGACTGCTGCGGACAACATTCAAGCGATACTGGATTACGATACGGTACAAGCAGCGGCTGAACTGGACCGTTCATCGTCCTGGGGACCGGATAGCAGCCTGTCTTTGCACGGTGTTGATGTTAGGCACCAGCAGGAAGCTGCCTATTCGCTACATAATGTATCCTTTGAGATTAAAGGCACAATGAAGGTCGGAATCGTAGGCGAAAGCGGCGCCGGAAAATCCACCTTAATCGATGTGTTGGGAGGGTTTCTGCACCCATCCAATGGCCGAATTCATTGGAATGAGCCTGAACTCCAATCACTCGTGATGGAGCAATGGCATAAGCAGACGACCTACATTCCTCAACATCCGTATATTTTCAACGACACCTTGGCGGAAAACATCCGATTCTACGTGCCAGATGCCAGCATGGATGCGGTCACACGAGCTGCAGCTGCGGCAGGTCTTGCAGAGTTGGCAGCCTCACTGCCCCATCAGTATGAAGAAACAATAGGCAACGGGGGCCGCACCCTCAGCGGGGGGCAGGAACAGCGTGTGGCCCTTGCCCGCGCTTTCTTGAGCGACCGTCCTGTCGTCTTATTAGATGAACCTACGGCCCATCTGGATATCGAAACCGAATATGAGCTGAAGCAGACGATGCTCCGGTTATTTGAAGACAAGCTGGTCTTCCTGGCTACGCATCGGCTGCATTGGATGCTGCACATGGATCAAATTATCGTTCTCGATCAAGGACGGGTAGCCGAGATTGGCACCCATGAATCCCTTATCCGGCAGAAGGGCGTCTATTATGAACTGATTCGGTCGCAGAAGGAAGGGATACGATGAGAAAAGAGGGATGGCTTCGCCCTTATTTACGGCAGCATCGTTGGCGGTTAACGCTTGCCGCCGCGTTAGGCACCCTAGGCGTCTTATCTGCTGCGCTGCTTTTGTTCATCTCCGGTTATTTAATTTCAAAAGCGGCCCTGCGCCCCGAAAATATTTTGCTGCTCTTTGTTCCGATCGTAGCCGTACGTGCCATCAGCATCGGTCAAGCGGTCTTTCGTTACTTGGAGCGGCTTATCGGACATGATACCGTGCTGCGGATTCTCTCGGCCATGCGAGTGCGCCTATATCACATATTGGAGCCGCAAGCGCTGTTCATTCGTTCGCGCTACCGGACAGGCGACATTCTCGGCGTGCTGTCAGACGATATCGAACATCTGCAGGACGTATACTTGCGCACGATATTTCCAAGCATCGTCTCTATGGTTATGTATGGCTTGTTCATTCTGACATTAGGCATGTTTGATTGGCAGTTCGCTATATTTATGGCGCTATACGCTGCGGTGCTCCTTTTTGCGCTGCCCCTCGTCTCCCTGTCCGTGACTCGCAAGAAGCACGTTCGCTTAACTCGTGGACGCAACCGTCTATACCGCAAGCTGACCGATGCAGTGCTCGGCATTAACGATTGGCTAGTGAGCGGGAGAAAGGCTGAATTTATCCAAGCGTATGAAACGAGCGAAAATGAGCTCGCGCAGGTGGAACGAAGTGTGCATGCCTGGGCGAGATGGCGAGAGTTGATCATTCAGTGCGTGACAGGCGCAGCCGTCGTATCGATGATCATATGGACCGGACACCATTCGGCGGCGGAACATTTTTCCGTAACGGTCATTGCAGCGTTTGTGTTGTCTTCGCTAACGATCATGAACGCTTTCGCTCCAATGTCGGAGGCTGTAGAGAAAATACCGAAGTATCAAGACTCGCTGCGGCGCATTGCGGAAGTCGGGAACGATCCCGAATCGGAGAGCGGGCTTGCAGACATAACGGATCGGCAGACACAGAGTGTGGCGACAACTTGGCGGCAAGTTCACCTGCGGCTCAATCATGTGTCCTTTCGTTATCCGGGTAGTGAGGACCGGATCTTGCAAGACATCTCGCTTGATATTCCCCCAGGGAAAAAGGTCGCTATAATCGGCCGCAGCGGCGCAGGAAAATCGACTCTGCTGAAGTTGATCCAAGGAGCTATACAGCCTGAGCAGGGCACAATCACAGCGAACGGAACGGAGATTCATGAGCTGGAACATCACCTAACGCAGGTGGTCTCCGTGCTGAATCAGAATCCGCACTTGTTCGACACGACGGTGGCCAACAATATCCGTCTGGGGCGTCCTGACGCCTCAGAGCAGCAGGTTCAGGCGGCGGCTGCACAGGCCCAGCTGCATCCATTAATCGCCTCTCTGCCAGACGGCTACCATACACGGACCCATGAGATGGGACAACGCTTCTCCGGCGGGGAGCGCCAGCGCATAGCTCTCGCACGCATCCTGCTGCAGGACAATCCGATCATCGTGCTGGACGAACCGACGGTCGGCTTGGATCCGCGGACAGAGAACGCGCTGTTATCGACCGTGTTTCAAGCCGTTCAAGGCAAGACGCTACTTTGGATTACGCACCATTTAGCCGGTGTGGAGCAGATGGACGAAGTAATCTTCCTGGAAAACGGTGGAGTCGCTATGTCCGGTTCACATACGCAGCTGATGGAGCAAAGTGCGCGCTACCGCGAGTTGTATGCTCTTGATGCAGTCCCATCCTTATCGCAAGTATAGAGCTCACTTATTTACGGCGTGATCAGAACAGGCCATCCCTTCATAGGATGGCCTTAATTATATCTTCCGCTCCATGTTCAATTCATGAAACCCGCCGCTTATTCCTCCCAAAACAAATCATTCAACGTCTTCGACAGCGCCTTGCAAATCGCAACGCATAAGCTCAAGCTGGGATTATATTTGCCAAGCTCGATTAATCCTATAGTCTGTCTCGACACTCCCACAAGCTGGGCCAGTTCTTCCTGCGACAAGTCTTTTTCCACCCTAGCCAGCTTTAATCTTATATTTTTCATCCCCGAATCACCTCACCCGCCTCTATCCGTTTCTCTTATTCATCTAAATCTTCTGCAGCTGCCGCTTTACTAGCCTTATTGGCCAATGCATGCCCAAGTGCCATAATGCCGACGAAAAGCGGGATATATATCATCAACGAGGCGAAAAACACGATCGTGAAATACCACCAAGATTGCGAACCGCCATCTCCATAAGCGACTGCGCTTCGTATGCCAAAGAACAAAGCTAGCGCCAAGCCGAATCCTAAACCGATAAGAACATTTTTCAAGCTGAATGGCAGCTTGCTCGTTCGATCATGCATCTCCACTTCGTCTGAATACAGACCCAAGAACGCCGATCTAATTCCGTAGTACAGTGACGAGGACAATAGAACGATGATTTCGGTTGCGACAGCACCTATGTTTGGCCCATAAAGGATGTACTTCACGATTACGGACAGACAACATATGAGCACTACGAATACGTAGGCTTCTTTATAAATTTTGTTGCGTATATTTACTATTCTTTCATCCACCGGCCTATTCTTGCCTTGCAACCATTTCATTTCCCATCCACTCCTCAGTATGAATCCCTCAGCAACTCTGCCAATAATGTATAATAAACGATTCTAAATGTCAAATATATATTGCATTTAAATGATTATAGATGTCTTTTTGTCATATGCCCATATAGTTGGTTTAATAGTATTATTTTATGTACATAATAAGTGTAATTCAATATAATAAAATGTAATGGCAACCCTTGATTTTGCTGAACTTTTAAGTGTAATAGGCGGTGTAAAAATGACTTATAATTTTTCTTATGAGCACTTTATATATGAGGAAGATAAAATGGTCTTTCGTCCTAATCTAAATCTCTTTGATTACGATATACAACAACTAATATTAGAGGCGGAGAGAAATATAGGCGCACTAGCCAGGCTTGGCTTAAAAAGCCATCCTTTAAAGCCCACCATTTTACGAAATTCTTTAGTCAGAACAGCGCACTTTACAACAAAAATAGAACAAAATAAGTTGGAGTTCAAAGAGGTCGAGCAAGTTTATCAAAGCTATAAAAAGAATCCGCTAACCATAAAACAAAAGGCCCAACTGGAAGTAAAAAACGTATTTGAAACTTATGAATATATTTATAGTTTAGATCCCAACAAAGATTTTTCAGATATGGATGAACCTGTACTCAAAAAAATTCAACAGACACTCATGCAAAACTTAACTGGCTATCCTGATGGATACAGGAGTATTCCTGTTGCTCTTCAAGATAGTGACGGGCAAGTTAGTTATCAACCTCCAGCATGTAATGAAATTCCCCTTCTTATGCGGGCATATTTCTCTTGGCTTTTTACGAGTGTGACAGGATTGTCGAATCCCTACGAGACCAACGTAGTTTCTGAAAAAAAGGTGCATCCTCTTATTATTTCCGCAATTACCCATCATTTAATAGGGTATGTCCACCCCTTTCCAGATGGAAACGGAAGAACAGCTAGAGCATTTTCTACATTGGTTGGCTTAATTCATAATGACCTATCCACGATCAAGGATGCCTTCAGTGTGGAAGAATACTTTGATAAAAGAATAGAGGATTACTATGATACACTTATGACTGCTACTCAAGGGAACCTAAAACCATTCATCGTGTTCTATCTCGAGTGTGTCATTGCATCGCTTACTAAGGTGCTAAAAGAACTGCAACGTTACGATAGAATTAAGCATATTAGAGAGCTGCTTGGTAAAGGCCATGCAAAAACGATGTTTGAGTTAATAGCCAGGATGGAAGACGGCGAGATATTCCACAGACAACTGTTTGATGAGACATTGGATGCTTCACCATCAAGCATTGCAAAAAATATATCGAAACTCAAAGATTTAGGGGTTATTATACCCGGGGAAAATCGCGGAGAATATATCATTTCAATTGTGGATTAATATACAGGGGCGGTACGAACAGAATTGCTTTTGAAAATGAGGCATTCCTAGAAGGAGTGCCTCTTGTTCTGCTTCGTCCCAAATACGGAAACAGACTCGTCTTGGATAGAGCTTGGCTCTTTAACAAATACAAGTCTTTTTCTTCACTCCGCTCTTCCCAGCTGCATCAACCTTCTCAATATAGGCTCTCGCCTCGGGCACTTTACATGCGGTAGGCCCCACGTTGACGTGCACCTTCCCGATGGCATCGGCGACTCGTAGCGCCTCGTCATGCAAAGCCCGGATATAGGCGCCTGTTGCAATAACAAAAGCATTCATTTTATAGCGCACACGGTTTCTTTCCGTATGAATCGTTGTCTCGATTTGGCGCAGCAGACGGCGTATTTCATCGATATCCAATTGTTCGTCCGGGGTGATTGATATGTAGTTGCCGTATGTGCTCCAGCCGCAGGTGGCAATCAGCTCATCGCTTGAATCCATCCATTCCCTTGCCAGCTCCAGAGCAAAAGGGCTCTCTGCGGCTACTCCGGCTACCGTAGTTTCTGTGTGCATCGACCAGTTCGCCTTGTTCGCCCAGTCTTGAAGCGTTTCTTTCGGCATCGTTCTCGGATTGACGGATAGACCTGCCAAATACATGGCATCGCTATTTCCAGTGTCGTATAGAGCCCGTGCAAGATTTTGATCTTTCTTCACATCTTTAACCAGCTTTTTCAGGTCGCCAATCTTCACACCGTATAGGGGCTCTATCGCTCCGTGACGGATAAAAGTCCGCTTGGTCTGCTCCGAACCCAACGCTTCCAGCCTGCGCATCACTTCTTCCAAGGTCATCACCCGCACCCCTTTCGCTATCCTATAACATTACGGCACCGGTATCGTAAACTCAAGTTCGGGGATATACTCTTTTTCGCGTTTATTATTCTCCACCGTTCTCATGATATACGGTTTGACTGTCAATGATTTCGGTTTGGTGCATAGTCCCCCCTTTCTGTGCAACCATCCGTATGAATCTCTCTTCAGTTCATAGTTTCATACATTAGATCCCGAATTATCGAAAAAGGTTACATCGTTATTTATTCAACCGCTGTCTCTCTCCCCTTGTCCTGATCGAGAGTTAAGTCCTTTTAAGAGAATTTCCCCATACACATGCTGATTGTAGTAAAATGGAGGATGGCATTTTCACTTGGCGTATACATAAGGAGTGTTCTGCCGCATACAAACCGATCAAGGAATGCATTTTGAAGGATTGAAGGGGTAAGAAAAATGAAACACATGTTAGGGAAACTGTTCACCAATTATTGGAGCCCCTATGCCGCGATGGGGATTGCAGGCGTTCTGAGTGCTCTATATTTCGGAATTACCGGAACCGTATGGGCCGTAACCGGTGAATTCACTCGTTTGGGAGGTCACGTTTTACAGCTTTTCGGCGTGGATATTTCAGATTGGGACTATTATGGCTTGATTCATATGAACGGAACCACATTCAGCCGAACAGACGGCTGGATCGTGTGGGGCATGTTCATTGGCGCCTTGATTATGATTTTGATCAGCAATAATTTCAAAATAAGAGTTCCGAAACAAAAGCGCCGCTTGCTGCAAGGGCTGATTGGCGGATTCATCGCGGGTGTTGGCGCCCGTTTGGCTCTAGGTTGCAATCTGGCTGCCTTTTTCACTGGCGTGCCTCAATTTTCATTTCATTCTTGGATATTTATGATCGCCACCGCAATCGGTACTTATGCGGGTGTTAAAATCGTAAATACAAGATGGTGGAAGGGCAAGCCTGTCCTGCAAAAAGGCAATATGGCGCAAAGCGCTGCCAAAACAAGAAAGATTCAACCCATTGCAGGTGCCGTCATTGCGTTATTGTATACGGGCCTTATCGTTTACTTTTTCATCTCGGGCCGCACGATGTTGGGAGTAGCTGCTCTATTCGGGGCCGCATTCGGCATTTTGATTGAAAGAGGGCAAATTTGCTTTACATCTGCGTTCCGCGATCTGTGGATTAGCGGCCGGGCCACCATGACGAAAGCAATCACGGTCGGCATGGCCATTAGTTCCGTGGCGACACTGCTCATCATCTTGATTTACGGATTGGACCCGATTACCAAAATTGCCGCGCCAAGCACATTTGTCGGCGGCGTGCTGTTCGGCATCGGCATCGTACTGGCCGGCGGCTGCGAGACAGGCATGATGTACCGGCTGATGGAAGGGCAAATCGTCTTCTTGCCCGTATTTATCGGCAACATCATCGGTGCCACGGCCCTCGCCTATGCGTGGGATCATCTCGGTGTCTATAACGTTCTCGTACAGAGCGGAGCCAAAATCAATTTGCTCACGATAATGGGGCCTGCCGGCGCGCTGGCGGTGACGCTGATCCTGTTAGGAATCGGATATGCTGTAGCCGTATACTGGCAAAAAAACTACCGCTTCGGCGTTGGATTCAAGAAAGGGGACTATAAAAATGTCAGTTGAAGTTGATTTCACGTTGGACCTTAGAGGGGAACCTTGTCCATACCCGGTTATTTATACGCTGGAAACATTGCGCGACATGAAGAAGGGGCAGCTGCTGCAGGTCATTGCCGACTGTCCGGCGGCCTTCCGCAACGTGCCGGAAGAAGTCGTTAAGCACGGCTATACGCTCGCACAGGAACCTGTCAAAAACGGGCAGGATTTAATATTTTATATTCAGGCGTAAAAACACTCAAAGGATTAGGCACGCGAAATTCGCGACCTAATCCTTTTTTCTTATTGCGGATTCAACAAGAAGGCTCCCCAACCAGCTTCCACTCACTCTCCCCTTCGGTCAGCAAAAACAATCGTCTCCAACTGCATTTATACCGTAATGCGGCTTCTGAATGAGTGGGAGAGTGGAGAAAAGGACTTGGCGGCGTATCGTGAACGGCTATTCTATCAGTAATTTTAAAATATGATAAAATAAGTATAAAATGAAAGAAAAAATAATTTCTATACCCTTAAAAACTAACCTTTATCTAACCGTCCTCCCTGTAAACTGAAGTCACAGTTGCAAGTCATGCACCAAAACAATTAAAGCTAACTACAGGAGGAATTACGATGAAAAAGGTTACGATGTTAAAAACAGGATTAATGGTTGCCGCAATGGTGGCCGCACTACCGCTTAGCGCTTTTGCAGCAACTGGGGTTCCCGTGGCAAAGGCAGATTCCAAAATAATTAAAATGGAATCATTGGATGCAATTAAGGCTACTCACCAACTGACCAATAAGGATCAAATTCAAGTAAAGAAACAAATCACCGAAAAAATTAAAAATCTGAAGCTTGATCAAAAAACGGAGAAAAAAGCAACTGAACTAATCGCAAACCTCAAAGCTGATCAACTATCCGGAAAAAAATTGAACGAAGTGATTGCAAGCCTCAAACTTGATCAACAAACGGAAAAGAAATTGAACCAAACGATTGCAGATCTTAGTCTTGAGCAACAAATCATTGAAGCGGAAGCGCAGGGCAACGTGAAAACTGTAAACATAAAAGCTGAAATTCATACTTCTCCCGCTGACCAGAATGCCGCTCAGCAATTGAAACTGAAAGACGGTCAAGTTTTACTAAAAAAAGAAATTGTAGAAAACAAGTAAATCTTATATAAGCCATTTCATTCAAGAAAATCATCTTCTTGCAACTGTATGATGCAGCAGCCAAGCAGCCAGAAAGCATGGCTGCTTGGCCATGTTTGTGGCACACAAGGAGTGAAAGCACAATGAAGCTATTATTAGTCGAGGACGAATCCATACTCTCGAACATCATAGCCAAAGGACTTAAAAAATGCGGCTATGCGGTTGACAGGGCGATGGACGGCGAAGAAGCCATCGAGCTGCATGAAATCAATCAGTATGATTTAATTGTTCTGGATTTAAATATACCTAAAATAGACGGCATGGAGGTGCTGAAAAAAATTCGGGACGAGAACAAAGAAATCAATATATTGATTCTTTCGGCCCGCTCCGAAATCGAGGATCGCATTACCGGATTGGATTCCGGCGCAAATGATTACCTGATTAAACCCTTTGACTTTAAAGAGCTGGAAGCGAGAATCCGCAATTTGCTGCGGCGCTCCTTCGTACAGCAGGATACCGTTCTGACTTGCGGCCCTATAAGCGTCGATACGGCCCAAAAGTGTGTGTATGTCAACGAGCGGCTTGTTGAGTTGACCAAAAAGGAATACTCCCTGCTCCAGTATCTCATGATGAACAAGAACAGCGTAATCAGCGCCGAGCAGCTGATTGAACATACATGGGACAGCGATACGGACTTATTTTCCAATTCGCTTAAGTTTCATATTTATTCTTTGAAGAAAAAGCTTGCCGAAGTGCTAGGGGAGAAAGACGTAATAAGAAACATAAGAGGACAGGGATACATTATGTCTGATTCTGCGGGGGAGCACGATGTTAAATAAACTATCTTTGCGTATGCGGTTGACGCTGCTTACCGGGTGTATTGTCATTCTTACCGCCGTTTGTGTAACCCTGACTTCCATTCACAATGCGGAAAGCAAAATTGTCCGGCCCATCGTTCTAGAAGCAGCCATAGCCACCATGAATAAGACGGTGCCACTGAATTCCAGCATAACGCTAGACCATGCAGCCAGTGCTCGACCAGCTGCGAATGAGGAAAAACTAAGTAATATATCAGTCGAAGTAAGAGCTATCAAGGCCAAAGACCAGTTTGTCGATACCAGTGTCATCTATATGTTTATCATCATTATCCTGGGGATGGCTGCAACCTATGTAATCTCGGGCAGAGCTCTAAAGCCGGTTAATCAACTCAGCAAAACGATTAAAAACATCAACGAGCATAATTTATCCCATCGCATTGACCATATTCAGACAAAGGATGAAATCGGCAGCCTGGCCGGCTCCTTCAATACGATGCTGAACAGACTGGATGAGTCCTTCGCCAGACAGAAAAGATTCGCCGCCAATGCGGCCCACGAGCTTAAAACACCGCTTACGACCATAAAAGCGGGAATTCAAGTGCTGAAATTGGACAAATCCCCTTCTATCGAAGACTATAAAGAAAATGTGGACATTACGGAATTAAGCACGCAACGGCTGATCGATGTCGTGGATGACTTATTGAAGCTGACTTCGGAGGAAAAGGCGAAGTTTGCGGATACGATTGCTCTATCCGACACGCTCCAACATATTGCGCAGGAATTAGAACCGATGACCCGGCAAAAAAATATCCAAATACAAGTAGTAGGGGAATGTAGTCATGCTATATTCGGCAATCAGACTCTTGTATATAGGGCCTTGTTCAATCTGCTAGAAAACGCGGTGAAATACAATAAGCACGGCGGCAAAGTTCAAATAGCCGTTTCACTGCGCGGATATAATACGATTATCCACATTTCCGATACAGGCATAGGTATTCCGAATGAAGAGCTCCCGCATATATTTGAACCTTTCTATCGTATTGATAAATCACGCTCACGCGACATCGGCGGTTCCGGATTAGGGCTTTCCATCGTGAAAACAATTATTGAAAAACACAATGGCACTATTGCCGTGCAAAGCGAGCCAGGCGTTGGTACGACATTTGATGTCTTATTTCCAAGTCAACACAAGTAAACCGCCTTATACATTGATTTCATATATAAAAACTTGGTACATTAATATCGTACAGACATAAATATTACAATCAAAGGTGTGTATAGGGTGCGAATAAATAAATACATTAGCGAATCCGGCATAACGTCCAGACGAGAAGCCGACAAATGGATAGCCGCTCGAAGAGTGACAATCAATGGAATCGTAGCCGAGTTAGGGAGTCAAGTAGAACCAGGGGACGATGTTCGCGTTGACAACAAACCCATTATAGCGGAACAAAAACATGTCTATATTGTGCTCAATAAGCCAGTAGGCATTACCAGCACAACGGAACGCCATGTGAAGGGGAACATTGTTGATTTCGTCAATCATCCGCTGCGGATTTTTCATATAGGGCGACTGGATAAAGACTCGGAAGGCTTAATCCTGCTGACGAACGACGGCGACATCGTCAACAAAATTTTGCGCTCCGAAAACAAGCATGAAAAAGAATATATCGTAACTGTCGACAAGAAGCTCACTCCTTGGTTTTTGGACTCAATGGCTGCAGGTGTGGAAATTTTAGGCACGAAGACTCTTCCTTGTAAACTTACCAAGATGACCAATTTTGTTTTTAAAATCACGCTCACCCAAGGACTAAATCGCCAAATTCGCCGCATGTGCTCCGCCCTCGGCTATGAGGTGCGCCGTCTGCAGCGAATCCGGATCATGAACATTCACTTGCAAGGTCTGCCCGTGGGCCATTGGCGGGACCTGACCAAAGAAGAACAGAATCAATTGTTTAAAGATCTCAACTACAAGCCAAAGCAACCTTAGACAACTTGGATATTACGTTCACGGCGCCGCACAGGTCCAGAAGACTGGCCACGATGCGATTAGGTGGTGCGGCGCTCACGAGCCTTCCCCCTGTTCTCAGAACCTCCATAAGCTCACCCTCGCTTGGCCGTTACTTTACCCGTCTGTTTGCGCCTTAGCCCGCAAGGGTGCCGATACTGCAGCTCATTGCATAACGAAGTGGAAAATCAGCGGGCAAATGCTGTATATTGGTGTATTATGGGTCGACAAAGGAGCTAAACAAACTCATGGCTGAAGCACTCAAAGAAATGTACAATCCATCCTTTTTCCAGCATTTCTGCGCGATTGTAAAACAAGCACATCCAGAATTCGATGACCGGCTGTTTATGAACTTGATATTCGATCAAGAGTGGGGAAATAGAGAGTTAAAACAAAGGTTTCGACACATTACACATGCGTTGTCTGCAACTCTGCCTCCTTCTTATCCAGAAGCAATAGAGCTTTTAATGAAAATAACTCCGCAATGCAGAGGGTTTGAGTATTTATTTTTCCCTGATTTTGTAGAGGAATATGGCCTTGCCCATTGGGACGTATCGATCTCTGCACTGAAGCAGTTCACTGCATCATCTAGTTCGGAATTTGCGGTTCGTCCTTTTATTGAAGCCGATCCGATCAAGATGATGTCCATCATGGAGGAATGGGCCCGGGACGAAGATCATCATGTGCGCAGATTAGCTAGTGAAGGCTGCCGTCCCAGACTTCCTTGGGCCGCCCCTCTGAAAATGTTTAAAGATAATCCGGCCCCAATATTGCCTATTTTGTCTCTCTTGAAAGAGGATGAAAGTGAATATGTCCGCAAAAGCGTCGCCAATAACTTAAACGACATTTCCAAGGATCACCCCGGCTTGGTGAAAAAGATAGGCTCAGAATGGAAAGGACAGCATCCCCATACGGACTGGATTATTAAACACGGCTGCAGAACCCTATTAAGAAAAGCAGATCCTGAAGTGCTAAGTTTATTTGGATTCAATACCGGGCCGGACGTTCAAATCAAGAATCTGTTATTGTCGAATGATCAGCTGTCCATTGGCGACACGCTTGCGTTCGAGTTTGTATTGGTTAATCCGTCGCCAGATATCCATAAGCTGCGTATCGAATATGGGATTAATTTTGTCAAAGCAAACGGCACGACCTCCAGAAAACTATTTAAGATTACCGAGAACACTTATAAAAACGGTGAGGTGGCGTTTCACAGAACGCATTCCTTTAAAGACCTTTCAACGAGAACTCACTATGAGGGGCAGCATCGTATATTTATTGCGATCAATGGGCGGGAAATGGCCGAAGCTTATCTTCAATTGAAGGCTTCGCAAAGATAGTTCGCCCGGCAGCAGAGCCTCCAATGTAATTGACAACCATTAAGTTTAGGAACTATACTAAATGCATGGATAAAAAAATGTATACCCAATCTGACAATAACAATAGCGGCAGCCGCAATCTGGGACGACTGATTATGCAGCTGCGACGGCTCGAACGCCAACCTCATTCCTTTGGCACAGCTGGACCTTTAACGCCTAGTGAGATTCATACGGTCGAGGCCATCGGTTTCGAGGGAGGCGTTCTCATGAGCGAGCTCGCGGGTCGCCTCGGAATAACAAAAGGTGCGGTCACACAGCTTATCGCACGCTTGGAAGCAAAAGAACTTGTCACACGTTCACCGCATCCGAATGATTCGAGGGCGATCGTGATTTCACTTACCGAAACAGGTAGGGAGGCTAATGCCGCCCACGAAGAGGTGCACCGCCGCTTCTACGATCAGCTTCGTTCTCAGCTCAGCGAGCAGGAGATCGAGATATTCGAGACATGCATAGAAAAATTAAACGTTTTTTTGCAGCAATAATTTTTTTTGAGTATTTAGTTTAGTAACTATACTATAAAGAGAAGCTGGTGTTGATTATGAGCCCATCAAAACTGGACCATCAAGCTTTTACAAGCACCCATCGGATGTTCATGATGATGGCCATATGCATGGGGGCATTTATATCCCATTTTACGGCGGGTATCGTGAACGTTTCTTTGCCTCGCTTTGTCAACATATTTGAGACAAGCCTGAGCATGGTACAGTGGGTTACGACCGGCTACCTGCTCGTTATCGCCTCGTTGCTTCCAGTGATGGGCAAACTGGGCGATAGATATGGCTATCGGCTTATTCATAATCTCGGATATGTATGTTTCAGCGTCAGCTCCATACTGGTCGCATTCTCACCCAATATATCCGTGATGATTATTCTCAGAATGGTACAGGCTATAGGCGCAGCCATGTTTCAGGCTACCAATATTGCAATCATCTCTATTTATTTGCCAAAAGAAAAAAGAGGCCGGGCGCTTGGCATGGTAAGCACCGCCGTAGCCATAGGGGGGATGAGCGGACCGATAGCGGGAGGCTTTATAGCGGAATGGCTCAGTTGGCAATGGCTGTTTTTAATTCATGTTCCCGCGGCCCTAATCGCCACATGGCTGGCTTTCCGCTACATTCCGGTTCGCAGACCGGAAAGAAAACTTGTTCCTCACGATAGAGTCGGCGCGCTTTTGTTCATCATATCGATCGCCACCGTCATATACGGAATATCGAATGGAACTGCGTGGGGATGGACATCTTCTGCAACGATTGCCGTCATGACGCTAGCCATCGTCGCTTTGATTTCGTTACTGCTGTGGGAGCTGCGTCAAGAGTTCCCCTTTTTGCCGCTTCAGGCACTGCGTAATCCAGCCGTGTCCTTCGGATTGATTGTAAGCTGCGCTTCTTTCGTGATGGCCAATACCGTCTTGGTTGCAATGCCATTTTATTTAACCGGGACAGCCGGGCTTTCTCCGTTAACCGCTGGATATTTCATGACCGCTTATCCGGTCCTGTTAGCCTTTACGGGTCCGGTTGCGGGCTATTTGTCCGACCGTTACGGTTCCAGACGTTTTATGTTTTTCGGATTATTTGCGATGGGAAGTGGAATTTCCTTTTTTGCTCTTTATCCTGAGCAGTTGCCGACGGTATGGATTGTTTCCGCGCTTGCGGTGATCGGACTGGGAATGGGGCTCATTGCATCCCCGAATAACAGCTTTATTATGCAGCATGCTCCAACGGAACAGGCCGGCTCTATCGGGGGAATGATTGCGTTAACCCGTAACGCTGGCATGGTGTTAGGCGCTGCTCTGGGGCTCGGGGTCATGAATGGAGGGATTGGACAAGGACAGGCGCCTCTGTTCCAAGCATTCAAGGCCGTGTTCGAAGTCAACGTGTTCATTTGTATAGGCGCTATGGTCATATTGGGGTACGGCATTCGCTTGCAAGCGCGTAGAGGCAAGAGCTGCGGAAAAGATAAGGCAAGCCTTTTTTAATTGATGGTTGACCGCACCTTTTGTCTCATCCATTGGATGATATCCAGTTAAAACAGCACGTAAACCTCTTCCTATTAAGCTTCATTGGAATGTATCCAATGTGATTTAATGCTTTTTCATTTATAACGTACTATTCGCCGACCAATAGCCGATTTCTATTGGATCAAATACAGTCTGCACACCGTTCTGTCTCTCAAGCCCTGTTTTCACTGCACATTTTCCAGTGGAGCTCAGATTAAGAGACAGTAACCCCGAGAAAAACAGAGCAAAAGAAGCATCAAGAATTTGAAAGGTTCTTTGATGCTTCTTTCCAACGTGCCATCCCGTTTATGATACCCGGATCTGTTTGCTTCTTAGCTGGCCGCAGGCGGCATCGATATCCGTGCCATGTTCAAGGCGGACACTGCTATTGATGCCATGCTGCTTCAATATGTCATAGAATTCCCGCACCGATTGCGGCTCGCTTCTCTGATATTGACTGTGTTCATCCACAGGGTTATATGGAATTAAATTAACGCTTGCGAGATCCCGCATATCCCGAATCAGATCAACAAGCTCAAGGGCATGTTCCTTGCGGTCATTCACATCCTTAAGCAGTATATATTCAAGCGTAACTCTGCGCTTCGTCTTGTCCAAGTAGTATTGAATGGCCTGCATTAACTTCTCGATTGGAATGGCTCGGTTTATCTTCATGATTCGCGTGCGGAGCTCGTTATTGGGCGCATGCAAGGAAATCGCCAGATTGACCTGCAGATTCATATCGGTAAATTCGTAAATCTTATCCGCAAGGCCGCTCGTCGATACCGTAATGCGTCTTGGACCAATGGCCAATCCTTTGTGATCCTTGATAACATTGAGAAAGTCTACCAAGTTATTGAAGTTATCGAACGGCTCTCCAATGCCCATCACCACAACGTGGCTCACTTTTTCGTCTTGCTTCGCTTCATCCAGATGCAATTGGACCTGCATAATCTGTTCCACGATTTCGCCGCTGGTTAAATCCCGGCTCTTCGCCAACAGCCCGCTTGCGCAGAAGCTACACCCGATATTGCAGCCAACTTGCGTGGTGACACATACGGATAGTCCGTATTTATGTCTCATCAATACCGTTTCAATCAGATTGCCATCCTGCAGCTTGAACAGGAACTTAATCGTTCCATCCGCCGATTCTTGCTTCACGTGCTCGGCCATCGTCCTGATGGCAAAATGCTCAGCCAATAATTCGATGCAATCTTGATTGACATCGCTCATTTCCGAGAAATTCGTTACCCGCTTTCTATAAAGCCAATCCCAGACTTGCGCTGCCCGAAACTTTTTATGCCCATATTGAGCCAACCATGCCGTCAGTTGCTCCATTGTTAATCCATAAATGGATTCCTTATTCATTCCGATATCCTCATTTCACAAACTTTATCACTCTGCCCTATTATACTAAAGCTGGCGCAGCACACAATCTGTTTATTATTGTCCTACTTATTAAATATATACAAGGGGGAGGAAACAGTCATGTTCCTTTGCCTCATTGCAATATGCATCTGGATGCGGCGAGTCCCGGGAACTGGTCACGCTGCAAAAAAATACGGTATACTTAGCATAGAAAGGACAAGCTTTGTCCAATGTGGAATCTATGCTCTTCATAACAACAGGTAACAAACTGGCATATTCTTTCCTTAACAGCCATAGAAGCACGCACCTACATGAAGGGAGAGGATATTATTGAAAAAAAGAGTGTTGATCGTGTCCATTACCATTCTAGCACTGCTATTGATTATCATCACGTCTGCTAGCTTTTATTTCTACCACGTCGCCATTGCACGCGCCGACAAGAGCTTCTTGAAAGGCAATCCCGATCTGGCGGTTAGCGCGAGCGTCGCGAATCCGTTCGATGACAATGAAGAGTGGTGGGGTAAACAAGCTTTTACGGAATGGAGCATGACGTCCAAAGATGGGCTTAAGCTGCACGCCTACTATCTGGCAGCCGCTCAACAGACGGACAAAACCGTAATTATCGCCCACGGATACTCCGGACATGCCGAACAGATGGGCAATCTGGCTCAAATGTACAGGGATGTGCTAGGCTATAACGTACTTCTCCCAGATGCCCGCGGACATGGGAAGAGCGAAGGGAATTATATCGGATTCGGTTGGCCGGAACGCAAGGATTACATCAAATGGATCGATAAAGTCATCGAACATACAAGCGACCAAGCGCAAATCGTCCTTCATGGCGTGTCCATGGGAGGAGCGACGGTCATGATGACCAGCGGTGAGGATCTGCCTCCTAACGTCAAGGCGATCGTGGAGGATTGCGGGTATACATCGGTTACAGATGAGCTGACTTACCAGCTGCAACGAATGTATCATCTCCCGTCTTTTCCGATCGTCCAAACGACCAGTCTGCTGACCCAAATTCGGGCGGGGTACTCTTTCGGAGAAGCTTCGGCCTTGGAGCAAATAAAAAAATCGAAAACGCCGATGCTGTTTATTCACGGCGGCGCGGATTTGTTCGTGCCGACCGAAATGGTTTACGAATTGTACGAGAACGGTCCTGCGCAGAAAAAAATGTTGATCGTGCCCGGCGCGGGTCACGGTATGGCCAGACAAACCGATCCGGAAGGATATGACCGTGAGGTAGCCCAATTTATCGGAATGTATGTGAAGTAAATGAGCAATAAATAAACTTTGAGATCGGTCCAAGGGCCGATTTTTTGTTACAAGCATCTCCCTCTACAAAGGGCAGTACATGGTTTAAACGGTACGATTGATAATACAACAAGCTATTCATGCACGAGTTTCTTGGACTTCCTGAAAATATAGCTGTGAAATCTTCGCTTTTGTAGTTTGTTTTTTATTTTATAAGGCAGGAATGATTGGATGAAGCAGGGTGAAAAGGAACTCACCAGACAAGAACAAATGGTATTGTTGCTGAAAAAAGCAGGCTGGTATGAGGGCAGACACGTTGATATTTCATGCTTTGAATTACGCTGCAGAGAAGAGGGCACGGATCTCTTCGACAGTGCGAAGAAGTTTCTTCAAGAGTTCTCGGGCATAGACGATATGGTTTTTTTAAAATACCATCATGACATACCCGACAGCCAGTGTGCTGATTCATGGTATGATTACACGTTTAATTTTCTTCCAAACGCACTTGAAGAAATTTCATATCCCGAGGACTATCAAGAAATTTTGACTTTTGCACAGGAGGACTGCTTCTGCTTGGGGGAATCAGGATATTACTATCCTGCCGTTGCAGCTATTGGACGCTCTGGGAAGCTGTATTTTAAACATGACTATGAGAACGTTGTCCGTGTCTTTGACACACTAGTCCAGAGCATGGAGCATGAGTTGGAGAATCATGATATCGTAATCTCATCTTTGTATGAGAAAAACGAAGTTTTGCTTCCAACGTTATGGGGCAATAAACTATTTCCCGTCAAACGTCAAAATCCTTTTTCGTAACTGTTTGTGCCCCATATCCTGATCAGGCTTGAGCTGAACAGACGAACTGAACTCATGTTATACTTGCAAAATAAATAACGACAACAAGCGAGACGCTCCACATGCCCAGAACGGGGACATGGGAGCGTCTCGCTTTCGTCTTGCCATCATTTCATCATTTGTTTCACGAGTTGGCGGTTGCGCTCTTTGAACAAATCATTATGGGAGGACACCATTCCGTAGCCATTGGCATCCGGCTGAATAAATTGCTTCGCCTTGTTCACTGCGTTGGCCGCATCCTGGAAGGCGCCTGCGATCAAGTGCAGCTTCCCGTCATGATGCAAAATATCGCCCGCCGCATACAGACCGGGAATGGACGATTCGCTGCTTGCATTCCCTGCCACGTAAAAGTCATCCACCTGCTCGATCTTCAATTCGCTGTTCCCGATTAGGCTCGAATCTCGTTCATAGCCATGGTTAATAATCACTTCGTCAATCGTCAACGCCGTTACCTCGCCAGTTGCCTGATTAGTCAGCTCTACACGTTCAATAACTTCGTGATTGTCTGAGGCAATCAGCTTCGTAATGGATGAATTGAAGTGGCACACGATAGAGCTATTCATCAGTTGCGTGATTGTCGCTTCATGACCGGATAGGGATTCCTTATCCTTGCGATAGGTCAAATACACCTGCTTGGCAACCGGCTCCAACTCATTCGCCCAATCAATGGCCGAATTGCCCCCGCCGGAAATCACAACCGTCTTATCCTTGAATTTCTGCAGAGACTTCACCGTATAATTCAAGTTGGACACTTCAAATCGTTCCGCGCCCTCGATGTCCAATTTCTGCGGATTTAATATTCCGCCACCCACCGCAACAATGACTGTTTTTGAATAATGCTTCCGGCCCGAAGCCGCATGCAATACAAAAATGCCTTCCTCGTTCCGCGCGATCGACTCCACCTTTTCATTCAACACGACTTCCGGGTCAAACGTTAACCCCTGTGCGGTAATCTGTTCAATTAATTGGGCTCCGGTTATGGGGGTCAGACCGCCCACGTCCCAGATCATTTTCTCAGGATAGACATGAACTTTACCGCCCAGACGAGGCTGGTACTCAATCAGCTTCGTTTTCATTTCCCGTAGTCCACTATAGAAAGCGGAGAACAGCCCTGCCGGACCTCCACCAATGATCGTGACATCAAATAGTTGTTCCTGATCCAATCGTGTTCACTCCTTGGATTTATATTGTTAATGATTATCATTATCAATATAAGCGTTTTCCTCATTTTTTACAACCAGAAAACTATTGACACGAGAAAAAGAGATCTTTATTATATGGAATGAAATCGAGGTTGATAATCATTATCATTTACCTTTGAAACTATAAACCAATGTGTGCCACACACCATTCAGTAAAAGGAGCATACCCACATGAAAAAGCTATTTATTCCTTTCATGCTCATTTTCGTGCTTATGATTAGCGCATGCAGCAGCGGGCCAGCAGATAACAAAGACAACTCCGCGGCCAAGGACAGCACATCAGGCACGATCACATATCAGTCGGAAAATGGCCCCGTTGAAGTGCCTGCCGATCCGCAGCGCGTTGTCGTACTGTCTTCCTTTGCCGGCAACGTCATGGCGCTGAACGTCAATCTTGCCGGTGTAGACTCTTGGTCCAAGATGAATCCGCGTTTCCAAGATAAATTAAAAGATGTGGCCGAAGTATCGGATGAAAACTTGGAAAAAATCATAGAGCTGCAGCCTGACCTAATCATCGGTCTGTCCTCCATCAAGAACGTGGATAAATTGAAGCAACTTGCGCCTACGGTAACGTTCACCTACGGAAAAGTAGACTACCTGACGCAGCACTTGGAAATCGGGAAGCTGTTGAACAAGGAAAAAGAAGCGCAAGCGTGGATCGATGATTTCAAAAAACGCGCTGGGCAAGCCGGAAAAGATATTAAAGCCAAAATCGGCGAAAACACAACCGTGTCCGTCATCGAGAACTTTGACAAGCAGATTTATGTGTTCGGCGATAACTGGGGCCGCGGCACCGAAATTTTGTACCAGGAAATGAAGCTGAAGATGCCTGACAAAGTGAAGGAAATGGCGCTGAAAGATGGCTACTACGCTCTATCGCTAGAAGTTCTTCCACAGTTCGCCGGTGACTATTTGATTTTCAGCAAAAACAAAGATACGGACAATTCTTTCCAGAAAACCGATACGTACACGAATATTCCTGCGGTGAAAAACAACCGCGTGTTCGAAGTCAATGCGAAAGAGTTCTACTTTAACGACCCGGTCACGCTGGATTTCCAATTGGACTTCTTTATCAAAAGCTTTCTGGGCCAGTAACAGTAATGGGAGGAGGAATTCTTAGATCTAAGAATTCCTTTTCCTGTATTCTATAACGGAAAAGAAGAGGGACTATGGCGAAAGAAAAGCGACGTTTCATCCCATTTGCATATAAACTGATGGCGGGCATTGTTGTATTTATAGCTGCGTTTGTTGTTGCCATGGTATTTGGGGCTGCTGACACCACAGTAAGAGAAGTATGGCTGGCACTGACTTCCCGCGCCACCAGCGACAACATTTCCCTGCTCCGTGAAATTCGCCTGCCGCGCGAAATCGGCGCCATTATGGTTGGCGCTGGGCTGTCCGTATCCGGCGCAATCATGCAAGGAATGACGAGGAACCCGCTTGCCGATCCCGGCTTGCTTGGCTTGACTGCCGGGGCTAATGCAGCGCTCGCCCTAACGATTGCGTTGATTCCATCAGCGAACTACTTCCATATTACGATCGCTTGCTTTATCGGAGCGGCTGTCGGAGCCATCATGGTATTCGGTATTGGAGCCTTGAAAAAGGGCGGATTATCCCCGCTTCGCGTTGTATTGGCTGGCGCTGCGGTTTCGGCATTCCTGTACGCCATCGCGGAAGGAATCGGGCTCTATTTCAAGATTTCGAAAGATGTGTCCATGTGGACGGCAGGCGGAGTCATCGGCACTTCTTGGAGCCAGCTTCAGGTCATTGCGCCTTTTATCATTATTGGTATTGTTATTGCGCTTGTGCTTTCAAGACAACTAACCATTCTGAGCTTGAATGAAGAGGTTGCCGTTGGATTGGGCCAACAGACCATTCTTGTGAAAACGATCTTATTCATTGTCATTATTCTGCTCGCCGGCGCTTCTGTCGCGCTGGTCGGAAATATGGCATTCATCGGCTTGATGGTGCCTCATATCGTGCGTGCCATGGTCGGGACAGATTATCGCTTTATTTTGCCGATGTCTGCGCTTGCAGGGGCTGCTTTTATGCTGCTGGCCGACACTCTCGGCCGAATGATCAACGCCCCATATGAAACGCCTGTAGCGGCCATTGTGGCGATGTTGGGCTTGCCTTTCTTCCTGTTCATCGTTCATAAAGGAGGCAAAGCATTCTCATGATTCCATCTGCCTTATTGAAAAAACAACGGCTCATCGTGGGTGCCTTGCTCATGCTTATTGCACTGACAGTCGTAATCGGTATGGGATTGGGGTACTCCTCTCTGTCGTATGATCGGCTGCTTCCAACTCTGTTCGGGCAAGGAACGTTCAAAGAAGAATTTGTTCTGTTCTCCGTTCGTCTGCCGCGAATCATCATCACGCTGTTGGCTGGTATGGCACTCGCCCTATCTGGCGCTATCTTGCAGGGCATCACGCGCAATGACTTGGCTGAACCCGGCATTCTGGGCGTCAATTCCGGGGCAGGCGTGGCGATTGCTGTTTTCTTCTTGTTTTTCCCGATAGACGCAGGCTCATTTGCATATATGCTGCCTCTTGTAGCATTTGCGGGCGCGCTGCTTACGACGTGTATGATTTACGTGTTCTCGTACAACAGAACGGTTGGCCTGCAGCCTGTACGGCTGGTGCTCACCGGGGTGGGATTCTCCATGGCGCTGTCCGGGACCATGATTGTCCTCATTTCATCGGCTGAGCGTTCGAAAGTAGATTTTATCGCCAAGTGGCTGGCGGGCAATATATGGGGGACGGACTGGCCATTTATATGGGCCATCCTGCCGTGGCTAGCCGTGCTGATTCCTTTCACCATGTACAAGGCGCATCGCATGAATCTGCTTGCGCTCAGCGAGCATGTGGTTATCGGCGTTGGCGTGTCGGTTGACAAGGAGCGGATCACGCTGCTGTTGACCGCGGTTGCGCTGGCGGCTTCCGCCGTCTCCGTCACGGGAGGAATCGCTTTTATTGGACTCATGGCTCCGCATATTGCCAAAGCGCTGGTCGGACCCAGACACCAATTATTTATCCCGATCGCGATTCTGATTGGCGGATGGTTGTTATTGTTCGCAGATACGATTGGACGCAATGTGCTGGACCCTGACGGAATTCCGGCTGGCATTGTAGTCGCGTTGATAGGCGCCCCATACTTCGTGTATTTGTTGTTGAAAAAGTAGCGACATAACTGAAGACCTTCCTTCACTTATTTGAGTAGGAGAGGTCAACGGAATGTGCATAGCAAATAGACCATCTCCTTCAAGGGATGGTCTATTATTACGATTGCATGACTTAGTCTCGGCTCCACAGCTTGGAGAGAAGACGGATGATCTCAATATACAGCCACACCAAAGTGACCATAAGGCCAAACGCTCCATACCATTCCATATATTTGGGAGCTCCCTGCTGTGCGCCATTTTCAATGAAATCAAAATCAAGAACGAAATTCAGCGCGGCGATAATGACAATGACAACTGAAATACCAATACCGATTAAGGTGCTATCATGCAGATAAGGGACAGTTACACCGAATAGCCCAAGTACAAAGCTCAGAAGATAGACAAGGGCAATACCAGCCGTGGCAGCGAATACGCCAAGCTTGAAGTTCTCCGTTGCCTTGATCATTCCGCTTTTATAAGCAACAAGCATACCGATGAATACGCACATCGTCAGCAGGGCCGCCTGCATCGTAATCCCGTAGTAGAACGTTTCAAATCTGGCCGAGAGAGCACCGAGAAATAACCCTTCCGCAATGGCATAGATCGGAACCAAATACGGAGCCGCCGTCGGCTTAAAGCTGATGATTAAAGCAAGGATGAATCCAACAATCGCCCCGCCATAGGCATAAGATACCACGCTGTACCCGTTAAAGTACATGGTCCACGAGACGATAGCGGCTGCTACGAGCAAGGCTAGCGTCATAAACGCTTTGTTGACCGTCCCGCCGATCGTCATAGGCTCCTGTGCGGAGTTAAATCCACTCTGTTCAAAAGTATTGTCATTCAATGTCGGATTTCCGCTGCGACCTATCAAAAAATGACCTCCTAATCGTTGTTTTATTTATATTATCATATGTTCATATTTATATAAATTACAGGTTGGTTAAAATTATCGGTTTTAATTAATCAAGCGCATACCGCTCCTCGTCAACTGTTTGTATATCTTTTGCCTTGTTGTTCAAGACGTTATCTTCCAATACGGTAAATTTATCGCCGTATTCTTTAATAATATGCTTTTCCCCCCAAGCGCATAGGGAATCCAGGATCGATTTCAAGCTCCACCCGTATTCGCTAAGCTCATACTCCACTTTCGGAGGCACTTGATTATAGATAATTCGATTCACGATGCCGTCCTGCTCCAATTCTCTTAACTGCTGCGTTAACATTTTTTGCGTAATTCCGGGCATAAGGCGTTTTAATTCACTTGTTCTTTTCTTCCCGCGAGTCAAATGACACAGGATTACACACTTCCACTTCCCGCCAATAACTTCCAAAGTTGCTTCTACTGAAATATTATATTTCTTTTTAATCACAGCCTTTTCCCTCCAAATGAGTTTATAGGAACTTTTAAGTACCTATATCACTTCAAAGTACGTACTATTCAATTTCATCCTAATAATTGATAATAGCATTTACCGGCCGGACATTACAATATTGTAGGAGTGGGGCGAATGACATTGGAGAATAAGCGGAGCACTTTGGCGCTGCTGGCGCTAGCAATTAGTGCCTTTGCGATTGGCACAACCGAGTTTATCAGCGTGGGACTGCTCCCCCTCATTGCTGAAGACTTAAATATATCTGTCACAACATCAGGTTTAACCGTTACTTTATATGCGTTAGGGGTAACCTTCGGGGCTCCCGTTCTAACGTCCTTGACCTCTAACATCTCACGTAAATCGTTGCTGCTTTGGATTATGGTTGTTTTTATTGCAGGCAATATGCTGGCTGCCGCTGCCAGTGGAATTGTCGTGCTGTTGGCGGCGCGCGTAATCTCCGCGTTGTCACATGGCGTATTCATGTCGATTGCCTCTACCATTGCGGCCGATCTCGTGCCTGAGAACCGCAGAGCCAGCGCTATCGCGATTATGTTCTCTGGACTTACTGTCGCGACCGTTACCGGCGTTCCCTTGGGCACCTTAATTGGACAACAATTCGGTTGGCGAGCAGCCTTTCTCGTGATCGTTGCAATCGGCATTCTGGCTTTCATAGCCAACATGACCTTAGTGTCTTCCAATTTACGAAAAGGAACGAAAACGCCGCTTCGCGATCAACTTAAACTTGTCACGAACAGACGATTGCTGCTTGCATTTGCCATCACTGCCTTGGGATACGGCGGGACCTTTGTCGTCTTTACCTATTTATCCCCGCTGCTTCACGATATAACCGGATTCGAGGAAAAAACGGCAGCAATCATTCTGCTTATATATGGAGTTGCCATTGCCATCGGCAATGTTATCGGAGGCAAAGCCGCCAACCGAAAACCTGTTACTGCCTTGTTCTATATGTTTTTTATACAGTCCATCGTGCTCTTCCTGTTAACGTTCACCGCACCTTTTAAAACAGCCGGTTTGATAACCATCTTCCTTATGGGGCTGTTTGCATTTATGAATGTTCCCGGCTTGCAAGTATATGTCGTCATGCTGGCTGAACGTTTCGCGCCGCAAGCGAAAGATGTGGCTTCTGCTGTCAACATTGCCGCGTTTAATGCAGGAATTGCGATCGGGGCCTACTTGGGCGGTGTCGTTACGGATACGATCGGGCTAATTCATACCACATGGGTAGGAGCATTAATGGTGATGGGAGCCGTATTGCTGACAGGCTGGGCGCGTGCCCTGGAAAGGAAAGATGCACCCGCCCAAACCAGCGAAACAAATACAGTGAACCCTGGCTCACAGTGCGCTTAAGCCATTCAAAACAAGATTCAGGAGGCTATTACTATGATGTCTAAAAATCTTCAAGATACAGTAACGTTGCACAACGGCATGAAAATGCCTTGGCTCGGGCTTGGCGTGTTCAAAGTAGAAGAAGGGCCAGGGCTGGTACAGGCTGTGAAATCAGCCATTGCACATGGTTATCGCAGTATCGATACCGCTGCTATTTATGAGAATGAGATTAGTGTAGGGCAGGGGATTCGGGAGGCTATGCTAGAGACTAATATCCCTAGAGAGGACCTATTCATAACTTCAAAAGTGTGGAATGCCGATTTGGGATACGAATCGACACTGGCTGCCTATGAAGCAAGTTTAGAAAAATTGGGCTTGGAATACCTTGATTTATACCTGATTCATTGGCCTGTACAGGGCAAATACAAAGAGGCGTGGAGAGCTTTGGAGACCCTATATCAAGAAGGACGTGTCAAGGCCATTGGGGTAAGCAATTTTCAAATCCACCATCTTGAAGACCTGATGAAGGACGCTGACATTAGACCTATGGTAAACCAGGTGGAATTCCACCCTTGTCTAACTCAAAAAGAATTGCTCCGATTCAGCAAGGAGCAGGGCATTCAGTTGGAAGCTTGGTCACCATTAATGCAAGGCGGGCTGTTGGATAATCCGATGCTGAAGGAGATCGCGGCCAGACATGGGAAGTCTGTGGCGCAAGTCATCCTGCGTTGGGATTTGCAGCATGGCGTTATCACCATACCGAAATCTACGAAGGAACATCGCATTATCGAAAACGCAGCCCTGTTCGATTTTGAGCTAACCCAAGAAGATATGGACCAGATTGATGATTTGAATCAGAATCTTCGAGTCGGTCCCGATCCGGATAACTTTGATTTTTAATAAAATGTGAAATAGACGCCATTCCTTTCAATGAAAAAGGGAGTGGCGTCTTATCTATTAGCAGTTATTTATAGTAAGGTTCACCATGCTGACTGTAAAACGTTTGTTTGATAATCCTCTACCTCAGAAAGAAAATTAGTTTTTGATCGCCCTACTTCTACTTCTGCACCTGTCCGACTAATATACTGGAGTCGCATCTGTCATATCCTTTTGTTGTTCGGTTAGGACTTACAACAATACAGAATTTGCAGATGTTTTTCTATTTTATCCTCGCATTATGATGTCAACCACTGGTTTTTGTTTTGAGCCGTGAAATAAGAGTTTTAAATTATTCAGTAAGCCCTATTTAACGCGAGAAGATTTGATGAAGAAGGAAATAATTAAACCAACCATAGCTATAATTAGAGTGAATATAAAGGAGTCCTGTACTCCCGCTGTTAATGAAGCTCCAATTGAAGAAGGGTCAGATAGATCAGTCATATTGTTCATATATCTTTTCTGAGAAGCGGACATAATCGTAATCGCAACTGCAGTGCCAATTGCTCCCGACATTTGCTGTAATGTATTCATTAAAGCAGTACCATCTGGGTAAAGATTTTTCGGTAATTGATTTAGTCCATTTGTCTGAGCAGGCATCAAAACCATCGATACACCTATAAATAGAATGGAGTGCATCACAATCACCATACTAACCGGCGTTTCAATGGTGACGTTTGACATGATCCATAACATGATAAGCATGATCGCAAATCCAGGTATAACAAGTCCTCTTGGTCCAAATTTGTCAAAGATACGACCTGTGATCGGGGACATTAATCCATTCAGCACACCACCTGGCAACAAAACAAGCCCCGCGGTAAATGCAGTCAATGCTAGCCCTGTTTGCAAATATAATGGCAACAAAATCATCGTGGACATTATTACCGTGAAGCAAATAAATACGGCCAATAAACCTAGAGTAAACATTGGATATTTTAATACACGTAAATCAAGCATCGGTTTATCCATTTTTAATTGTCGCAAAGAAAACAAGGTAAGTGCAGCAAGGCCTATAATAATCATCGTAATCACAATTGTGCTTCCCCAGCCATTCTCACCCGCGCTGCTAAAGCCATAGACGATTCCGCCAAAACCAATCGAAGATAGGATAATAGATAATATATCAATTTTGGGTTTAGTTATGGTCGAAACATTCTGCATATACAATATACCCGATACCAACGCAAGAATTAGAAACGGTAAACAAACCCAGAAAATCCAATGCCAAGTCAGTTTTTCAAGAATTAATCCTGAGATTGAGGGTCCAACTGCAGGTGCAAACATAATGACTAACCCTATTAGTCCCATTGTTGCACCTCTCTTATTGATGGGAAAAATCAATAAGATCGAATTAAACATCAGGGGCAGCAATAATCCCGTACCTATAGCCTGAATCACTCGAGAAAACATTAATACTTCGAAGCTTGGTGCAAGAGCTGCGACCAGTGTTCCAATAATTGAAAAAATCAATGACACAATAAATATTTGACGTGTACTAAACCATTGAAGTAAGAGACCCGAGACAGGAACTAATATCCCCAAGGTTAATAAATAACCTGTTGTCAGCCATTGAACCGTGGAAGAACTAATAGAAAATACTTGTATTAAATCCCCGAGAGCCATGTTTAAAGCCGTTTCACTGAACAATCCAATGAAACCAGCAATTAAGAAAGAAATTAATATTGGAGTAGTTTTAATCACTTTTGTTTGCTGTGTTTCTGCTGTTGATGACATGAATAATCCACCTTAAATTTTATTTTGTTATAAGCTTGTCGTTAGTCCGGGCAGATTAATCTTTAATTGCAACTTCTTCAGCACTTCTTTTTGGAACTTGGTGTGCTCCATACTCAAATGTGCGTGTGCAGCCTTATGCAATTCATGCGCTTCCTCGTGAGTATCAGCCAAGAAAAAATCCAGGCGAAACTCTGATGGCGTTTGGTTTGCGCCCATGCTCCTCGGCTCTTCTCCTCAGATCATTTCGCAACTCCACTCCCGACTCGCGTTCAATTCACAATTACTTTATTTGTAAAATTTTCCCGGAGCTTGCATACGATATCCCGCCTTTCATCCAAGTTGCAGATTAGAACAATCCAATACACAATTGTCTATTTGCAGTCAATTCTATCAACCTTTCCTACATGATAAAAATAGTTTTACGGCTAGGTCATTAATAGTGATTCTCATTATCAATATATAGTGTAGCAAGGACTGAAACAAATGCAAATGCACCAATCACGAATGCTATATGTATAATTATCTAATCCAGACTTGCTGAGTGATTATTTAGCTGATAATCAGGACTCGAATATAGCCTAGCCCATATTTGCACTTGCCTTCTTCAATGGAATACATCAATCAGAAACTCAATATATATGATTTTCTATCCATGGTTTCAGTTGCCTCTTAGCAACGGCTGGATTAGGAGTAAGAGCAGAATTTCTCATGGATCCAAAGAATTGATCCCCGCTTATTTTCATGATCGAGCTGGCAGTTGAACGATTTGTGTGATCCCAGTCTACCGATCAATGCCGCAACATTCTCCCCACAATGTAGACACTTTTGTGTCACTAGACAAATAAGCCGCCTACTTGGCGGCTTTCATTGCTCCGTTTTTTATTTATTATCTATAGCTTTTCTCTCCAATCCCATAAAATTCTCTGCAGCCAGGCGGATAGCCAGGACGCTTCCTGTATTGAGGGAATTATCGAAAAATAGAACATGATTGTTTTTCACGGCCTTCAGTGAGTTCCACACAGCTAAAGCCTCTTTTTCTTGGACTGCTGCCTTTGCAACGTTAAGATCGTGCTGGATAATAATGTAATCCGGATTCATCTCCGACAAAGCCTCCAGGGAAAGCATTGCATTGTCTTCAGGATATCTATCTGGCTTCATCAGCCCAAATCCCGCTGTTTCGTTATAGTACATTGTGTTTTTAGTCCCTTGAGCAGTAAAATTGGCTTTGCCGTCAACCCTCAGTAAGGCGAAGCTTTTATTTTTCAGATCACCCAACTGCTCTTTCGTTTTCTCAATAACTTCTTTGGTCTCATTGATAAGCTGCTCCGCCAATTTCTCTTTGCCGATAATCTGGGCGCAAATCATCGTTGTCTTTTCCCAAGAATCACTGTAGTCGATTTGGATAACAGGAGCAATCTTGCTTAACTCATCATAATTCGCATCAATATGGCCTTTGAAGGTTACGATCACATCAGGATTTGCAGCAATGATTGCTTCCATATTCAAGTCCCTTCCGCTGCCCAAATCTGCTATCTCGGCCGTTTCGGCATAAGGCTGCAAAGTGGCGAATTCCTTCATCGCATTCGCTGCGTTGCCCGAGGCAATTGGAGGCGTGTCCAACGCGAAAAAATAATCCAAATACAAGGGATGGAGCACTGCTATACGCTCTGGCCGTTCCTTAAATACTATCTTATTACCGGCGGCGTCCGTTATCGTTCTTGGCCATACGCCCTTCTCGGGCATGCCCGCTTCAGGCATACTTGCCCCGCTTGGCTGCCCATTTTCATGCACATTGGCAGCGTTTGTCGAAGGCTTGTTCCCTGCGGACGTTCCGGAACATCCGGTCAGCGCTCCGATCAGTATTACAAGCGGGACAACCAAGCAAATCCATCTATTCATGTCGCTTCCTCCAACACAGTTTCAATTTTAGGTATACAAATGCTTCATCAGTTCACGGTTTTTTGGTGAGAACAGGTCATTATGCGAGGATACCATCCCATACGCATTGGCATCAGGCGAGATATATTGCTTAGCTTTATTCACAGCATTCGCTGCATCCTGGAATGCTCCCGCAATCAGATGCAGCTTTCCTTCATGGTGTAAAATATCCCCTGCTGCATAAATGCCTGGCACTGATGTCTCGCTCATTGATGAGCCTGCAATCCAATAATCCTTCAGCTCGATTTTAACCTCGCTGTTGGCCAGCAAATCTTTGTCGCGTTCATAACCGTGATTAATAATAACCTCGTCTACTGCCAGCTCAAATGTCGTTCCGTCATCGTTTCCTTTCAGCACAACGGTTTCAATTTTTTCGTGATCCGCTGCCGCGATCAGCTTTTCGATCGATGTGTTTAGCATGCACTCAATAGAGCTGTTCTCAAGGCGTGATATTTCAGCCTCATGGCCTTTTAATGTATCTTTCCGATACGTTAAATAAACGCGCTCGGCTATCGGCTCCAATTCATTGGCCCAGTCAATGGCTGAATTTCCGCCACCTGAAATTAAAACCGTTTTCTCTTTAAAACGTGAAAGCGATTTTACGGTATAATGCAAGTTAGTGACTTCGAATCGCTCTGCGCCTTCGATATCCAGTTTAATCGGTTTTAGAATTCCTCCGCCAACAGCTAAAATTACCGTCTTTGAACGATGTGTCTGGCCGGAAGCGGTATGCAAAACGAAACAATCTTCTTCATCTTGGGATATGGATACAACCTTTTCCCCATGTACAACCTCTGGCTGGAACGTCAATCCTTGAGCAACCATTTGTTCGATCAATTGCGAGCCGGGAACAGGTGTTAATCCCCCCACATCCCAGATCATCTTCTCCGGATAGACATGCACCTTACCGCCCAGAAAAGGCTGAAATTCTATGATTTTCGTTTTCATTTCACGCAAACCGCTATAGAATGCGGCGAACAACCCTGCAGGCCCGCCACCTACAATCGTGACATCAAACAATTCCTTATCATGCATCGTACAGTCTCCTCACTTTATATGGATACAGCTGATTAGCATATTCTACATACCAGATGTTAAATGCCTAAATGCTCTTTCAAGGTCGAGCCTGTATATTCGCCTCTGAACAAACCCTGTTCTACCAGCTGCGGCATCAGCTTTTCAAAAAATAACTCCATCGATTGTTCCGACCCGCCCGGAAGAGCGATAAAACCGTCGATCGCGCCTGCTTCGAACCGTTCCATAATATCGTTCAGCACGTCTTCAACTGTTCCAACCGAAACCCAGTGTGCAGACCCTAAGACCTCCGGCCTTGACAAAACCTCTGCTACTGTAGGCTGATAGTTTATAATATATCTCCGAAGCAGTTCAGCATGCGTTCGGCTGCGGACTGGTTGATTCGGATCGGGAAGCATATCGGCGGTCACGCGATCATTCAATTCAAAATTGCTTAAATCAAGGTCCAACACAGATTTAAGCGCTGCATGTCTACGTTCGATACTGAAGTGCGCGTTCGCAGCCTCGAACAATGCCTGTGCTTCCTCGCGAGTATCGGCCAAGAAAAAATATAGTCCCGGCAAAACCTTGATCGAGTTCGGATGACGTCCATGCTCCTCCGCTCTTCTCCTCAGATCGCTCCGTAACTCCACCCCCGACTCAAGATCAGGCATCGCCGCAAAAATGGCGTCCGCTACTGAAGAAGCGAAATCTCGTCCAATATCCGATGCGCCTGCTTGAAATAAAGGAATGGTTCCTGATTTATGGGCGGGTAGAGTGAGCGGTCCCTTGACACTGAAGAACTCACCTGAATGATTGATGGAGGAAACTTGATCCGGATCAGAAAATTTGCCTGACTCACGATCAATTAGGATCGCTTCACGCGGGAAACTTGCCCAAAGCTCGCGCACTACATCAGTAAATTCTCTTGCTCTCGCATACCTTTCTTGCGGAGAAGGCATAGGCGAATCACTGAAATTTTCCGCTCCTTCAATCGAAGTTACAATGTTCCAACCGGTACGTCCACTGCTAAGCCAGTGCAAAGACTGAAGCTGCCTGGCTACAACATACGGCGGATTGAAGGTCGTGGAAACCGTCGTTACCAGTCCGATCCGATTCGTCTCACGAGCAATCGCCGCAAACATGACCGTAGGGTCAGGACTGCCAAAATTAGCAGAATCACCTAGCATTTGCGGACTAATATAAAGATAATCTGCCCTGAACAGAAAATCGAGCTTTGCCTTCTCCGCCAGTTTGGCCAATTCAATATAATAATCAATCGACTTCATCTTCTCCACGCGGCTATCCGGACGCCTCCAGCTGTGTCCTTTCATCCAGGTTGCCGATAAAGAAAATCCGATGCATAATTGCCTATTTGCATTCACTTGCAGCTACCGCCCTTTCCGGTATGATAAAATGGTCATCCGCTCAGAAATTACTAATCGGATGCACATTTATGAGAACGAATATTGTTCATTATCAAACCCAATAATAACGATAATCATTCTCATTTAGTAGTGTAGCAAGGACTCCTCTAAATGCAAATACACAAATAACAAATGCAACATACACTATTATCAAATCTATCCGCGTTTTGTTCTTCGCTCTGCTGAAATATAGCGGATTACCGTAGCCGACACTAACAGCAATATCGCGGATAGGAAAATTTCCTGTGCTGTTGGGAGCATAAGTTGCTGGATTAAATTTATGTGGAATGTCTAATATTCATGGAGATAAAAGATTTAGTTTAATGAAAAGGGAAGTTACGAAAGAGGTTGTTTGAATGCTCTCGTCCAATCGACTTTGTTATCCAACATCGGATGGAAAGAGCATGTGAACTTCTTAAAACTCTGAATTTAGAGAAGATGGCGATTGCGATCTGGTTAAGGCCTAACCCTCAGACGCGGTGAACCGAATTAATTATAATGCTGCTCTTGTCCTGTACGATTGTCCTCAGGCTGGAAGCAATGAAAAATTGGGCGGCGTAATACGTTATCATAATTAACGGTTCCGCGAAGGCGACTTCAGACACAAACATGTTCCAGGATAAAATGGAATCCGATACCGCAAACAAAATGCTTCCGGCAGCCGCCAGCTTGTTGCCGGTCATGATGGCCGACCAAGTCATTAGGGAGATGACGAGAATATAGACGAGAATAGGTGCGATTAAGGAAGCATCGCCGTTACGAATCAACGCTTGAATGAGCTGCCAACTCATGAACGAAGCATATAATAGGATCGGAACGATCGCACTGAAGCGCATTTTTGAATAGCGCCATCTGCCAATAAAACCGGTCAAATAAAACAGATGCCCGATAAGGAATGCGGACAGGCCAACGACAAACCAGACCAGCAGCCCGTCGCCCAGCATGCAGAAAAATAACCCGATCCAGATAACCCAATGACAACTCTTTCTATTGGAGGGCATTTGAAGGCATCCGTAAGCGATAATAAGCCACATCGGAATTAATTTAAACAGCAGTTTGGCCGCTTGCGGCTCGCCAGGAATAATGAAAATATAGAGGATACTCATGACAACGATGAGTGCGGGCAGCCCATACTTGATCAAAAAGAATCGCTCCTTTCATTTCATTGTTTTTAGCAAAAACACTCCAATTTTTTGCATCTTCCGTTTTTTGTAAACGTATTTGTACTATCCTATTCTTTGTGCCCGCTGCAAATTCCTTTCAGACAAGCTTCTTTCAATGATTACCGAAAAAAGAAGGGTGGACATTCATGTTATCTCAGACCGTTCAGAAAGATATCGTAAGCCTCGATTTCTACCAACCAATCTATCGATCACAACTTGAAAAATATCACTTGTCAGAGGAACAAAAAAACCTTACGGCACTGCCGCTGGAGGCTATAGCAACCTGTGAACAAGAAAATGATCGGCACCCCATTCTAATCTTGAGTGATAATACTCCAGTTGGTTTCTTTGTGCTTCATGGATGGGAAGGAGTTAAGAACTATAGTGACAACCAAGACGCCATTCTGCTAAGAGCCTATTCAGTCGATTCATCCATGCAGGGAAAGGGGATTGCCAAAAAATCACTGTTGCTGCTGCCAACCTTTGTTCGAAAACATTTTCCGAATAAAAATGAGATTATATTAGCCGTAAATCACTCGAATGCGCAAGCGCAATACATATATAAAAAATGTGGTTTTGAAGATAAAGGCCTTCGTGCAGACGGCCGTAAAGGTGAATTGCTCATCTTACACCTGGATCTGGGGAACGGTTAGCTTTATTCGTTTCAATGATGATACTGCGCATATTGCTTCGATCTTTTTAGTGATAGAATGAAACCATTAGATCTAGCCCACAGGCATCGTGCAAAAGCCATAAACAACAGAGGGGAAAGAGATGAATGACAGAAATAATAGATTGGAAAAATGGAGCTAGCGGGCATAAATTCATTGCTTCTTTTAGTGGAGGAAAGGATAGTGTGTTAGCTCTATATAAAGCAATGAAGGTTGGAGAAGCAGTTGGACTAATCGTGATGTTGGAGGAAGAAGGGAAACGTTCCCGATCCCATGGAATGCCTCCAGAGCTAATACGCGCTCAAGCTGAATCGATAGGATTACCTGTATATACTGCGGCTGCGAGTTGGACAGATTATGAAACAATCTTTATACGCCTTTTAGAACAAGCTAAAAATCAGGGAGCAGAAGTATTAGTAACTGGAGATTTGGATGTGCCTGCTCATGGTTGTTGGCATGACAGGGTTACGAAAAATGCCGGATTAAAGCTTGGGATGCCTCTATGGGAAATGAATCATCTTGAAGCTGTCCAAGAGTTCATCAATCTAGGATTTGTAACGATCCTTGTAACCGTAAATTTATCATTAGGAATGAGGGAAGACGATTTAGGGCGAATGTTAACCCATGAATATGTGAAGGAGCTTGAAGCTCGCGGTATTGACCCATGCGGAGAAGGTGGAGAGTTCCATACCACAGTAATAGATGGGCCCATTTTCAAACATCCTATTCCCGTTCGCAGATGTGAGATCATTAAAGATGGAACATATGCTTTTTTGCCTTTAGAGCTAGAACGAAACAGCAATTGTGGGAGTTCTCATCAAGGGGAATAATCTAGTCACAGCTCAGGATCTCAAAGCAAGAATAGAACAAGCCCTCCATGCCAGAGGGCTTCCAATACAGATTCGTTCTGTTTCATTAATACCGCATTTATATCTTCTTAACAAATTCAGACTTTAATTTCATGGCTCCAAAACCATCGATTTTGCAATCAATATCGTGATCTCCATCAATCAAACGTATATTTTTTACTTTTGTGCCTATTTTTACAACCAATGAACTTCCTTTTACTTTCAGGTCTTTGATTACGGTTACAGAATCACCGTCGTTTAAGACATTTCCATTTGCGTCTTTGATGATCTTGTTATCTTCACTGTTTTCGGTTTGTAATTCCAAAGACCACTCATGGCCGCATTCCGGGCAAACAAAAAGAGCTCTATCTTCGTAAGTGTATTCTGAATTACAGTTTGGGCAATTTGGTAAATTAGACATAGTTTCATTTTCTCCATTCGTGATTGTCCGTTTTAATATAAGAGTTCCTTATATGCTTATATACTGTCATAGTCTTCTCATATTGGCAAACCTTCGTCTTACTATATATTTGTTCTTAATCGATGAATCCACTTAATATGATAATTGGTTTGATGCTGTTTATGACTATGGGGTTCGTTATGCCACTTCCACAACTTTCCCCGCTGATATTCCCAATCATACTGGTATTTCTTTTTCTTCCCCGTCTTCGTTTCGATCAACTCAAATACCGTCATGAAGGTTCCATCCATGAATTTGATGGTTTTCCGTACAAATAGCCCCTTGCTCAGCTCATCGCCGAAAAAACCGTGCACAAGTGTTTCCTGCAAATACCCGAATATTCAATTAGGCATCAAAAAAGCGCCTGTAATCAGACGCTTACCTATTTGTCAGATATAAAAGTCTGCACCAGATTTAGCCGTTATTTATGATACTTCTCAACTTAACGGGTCTAAAGACGTCTTCAAAGGCTCGGATGCATGAACCGCTTCGGGAACTATCCAACACAGCAAATATAATTTCATCAAACAGCGTGCCGTAGCCCTCGACCTCCAACAGTTGTTTCCACCATTCTGCCACATCAACCGGATTGTTGCGGAATACGCCGCAGCCATACGCACCGAGCACCAAGTATTTATCTCCTCTATCCGCAAAGATCGCCAGCGCCATACGCATGCGATCCTTCATCACGCGCTTCGCCTTCTCGCTGTCTTCGCCCTTCAACAGCACTTGGCCATAGTTGACGGCGGGCAAGGTCAGAACCGAAGCAGTCACCGGCTGCTCCAGAAGCTGAAACCGTTCATTTCGGAAAAATACAACATTCGGCGAATAGATGGCATAATCGGTATACATCATGGAGCGGCAGGCGCGATTAGCCGCATAATAGGCCTCGTTGCGCAGCTGCGTTCCGTACAGGCCGCTTGAAGCGGCGAGACTTTCCTCCTGTGCCATCGCACCGTTTAAAAATCCGCCTCCCGGATTTTTCGCGCTTGCAAAGTTAAGCACCCCGACGCCGCGAATCCCCGCTTGGGCGGCATCCAGAATCGCTTTAACGGTGGCCTCGTTGGCTGCGCGTTGTTGTGCCTGGTTCCCATTTGGCGGCAGCTTACAGCTCTTTACCAATTCCATACCCTGTTCAGGCGCAATAAGAATGCTGTTGTCCTCCGAATATTGCTGTAGAGCCGAGAAGTCCACCTTTTGCCCGTTCCATTCATAATATCCCTGCCGGATATAGCGAAGCGTATCCTGCGCAAGCTCCTTTCGGTTCATGTTACTCCCCTTCTTTCTCTAGAAGCTGGTCCCGCACCTCAGTCAGCGCAAAGCCCAGCAGGTTTCTCCCTCGCCATTTCATTGGATTGTCCGCAGCGGAATTCTCCTTCACCATTCCAATACCCCACATCCGATCAGTGGGGCTCGCTTCCACCAGAATCCGCTGTTTCGTTGATCTCATAAACGCCCAGAGCTCCGGATTCTGCGAAAATTTCGCCAAGTTGCCCCGCTTCACAATGTCATAGCAGTTGTTATTCCATACGTCGTTGTTAAAGTGTTTAACCGCCCGTCCAAAGGCTTTCATTTGTTTCGGATGCTTCGCATTCATAATTTCCACAAGCATCTCGTCATCGTGGAACAGCCGCGCCTTTTCCGCCATCATGTACTGCTCGGTGCAGCTATATCTGTTCCCGTCTACGGTAAATTGGCACTTCCACCATTGACTGAAGCAGCTCTGATTGACGCTCCCGTCAGCGGGAGGCGTATGTCCCCAGAAAAATAAAAACTTATATTTCTTTCCCGCTTGATACGCTTTCTGCAAGTCTTCAATATTGTAAACCATCATATCCCCTCGCGATTCCTCCGGTATAGCCGCGACGGGCGGTGCCCGGCATTCTCCGTGTAATGATCCGTCTCTTCGACAAGCGGGGCCGCTTTACGGCGGAAAGCCGCCTTCAGCAGTTCCTTGTCCAGAATGACTTCGTATACCTGCTGCAATTCCGTCAGTGTAAACAACTTGGGCATCAAATGCAGAGCAATGTCGGTATACTCCACTTTCCCCCGCAGGCGTTCGATGGCATAGCTGATAATCTTGGCATGGTCGAAGGCCAACCCCTCATTGGAGAGAATGACATATTCCACTGCAGACGATGCTTCCGCAGACGTCATTTTGCGCTCCACCACGGCGGTTAATGTTTCCTGCCCCCCCGTTAGCTTTAGCTCGTACTGCTTCGTCTTGATTATTCCGTCCTCCAGCAATTCCTTCTGCTCCCTCATGAGACGATAGGAGACACTGAACCAAGAGGCTTCATCTGCATCATCTCCGGCCTCGATATGCACCTTAGAGCTATCGATCAGCGCCATATAGGAACAGCTCATGACCCAAGTCCGCGGATCCCGCCCCGGCTCGCTAAATGTATACAGCTGCTCCAAGTAGACGTTGTCCACTCCCGTTTCCTCCTGCAGTTCCCTCTGTGCCGCCTGCTCCGTCGTCTCCACAGGACGGACGAATCCGCCCGGCAGCGCCCAGCTTCCAAGGAAGGGATGCCCGCCGCGTCGAATAAGCAACACCCGCAGTTCCTTCTTCGGAAGCTTGCGGTAATTACTTTCCTCGGTATCGGTAACCGTAAAAATGACCATATCTGTTGCCACAGACGGACGTTCGTAATCTCCTGCGGTATATTGTTCAAGAAACTCTTGCTCGGTAAGCCCATTACGGTCCCTTATTGACATTACACCACCACCTGTTCGTAACCATTTGTTATTATCTATTTGTTACTATCAAAATATACGATTTCGGGCAATTTGTCAACATGTTCGCAAACAAGCGTTTCAAATAGGGGAACGACAATCGGACGATAATCCTACTTTTGCACACGAAACTGAAATAAAATAAAGCGCATACATGATACCATATAAGTACTTGTTGCACTTCATTGCCAAGTGGATTACGCCTCAGCCTCAAAAGGATTTAAAAAATGGGAGGGATTCGATATGAGTAAGACGATTGTAGCCATCATCGGCTGCGGGACGATTGCCAACAGCGCCCACATTCCTGCTTATCTGGCCAATCCAGAAGCCGAGATCAAGTATTTCTGCGATATCCGCAAGGAAAGAGCAGAGAAAGCGGTCGACCAGTACGGTTGCGGGGAGGCAATTGAAGATTACCGCATCATTCTGGAAGATCCGGAAGTAGAAGCCGTCTCAATATGTACGCCGAACAATTGCCACGCCTTGATCGCTATCGAATGTATGCGTGCCGGCAAGCATGTGCTCTGCGAGAAGCCGGCTGCCAGAACATATGAGGAAGCGCTTGAGATGCAGAAGGTGCAGCATGAGACCGGGAAGACGCTGAACATCGGCGTCGTAAATCGCTTTAATACGGGTGTAAACATCATTAAAAAGATGATCGAAGATGGAGAGCTGGGCGATCTGTACCACGTATACGTCAGCTTCCGCTCGCATCGTTCGATTCCAGGACTGGGGGGAGACTTTACGAACAAGGCTGTCGCAGGCGGCGGCGCGCTCATTGATTGGGGCGTGCACTTTCTCGACATCGTGATGTACTGCGCAGGCGACCCGGATCCGAAGACGGTTACGGGACAGACGTACTCCAAGCTGGGCAAGGATATGAAGGATTACTCCTATATCAATATGTGGGCGGGGCCGCCCAACTATGAGGGTACGTACGATGTCGATGATTTCGTTACAGCCATGATTCGAACGGCAGGTCCTTCGATTACGGTAAATGGAGCCTGGGCGCAAAATATCGGAGTCGACGAGATGTACATTGACTTTCTGGGAGACAAAGCGGGAATTCGGCTGCAGTACGGGGCGGATTTCACCATTTACAGCGCCAAGCATGGCGCATTGCTGGAAAGCAAGCCGAAGTTTACGAAGACCGATCAATTCCAGAACGAGATCGACAGCTTCCTCTCCTGCGTTAAGTCGGGGGAAAAATTGCCGTCACACATTGATACCGTCATCCTGACAGCCAAAATCATTCAGGCCATCTATCAATCTTCAGAGCAAAGAACAGAGATCTCTTTCGTGAAAGAGGGAGCGCCAGCATGAAGAAAATAGGCTTTATCGATTATTATCTGGATGAATGGCATGCGAACAAATACCCGGAATGGATTCGAAACGCATCCGGCGGAAGTATAGAAGTCACTTATGCATACGGCATGAGGGATGCCGAGCAGGGATTGAGCAACGCGGCGTGGTGCGAGCGTCATGGCGTTACGCTGTTGAACACGATTGAAGAGGTCGTGGAAAAGAGCGATTATTTGATCGTGCTTTCACCCGATCACCCGGAGCATCATGAGGCGCTCGCTTATCTGCCGCTGGCATCGGGCAAGCCGACTTACATCGATAAGACACTTGCCCCTGACCGAGCAGCCGCGCTTCGCCTGTTCGAGCGGGCGGCGCAGCATAGCACGCCGCTATATTCCTCGTCAGCCCTGCGATTCGCGACCGAATATGGCGACGCGGAGCGCAATGGCATTGAGGCCATCTCCAGTTGGGGTCCCGGCGCGTTCGAGAACTACTCGATCCATCAGATCGAACCGATCGTATCGCTGATGGGGGCAGATGCGAAGCGAGTCATGTTCATCGGAACGAAGACAGCTCCAGCCCTGCTGATCGAATTCAAAGACGGACGGCAAGCGATGATTCATCACCTGGGCGACGAGTGTCCGTTTACGATGGCAGTAAAGTATGATTCGAGTAGTTGCAGCATTCTGAAGCCGGAATCGAATTTTTTCAACCTGTTCATTCATGACCTTGTTGCCTTCTTCGAGACCGGGCGCATATCAGTTCCTTCCGCTCAAACGATCGCCATCATTACGATTATCGAATATGGTCTAAAAGCGGTTAAGCAGCCGTATGAATGGGTAGAGCTGCCATAGCGTTCCAGTTCGATCGCAACTGGCATTCGGATAATTCCATGGATCCACCCTCTTTCTGTGGAAGTATTTGTATCTTTGTATTCTATCATCATGTAGATCATTCCTGTAGAATATTGCCTTTTATATAAGTAAAATAGATATCGATAAGAGAGTAATAGATTCGGTTCGAATCTATGCACGAAAGAAAGAGGGTAGTTTTATTGAGTAAGCGGCATTATGTATGCTCTATATTAGCAATGTTGTTGACGATTACACTGCTATTCCCGCAACAGACGGTGGAAGCGGCAGGTAAGCCAAATACGACTGGTAGAACGAAGATTATGCTGGATGAATATGCGCTCGAATTCTCAGCAGAGCCAATCATTGTGCAAGGCAATACGATGGTTCCGTTCCGCGGAATCGCTGAAGCGCTGAATATAGAAGTGCTGTGGAATCCAAAGAATCAGACCGTAACGGCGAATCAGACGGCTGTTCAAGAGAAGAAGGTCGTTGTTCTGCAGTTGAACCAGAAGACGGCGAAGGTTAATGGCCAATCTGTCCAACTCTCAATGGCGCCTTTCGTCAAAGCAGGTACAACGTATATTCCACTCAGCTTTTTCAGCAGACAATTCGGAGCACAAGTGTCCTGGAATTCGGCTGCGAAAGTTGTCTCTATCCAATCACCGCCGAAGAAGATGTATAATATGGCGTTCTATGCTATTTCGTCGTTTAAAGAGCGGAATCTTATTCCGCAGTTCGATGCGACCGCATTCGGATGGGTTCGCCTTCAGGAAGACGGGACGATTACGACAGAAGGCAAGGACTTCTATTGGCCGCAGCCAGCGGGAGATATTACGCCGGAATCTATTGTTGCCGAAGCGAAGCAGGCGGGAACAACTCCTTACCTGATGGTGTTCTCCTCGGATAGCAAAGGCGAGCTGACGAAAATGCTGGAAGATGAGACACTTCGGGATAAGGCGATAGAAGATATCATTCAACTCGCACAGGATAAGAACTTTTCAGGCATTGTGCTTGATTTTGAAGGATTGGGATTATCCGGAGACAAGGCTAAGGCGAAGCAGGATTACAACTTCTTTGTCACTCAGCTTGCGAATAAAGCGAGAGCCGCCAATTTGAAGTTGACGCTGGCGCTGCATCCGCTGAACGGCGCTTATCAGGGGTATGATTATAAGACGCTTGCTTCTGTAGCGGACGATATTATGATTATGGCGTATGCCTACGCGGGTGAAAAAGCGCCGGAACCACTCGATAAAGTGAACGAAGCGATTAAGCTGGCGTTGAAAGAAGTTCCAAAACATAAGCTTCTATTAGGCTTGTCGATGGGCAGCGAGAACAGCAAGTCCATCTCAAGTGTCATTGGGCTTGCCAAGCGCTATCAGTTGAAGGGCACGGCAATCTGGAGATTGGGGCTCATTGGGGAAGAAGCGATGAAGCAGATCGAGCAGAACGTAGTGCCGTTAAAGTCATAATAGAGGTTGCTGAAATTTTAATTGCCAAAAAGGTCGAGTCAGGATTCCCATTTGCTCTTGAATTCGGCCTTTTTGGTTTATCGTGCAGGATACGGTGTCAATTTTCACTATGTATGGTGAAGACTTGCCGTGGAACTGCGCGCTATTTTTCGATTCCCCTCTTTTTCTTCTCTTGATACGAACACCGTATCCAAGATCTGCTTCTGTTTGCCATCAGACAACGATAGAATCGTCTCGTTGGCAAGCGAGTTCCACTTTTGATAGACGTCGGTTACTGGAGTTCAGGGTTGAATAAGCATTATAGGAGGTAGCGGTTATGTTCAAGTCTCGCAAACTTCGTATGTCCGGCACCTCTGGCATACATACACTGCCCTCTGCAAGAATGATGCATGCCGAGAAGCAAGGGGATCCTTGTGCATGTGTCGGCAAACACAAGGCTTCCGCTCTGTCAGGACCTACAATTCAGGTGGATCCGTCATTCGCCTATTATCAGAATCGCTCGGCAGCGAGCATCGCTGATGAGATTGTTCAGAACGGGTACACTTCCGTCCACTATTTTGTCGTCAACGAGAATATTGTCAATCGTGAACTCATTGAGGCTTTCCAGAAGAGGGGGCTGCCTGTCTGGGCGCTTGTCCTCGGAAATGGATCTTACTCTGTTGAAGGCTTCCCTGCGGATTGGCCGAGTTGGCAGATGAAGCTGCTGAAGCCAGTGAATGACGGGTATTACCGCTTCTCTCCGCATAGTGAGAACTATGTGCAATGGAAGAAGCTGAAGCTGGCCCAATTGGTGAGGGATTACCCGTTCGACGGCATCGAAGTTGCGGAGCCCTATTTTCCGGAATGGGATGGCATTCATAGCGGCGTGTACGGCGATGTCGGTCCGCTTGCCCAAGCGGCGTTCCAGCGGCAATACGGTCATCCCCGCATCCCAAATTTCACAAATCCGCGCCATCCTGACTATTACCTGACGAATAAAGCGTTATATAAAGATTGGGTCGAGTTCCGGGTCGATGCCGTAAATAGCTTCCTGAATGAGCTGATTAACGGGAGGGGCGGGGTGCGAGACGCCAGATGTAATATTCTCGTCGCGACCTGGTCGCTTGCAATAGACGCCGGTGGGGACTCTGTAAATAAACTGCGCGAGATGCAGGGTCTCGATGCCGCAGAGATGATATCGGCCGTCCGGCCTGACCTTCACTTTCTGCAGACACACTGGCCAGATTGGATGAAGCCCCAAAACAAGCTTCCGCCACAGTATATTCGAAGCTACCAGAACTTCGTCGATGAGATACGCGCCGTTCACCCGGATATTCCGCTTGGCGTGCAGGCCGATATCGGTTCGAATCTCTCGATGGTGAAGGACCGCAATTGGTATCACACATTTGGCCAAGTGGCATGGGGCATGGGGTTTGACACCTGGACGGCCTATGAATATCATCTTGGAAAATATATGTACGAGGAAGCCCCCGTTCCGACCGCGATCACCCGACCGCAGCATGATAAGGTAGTGATTTCATTTCAGAAGCGAATTGATGAGGCATCCGCCAAGCTCCCCGGCAGTCTGAACATCTTAACCAAGAAGGGTGCGATACCTATTCCTCCCGATTATATAACCGTGGACGGCAATATGCTGGTGATCCAATCGAATCAGCTCCCGCGGAAGGAATTTTGCCTGCGGATTCAACATGTTACAGATACGCCGTCCTACTGGCTGTATAACAAGGAACAGCCTGCAAATGTAATCAAAAGTATTACCATTGTGACGGTAGGCAAGAAGAACCGCTAACCCACAATCGGCTGCCTCCCGGATCATCCCGAGAGGCAGCCGATGCTGATTGTTATGCGCGATAAGAAAGCTCAAACCTACACTCCCCGCCGCTTACGACATTGCGCGCACCACTTTGATCGGGCTAAGCATACGACCTTGTCCATAGGGACAAAAACAAGGGGTTCCAAAAATCGGGTCAGGGTACACTTCGCAAGCCTAGCCAAACACTTCTTTCATCAAAAAAGGAGTCATAATATCTTCCGGTTTTCCTTCGCAATAAACCTGTTGATCCTTTACTGCAAATAAATGATCGGCATATCTGCACACCAAGTTCAGATAATGCAGCACCATGACAATGGTGCGTCCCTCTTCTTGATTGAGCTTGAACAACAAATCAAGCACTTCCACTTGATGGGCCATATCCAAATAAGTCGTAGGCTCATCCAAGAGAATGATCGGGGTTTGCTGGGCAATGGTCATCGCAATCCAGGCTCTTTGCCGCTGCCCTCCCGAGAGGGAAGATACTGGCTGATCCTCAAATGCTTTCACTCCTGTTGCATGCAGTGCTTGCTCGACGGCTTCTTCGTTGTGTACCGACCATTTATTGCGTATTACGCTTTGATAAGGGAAGCGGCCTTGCTTAACGAGCTGCCTAACCGTACACCTTCAGGCGCCTGCGGACTTTGCGGCAAGATCGACAGCTGTTTGGCGATTTCTTTGCTTTTTTGCGAAAACACCGGCTTCTCATTCAAATATACCGTACCGGCTATAGGTTTCAGCAGCCTTGCCAAGGAACGAAGAATAGTCGATTTCCCGCAGCCCATTGCTGCCAAAAATAAACTCCGGCATTAATCCCGAGCGTGCCCGCGGAAGCAAGAGGATTGCGCGTAATGGTCCCAATACGTCATACAGCACAAAGGAACCCCTTGATAGACGATCAAGCACATAGCATTTTCCATACGCAATTTCATAGCAAGCGATCGTTTTCTCATACAAGCCGATTTTGGAGAACTGCAATGAGATTAATACAGAATACCAGGAGGTTGTTTGATGGTTACCGCAAAAATACAACGAACGGATCAACGAAAGGCTGCATTAATTGCGGGCATATCGCTCATCATCATGACGCTTGCTTCCTTTTTTTGTATGGCTTTGTCCATGCAGGCCTTGTGGTACAAGGAGATGCCGGCGCCACCTTTCATAACATCATGTCATCAACCATGCTGTTCAAAGGCGGGAAAGCCCCTATAACGGCCTGATATCCGCTACATCATTGTCTTTATGAACTCGCTTCTTGATTCTGCTTAATGACTCTGGGGTAATTCCGAGATAACTTGCCAATTGGTGCTGAGGCACGCGATCGATTAAATCCGGCCGATTCCGTAATAGTGCCTTGAAGCGTTCTTCTGGCGTCGAAGCGATAAACGCAACATATTCATCTTGGACTTGACCGAACTTTTCCTCGATCATCGTGCGTGTCATGGATTCCAATTGACCGTATTTGTGATACATGTCCTTTTCAACGGCGAGGTCGCCAACGACCAATACGGGGTCTTCCAGACACGTAAAGATATACTCGGATGACTTATCTTGTTTAACTTAAATAAGCTTCACCGTCATTTTTGTATGATGAATAACATTTGGAAAGAAGAGAATAATTCAAACTAAGCATCCAGCAAAACCCTTTACAACTATAAAAATTAATGAAGATATATAATATAACTTTAAAAATAACAAAAATAATCATTTCCATATACCCCAATTTCGATTAGAATATAAACTGTCTTCATAATATCGAATTGGAGTGTTTGATATGGATCAATACAAGTTTAGTCCTGAACACAATAAAATGATTGTTGATGCTATTGTTGATGGTTATCGTGACTATATTGAACATCGTAAAGATCGCAAATCAAAAATGAAGATTAGCTCGGCTTTTTCCTGGACGAAGGGTAATTTTATTGAAAGCAAACTTGCTGAGGAGTGCATTGGTCACGGCTTCACATACAAGAAGTCAAAAGCAGGTTTAACATGGGATTATCTACAATTCATCCATGGAGACTTCAAGATTCTTTTTCTTATTAAGAATGCTGCTTATTTTAATGAAGATTGCTTTTCACAAGCAAAGCTTCCTAATAATAGTGGAAAGAAAGGCCCGCGGCGCACCTATCTTCATGAACTCTCGAAAATCAATAAGGTCTTAGCATTTCCCTCCACTCGGCAATCATCAAAAAGAGAGAAAAAAACAGAAACGGTTGAACAGCTTTCCTGGTTCATTCTAGAAAGCCGGGTGAGAGATGAGCTAGAAAATTTCACATCATCCTACAATCAATTTCATATACTCACATACGCACTTGATGAGGCATATCAGATATCTGAAATCATGCACTATTTGCCTAATCCAAATGATAACTACGCTTACCTCGTAGAAGATCTCTCTGACTTTATCTCCGGAGCTGAATTAACTGAAGAGGATCGCGATGTCGTGGCACCTGAAATGAACGATGATGTTATGGATCCAGCCGCATTTGATATCGGGATTTATGAAGAGGAACAGCAAAATTCATAAACAAACAGAAATGGTGTTAGTGAAATAAGGAGGGAGCAGGCATGTTCATTGGTAAAAACCTAGCCAATTTACGGATCATGCACGGATATTCGCGAAAGCAGCTCTCCGAAATGTTAGGTGTTACCGAACAAGCAGTCTGGCAGTACGAGAACGCTTATACATCACCGAAAATGCAGATCGTGAACGAGTTGAAACGAGTTTTTAGCGTAAAAAGTAAATACTTTTATTCGGAAGACATGCTTGCACGGTACATGACGCCTGCTAATGTCGACGTAATGAATATTGCGTATCGGTCAAAAATATTGAATGTCATCTCGAAGACGCAGGCAGAAGCAAAGCATATTGAATATTTAGATACTTTTGTCAACTATATAACAGCCAAAGTTAGCCTTCCTACCCTAAAAATCATTACGTTAAGGGACGAGGTTATTGAGTATTTAAATCATACAGAGGACGACAGAGCTGCTCAAATCAATAATGTCGCCCATTTAGCGCGAAAAAGACTCGATTTATCGAAAACAAATAATGATGATTTCATGTTCCTGATCGAAAAGAGCGGAGTGTTCGTTTTTGAGAAGGCAATTGGCGAGGAGATTGATGCTTATAGCCTGTGGACCCGAAATGATCGACCCTATATCATTTTAGGGAATATGAAACGATCGGCTGTTAGGCGGAACTTTGATATCGCACATGAACTGGGTCATCTATTGCTTCATTATCGCCTTGAGTTCGCTAACTTAGATCGAAAAGAGCACAAAATGATTGAGAATGAAGCGAATCTATTTGCCGGAGCATTATTATTACCGGAAGATGAATTCACACTTGATATGGAGGATGTTTCCCATATCACGAATCCAGATGATTATTTAGATTTGAAAAAGAAATGGAAAACTTCGTTGCAAGTGTTAGGATATAGGGCTGCTAATCTTGGGATCATCGAACCAAAAGATCATCGGAACTTTTACGCGGCAATGCACCGGAAAGGTTATTTAAAAATTGAACCGCTCGATGATGTTTTTCCGATTCAGAAACCAATGAAAATCAAAACAATCACTGATTTTGTTTCAAAAAAGGGGATTGTGGACATTGGTCAAATGATCGAAAACGATTGGAAGGTGGAAGTATCCTTCTTTCATCATATGACAGGAATTGATCCAAACTTTTTTAATAAGTATATGACGAGAAACTTGGATTTCGGCCTCCAGAATGTTACCAAAATACCTGATCGTATTTCTGGTGATAATATGTAAAGACGACTTTCATTCTCGAATTGGCACTATCCCCTTCAAGTAGACACTCAAAAAAGACCTCAGGTTATCATGAGGAAACGAGTGAACTTGAAGGGGATATTTGCATTCGAAGCACTTCTCATCGGTTTTCAACAAAAAATCTCCAATGGAGGCTGATAGAAAATGAAAATCGCGCAAGTCTCGGAGCATATCTGGAGCTTAAAAATGTGGTTATTGATCCCGATCCACGTATGGGTAGTTGCGGAAGAAGAAGGGGTCACCTTAGTAGATGCAGGGATGCCGATGATGGCGAACGGAATTGTGAAATTCATTGATCGGTTACAAGCTGGTCCGCTGCAAAGAATCGTACTGACGCACGGTCATCCTGATCATGTAGGAGCTCTCAAGCGCATTCTAAGAGCAAATCCGGTTCCCGTATTCGCTCACCGTACCGAAATACCTTATATCGAAGGAGAACTCCCTTACCGTCCTGGAAAAAAGGCTGTCTATACCATGGAGAAGGGAATGACCCAAATGTTGCTCGAGGACAGACACGGGCAATTACAATCGATAGGTAGCTTAACGCCTTACTATACACCCGGACATTCCCCAGGACATGTCGTATATTATCATGAGAAAGATCAGGTACTGCTCGCCGGGGATTTGTTCTCTTCTAAGAATGGAAAATTGCGCAAACCCCTCTTTACTCCTGCTATGGAAGAAGTTCTTCGAAGCAGTTCAATCGTCAGCAAGCTGCGCCCTGTCAGATTGGAAGTTTGTCATGGAAACTCTGTGTTTCATGCAGCGGATCAGTTAGAGATATACATCGCCAAGGAATCTAAACGATAACGATTTCCACTTCACAATTTACCATTATTTGAAATAAGGTTCGCCATACTTTCTGTAACGGCAAGTTTTAAAGAAAGGCCATCCTTTTTACAGGACGGCCGTATCTCTAACCGCTTATTATCACCCTCAGCGAAATGATAATGTCTCTATAACTAAAATGCCCATTATTCCACATGTCCAACAACATACTTCCAGCTTTCTCACAACAAAAATTTTTCACCGTTACTTGTGATACGGTTCTCCGTAACACAAGTAGAGCGAAATGAAGGCACAGATATATTTGTAACGATGGGTGAGGACAGCATTCAGTTCACTCTGGAAAAAGCTGACGGTCCGCTTTTCTTTTGTCTGGAAAAGTTCCGAAACTCAAACATGCTTTAATCCTATCTATTTGAATCCAATACGGCAGTTACCAACCCTTATCTGGTTCTGGAGTTTTGTCTCGTGCTATTGTGTACCATGTCAATAGTCAGGATATTAGATGACCTATAAAACTCATTCCTTCTCTCATTTGTTCATCATGGCTAAGGTTATATGGACCATACTTGAAAGCTGACTGCTAAGTATATAGTCCCCTCCAGGCTTATGATACGGTTCAGCCGTGGTTTTTGTAAAGAAGTCTATGCAGTTCATCATTTAACGCCATCTCGTGCTAGCGATTCGTTTTCATTGAGGTAATTAAACAATAAGGATTATCCATTAAGTGCTCAGTAACCACGTCCACAAAGTCAGAAAAAGCAAATTGTGATACATGTCCATTACCCACCGGTACCTTATAAAATTGATTCCGTTCCGTTAACCATGTTTCTATGGGATCTAAATTTAAACGAGGATCGAGTTCTAGATCGCGTGCAAAGAATTTATACGTACGCTTCGTTTCCTCTCCGTTATTAACGTAGATACCGCTGACAGTTTTCCATTGTCGATAAGGGACTTCTAACCGTTCCTCAACGTAATGGATAAGAGAGGCAGCCTGAATCGATGCTCCAAGCAAGAGTACTTTCGCACCAAGACTCACCATTATGCCGAAAGGCCCATTGGTGTCAAATGAGGAACTAGTATCAGGCGTAGTAATTGTCTCAGCAAGTCGTCCAACCGCTGCGATTGACTGTAGTGGATGACAGCTTCGAATACCTCCAGGCAGTTGACGTACAGTCTCTGAGAAGACTCCCATTCCTTCGGATGAAGATTGCTGACGATTATATGGCAATCCTTGTATAAATCCAAAGTTAAAAGTCGGGACTGCAATTGTACCTTCGCTCCCTAGATAGTCAAGTAACAGACGTACTAACTGTGCTGGTATCTCCTGAGGCTGGCAGCCTTCCATCCTACCAAATTGAAACAAAGAGCTATGGACAAACACCATATCTCCGGGGTAAACATTAGCCGCTATTAGGGCTTGCAGAAAATCCTCGTTCGTAAATTTTTTCATTTGGAAGCTCCCGTTATAAACTTACGCATTTGGTATACCTCATATTCATAACCAATCTTATCCCAGAAGTCACGTCCATTTTCATTTTGATAAAGTACCTGGAGCTCAATTGAATCTACCTGTTTCGCAACAAACCATTCCTCGATTTTTCTTACAAGCTCGCTACCTATACCGTATTGGCGCATATCCGAGTTCACAAAAATATGTGAAATAATACCGACTTTTTTCCCGCCTAAATAGTTAGGAAGCACTTTGATCATCCCTTGTGCGAATCCAATTGACTCCTTCCCATTATGTGCTATCCAAACCACACCAAACTTCCCTAACATTGGTAAAATAGATTTTGACCACATTTTCTCACCGCCTGGTACAAGTGGAAGCAGCAATCCCTTCTCATTCATATACTTGTACATACAAACAAATAAAATTTCAGTTTGTTCTAATAATGGACCCGCAGCTGAAAGCTCAAAATATTGTATGTTCTCCATGTGACTAAAATCCCTTTATGCATTGTATAAATCCTGCGAGTTTTGTATACTGCTCGGGATCAGAATGCTCAAAGTCCATTTCCACTTCGAAGTTTTGCTCTACTTGAGCGACTAACTCTAAAAAACCAATTGAGTCAACAACACCCGGTAGTAGCTGAAACGAATCGGTGAAATCCCCACGAGTAACCCCAAAAAGTTCTAGTCTGTCTTGTAAAATATTATACAAATAATTTTCAACTTCTTCGTATTTTACGGTCATCATAATACCTCCAATTGTTTAATCAACTGTTTGCGATCAATTTTTCCATTTGTATTTAAGGGGAGCTCTTCCACAAAAAACAACTTCCTAGGAATCATATAATCAGGCAATTTTTTATGGCAATAGTTGAGTATCTCTAAGTGATTTACTTCTTCTTCCTTTGGTAAGAAGGCATACACCCCTTCAACTTTGCCATTATCTAGCAGCAATGGAACCACAACTGCAAATGTGACTCCAGTTGTAAGAAGAACATGTTCGATTTCCTGAATTTCTACACGGTAGCCCAATATTTGAAGTTGATTATCTATACGCCCTAGGTAATATAGATTGTTCGACTCGTCACGTATCACAATATCGCCAGTTCTATACCAAATTTTTCCGTTTTCATTCGGTAACGTTATATATGCTTGCTTAGTCTTCTTATCGTCGTTGAGGTATCCTTTGGTAACTTGTGTTCCAGATAAAAGTAATTCACCTGCTTTACCAACTAGCATTTCGCGAAGGTCCTCACCAATAATTTTCCACTCCTGTGTTGGAAAAACGTGTCCAATAGGCACAAGTCCTTGTACACATTCACTAGGTGAGTATCTCGAATCCCAACGATATTGTGATATCGCAATAGTTGCCTCAGTAGGACCATACAAATTTACGACAACCGAGTGGTTTGCCGCTTCCTGCCAAACCTCGGCAACACTTTGAGGAAGAGCTTCGCCGCAAAAGAAACTATAACGAAGAGATGGGAACACATCATCTTTAAGCAATCTTAGTTTTTGCATGAATATAGGGACTGATGGGACTGAAAACCAAACTGTCAGTTCCTGATCTTTGATGAACTTTGCAGGTGACATTACCGCTTGTTCTGGAACCGTATGTAGACAGGCCCCACTCTCCCAACAAACGAACATATCATGTACACTGAGATCGAAAGTCATGTCAAACATTTGAGAGAAGCGGTCAGTTTCATTGAAATGATACGTTCTAATAAAATGCTGCAAATAGGAAGTTACATTACGGTGGCTGACTGGCACACCTTTTGGATTTCCCGTACTCCCTGAAGTGAACAACAGATAGGCTGCCTTCTCAGGTTGGCATGGTAACGGGCTCCACAGCTCATTGCCTTCCTCCAAATCCTCTTTACCGAAGAATCGATGTTTGCAGTCCAACGCTTCAATTGGGATCTCTTTGTTATCTTTTACGGGTACAATGACGTTAAGACGACGATTTACCAAGGGTAACAATTTCAAAAGGAGTTCAAATGCCTCGACTCCCACAATAATAGTTGACACTTTTGAAGCTTCCAACATATAAAGCGTTCGTTCCAGAGGGAATTTAGGATTGAGCGGCACATAACCGCGTCCTGAGGTTAATATTCCCAAAACCCCTGAATAAGCAGTTAGGCTGCGGGTAGCAAACACGGCCGCCATTTCTTGCTTCTCCCTCGCTTCAACCTTTTCGATCAATCGCGCCAGTTGTATTGCCTTGTCACCAAGTTCTGTATATGTGTAAACCCGATCTTGCACAACTAAAGCAGGCCTGTCATGAAAGTGTTCAACTGATCGCCAAAAGCCAGCTCCTAACCAATCTTTGGAACCTAAACATGATATGTTTTGACTCATTGTATCGTCCTTTCTCGTTACAAGAATAACGCACCGATAAAATCAACAATTCTCAGGAGAGTTAAGGTATCTCTAGTAGGAATTAATCATCACATGATAACAAATCATGCTCGCATAGATTATCGACAATTTGATAGAGCTCTTTTGCCGTTACTTGTATAATATTACTTATTTCAACTAAATCCCTTTCCCCATCTGCAAAAGCAATAAAGTTCATCATATCCCGAACTATTTTACCTGATTCTTTAGTACTGAGAGTTGGATATAATCCCCTCTTTCCTAATTGAGGCTCTCCAAAACATTTGATTTTATATTTTGAGTTCTTTTCAATTAATTCAATACATTCCTTATAGATTTCAAAACTTCCCTGTAAGCCTTTCGCCGTAACAAGTTCCATATTATCTAATGACGTATGATATTCAGGGTACTCTCCAAACTTTGACCTCATAATGCTCGCTACCGGTAAATCTATGCCAGGACTGCAATATTGCCTTTCATCACTTCCACGTTCAAGATACGAATAGCTTATAAATTCCGGGTGAGACGATTTTAATATATTTAATGCAACTCGATCCGCTAACGTATTACCATTTCGTGAACAAAGATAAGAATAGGCGCGTTCATCTCCGACACACGAAATATTATATCCGGCAATAATATTCGCCTTCATAATTTCCATATTTCTACTTAGATAAGCTATGGATCCTATAGTTTCAGGGATAAAAACAATCCGGTAAGTATACTTTCTTTCAGCACTCAAAATCCACTTGGCTAGTGATGTGCTAACAACAGGTCCCGACAACTCATTATTAGCCATAGATGGATGGCATACATATGTAGATAAGAATACCTCTTTTTCGCACTTTCCAGGAATAATTAACTCGCCATAAGTTAAGTTCCCTTCCTTCAATTCACTATCAATGTATACTCGGTATGTTTCATTTTTAAGTTGCTTCCTTTGGTTATGGGTTATACAAAATCCCCAGCGTTCCTTGTAATATGAAGTTATGTATGGTATTGCATCTGTTTGCTCTTCCAGTGAGAATAAATGCTTTTGCAGTTCGTCCAAGGTAAGCTCCTTGTTTACTGGAATGGAATAACTAACCAAATGCAAATTATTTTCTTGAAAATCAACTACTTTATTCCCGTTGCTATCCATTATATAAGCATCTCTAACATTCCACTCTTTGGGAATCTCCCAATCAAATACTTTTGTTCCGGTAGGGATTTCATGAATGGTCAAAGGGATTTCTTCTTGAATTATTCTCAATGTTTCCCTAACACCATTGCCAGTGATGCTGCGGCAAATTGGATATAACTTTTCCATTAACTGATACATGAATAGCCCTTCATAGCTGTTAAAATGTTCACTAGTTTTCATATGTATGTCTCCCGTCATTGCACTAGCTCAATACATATAGATGTTGTCGAATCTTATTCATACATTCCTATAATTATTATTACACTTTCATGCACATATTTCCATAACAACATGTCGATTTATGTCTAGTAAATAATATAATCAACAGATTTCCTTTCCCCGAAAATCAAAGATAATAGTTCTCTACCATTAAAGAATATTTGGGGGTACACTGATCAATATCATCGATTGGTACAGCCGTAAAGTGATCGATTACGAATTTATCTAATCCTCTTGAGAAAGGAAGGCATCAAGGTATCAATGGATGGTAAGGGGCGTGCGACGGATAACAGTCGCACAGAACGATATTTTCGTTTGCTCAAATACGAGTGCATCTATTTGAATGAATTCGAAGACCCTCGCGCGCTGTGCAAAGGGATAGCTCGCTATGTCCAATTCTATAACCAAGAACGCCCTCATCAATCTCTCAATGAAGCGAAGCCCGATCCATTTTATGCGCACTTTATAAAAAACCCTTATTATTCCATAATTATAAATATTACCTAAACTTTACCTACAAAAAAATTCGCCCTACTTATGATACGGTTCACCATATCATCTATAAAGCGAACTTAACTCCTATCAAAAGAACTCGTCCATAAGGTAATAATCTCCCATATTATTATTGTTTTTCGGAAATCGCCTCAAAATGCTTGACTATCAACCTTGTTTACAGTTGGAATATCACTGAAAAAGGTCGACATCAACACAATTGGAGTCTTCTGAGCTATTCAAGTTTGACTAAATGCAGTGTTTCTATCTGACTGTAGCAGTAAATAAGTGTATCACAAAGAGATCGAGCTAACCTTTGATGAGAAGATTGAGGAATACTTCCAAACTATTGCCCCTTCCGCTAATGAAGCAGAGGGGCTTTTTGTGTTCCTAGCAAAATAGTTCGTAGTAAGTAGAAGATTATGATAGCAATCTAATTTTTTATATCGTATGATTCTTCACATACAATAAGATTTTGCAATAATAAGCTTCATAAATATATATCGTATTACACTTTAGGGGGATAAGGCGTACTGCGGATTATTTATATTTTCCGTACGGGAGCTTTTTCGGAATGGAGAGACTATGAAAAAAATTATTGTCTTTATGATTGCAGTACTTATACTGTTCACCGGATTCGCAACACCAAGTTATGCATTATCAGATTCGCAATCTGATTCAATACAAACATTGTTGGATGATGCAAGCCGTATATCAGGTGTACCGGGAATGTCAATCTCAATACTTGCGAACAATGAAGTGCTCTACTTTTCTTCCGGGTACGCAGATCGTGAAAAGGGACTGTCGGCAAGTGAAAATACTCTATATGAGCTGGCTTCGGTAAGTAAGGCTTTTACCGGCATGGGTATTCTGCTGATGGAAGAACAAGGACTGCTGTCAATGACAGACTCTATCCAGAAATATTTGCCTTGGTTTACGTTAAAGTATCAGGGGAAACACGTTGATATGCAAAGTATTACGCTCAATAACTTTTTACACCATACTAGCGGCTTAACAAATGGCAGTCACAGTCAAAACATTCCACAAGGCAATACGCCGGATATGTTGCAAAAAACCGTAGAAATGCTCGTAGATTCTGAATTGTCGTTCTATCCTGGTGAGCAGTATAATTACGGAACTGTTAATTATGACGTATTAGGTCTGGTTATTGAGATTGTGTCGGGACAAAGCTATGAAGACTTTATGAGGGAACAGGTATTTCAGCCGTTGGGTCTTCACCAGACGTATGTTTATAAAGAAGATGCTCAAGCCACCGGACAGTTGGCACAGGGCTACCGTTCTTCCTTTTTTATGACAACTCCATATAACGCGCCGGATTATTCCGGGAATAAACCCGCAGGCTACATCATTTCTTGTACAAAAGATATGGCGCGTTGGATGGGCATACAGATGGGTATTGTGCAGGACATACCCGAAATATTCCACACGGTTATCGAAAAATCACATCAGGGTGATATGTCTGTTCCGGCTGTCAACGAAATGTATTATGCGGCGGGCTGGTCGGTAAACGCCAACCAAACGATTATAGAGCACCCAGGGGGCAATCCCAATTTCGGAACCGAAGTGGCCATACTGCCAAATGAACGAACAGCCATCTGCTTGCTGACCAACGGCGCAAATATCAATAGAAGCATGGTACTAAAAGTTAAAGATATATTAGACGGCAATCTGACGCAGTCATATAGAATAAGCGGCACACAGCTTTTGGACATCATTTTGTCGTCTACCACAATTATTCTTTGCCTATTGGCTGTTCTGTTCTTTCTCTTAGGATTACGCAGAAGGAAAACGAATGAGCGGCAGCCAATGACAAAAAAGCGAATAATCGTAACAGCTATTTTGCTGATTGCTACGATTGTCCAGTGTATAATGTGCTGTGCATTAGATTGGTCAACGATACTTATTTGGCAAACATATAGTGTTCTTACAGCTTTGATTTCGTCGGCATTATTAACAGCAAGCATTACATGGTTTGTATACACTCACCGATATAATGCCTCGCTCCGAAAATAAGCATTTCATTCGTTCACCTTATTGAAAAAACGCGAAGATTTCTTTTAATGAGAGAACAATACCAGCAAAAAGGAAATGCCAGGCACCCCCTATTTTTCGCCCTACTTATGATACGGCTCACCGCGATTAATCTTCACCGCACGGTACATTTGCTCCGTCAGCACGAGGCGCATCAGTTGGTGCGGCAGCGTCATGCGGCCGAAGGACAGCTTCGTCTGGGCACGGCGCAGAACACCATCGGACAGACCGTTGGAACCGCCAATCACAAACACGACGTGACTCGTCCCATACGTCGCCAAACGATCAAGCTGCGCCGCCAACTCCTCGCTCGACCAGAGCTGGCCGTCGATGGCAAGCGCCACGACATGTGCATCGGGCTTAATATGGCTGAGAATGCGCTCCCCTTCCCGCTCCTTCACCTGCTCCAGCTCGGCATCGCTCATCTTCTCCGGCGCCTGCTCGTCCGGCAGCTCCGTAATTTGAAATTTCACATACGGCGCCAATCGTTTGCTATACTCCGCAATCCCCTGCACCAAATACTTCTCTTTCAACTTCCCTACGCACACCAATTGAATAAACATCTGTCCGCCTTCAACCCCATTCCTTATTCCGTATCCTGATATGTAAAAGGAGAGCACTTTTCACCCTCCGCTTTTGCAGCAATATTGTTCTAGTGTACCCGACTGCCATATCTTTCGTCCATGCGGAGACTATGACATATCATACCTTGCCATGTAACAGCGGCTCTACCTGTCATAGCCATAGCAGGTTTCATGTGTATACGCTTATTTATATCGTTATATCCCTCCCAGTCGAGTTGTGATGCACCTTCCGTTGGAAAACATCCAACAGAACCTCTTACTCCCAGCGCCCATTCAACGTTCTACTGGAAATCATCCAATCAATTGGCCGTTTTTCCACTGAATAGCCGCCTTGAAGGCGATTCTACTGCACGATTTCCAATGATACCTATGATTAGAATACTTAGCACGAACATTCATTGGACTATTTCCAGCAGAAAATTCACTTCCTATCTCAACGTCGACCATTCACACAGCAGCTCAAGGCAGATAGCTAGACGACTAAGTAACTAAACAACTAACGACGAGTGGCCATTGCAAGAACGATTCAGCCAGACCTAATTTATCCACGCAACAAGCTGATCGGCTCATAACGCAATGCACTTTCTGAAGGAGGGGGAGAGTGGCCATATACACTTTTACAGACAACATGCTCGCCGGGACCGCCCCACGTTCCCAATCACATAATTAATTGCAAAAAGGGCGCTCTTCTTAGAGAACACCCTTTCACTATACATACCACTTTACCGCTTTTATTCACTCATACACGCGGTTGTGCACCCTGTTCAAGAAGACGGCCACTTCCGCCCGCGTAGCGCGGCTATCTGGGTGCAGCTTGCTGCCGCTGCCTTGAAGGAGACCTTCCTGCAGCAGACCGGCTAGACTACCCTTCGCATAGTCAGATACCTGCGCCAAATCCGTGTACGCCGCTAACGCATCCGAATCGCCGTCAACCTTCAGCATGCCCGTCTTCTCCAAGGCGCGGGCTGCCATCGTGAACATGTCCTGACGCGATACGCTATCCCGCGGTCCGAACGCATTATCACCCTTGCCCTTCACGAAACCAAGCTCCTTCGCCATGCCAACCACTTCGGCATAGTTCGCGTCTGCATTGACATCAGCGAAGCCAGAGTCCGCGCCTGACCTGGCGGAACCGACGCCGGAAGCTTGAAGACCAAGCGCCCGTACAAGCACGACAGTGAAGTCCCCTCGCGTAATGTCAAGCTGCGGTGCGAAGCGATTCTCGTCCACACCATCGATGATGCCTCTTGCCGCCAATGCTTCAATGGACACCTGCGCCCAATCCAGCTTGGCTGTATCCGCGAATTCCTTCTTATTGAAGCCGACCGCATACGTCCCGAATTGCATTGCTTCGAAACGCACTGTACCTGTCGCCTCGTCATATCTGGCGCTAGGCACCGCAACCGAACGGCCGCTAGTATCCACTGCCCAGATAATGATGCTGTGCGGAAGTGCCAGCTCCTGCGCTGTCGGCTTGTAAGGAATCGCAACGAGCATAGGTGCTCCCGCCCGCATGCCGCTCAACGGCTTGCCAACGGCCTTCAGCTCCACCGTTACCGCAGGTCGCTCGCCTACCTTCGCGCTCAGCGCTGCGGGCCATGAACCGCGATCGGACTGTCCGATGACAATGCTTATCGTCTTCGCATCCTTCGCCCCATCCTTCGGCACCAGGTTGGATGGCACCGTCACGATCGCTTGCGGCGTCACCATCTCATACTGCTGCTGCAATCCAGAGCCTGTCAATGCCGCTGCCGGCATGGATACATCCACGCCAGTCGCTTCCTTATCCGCCGCGACCTCGATGCGAACCTTCTTCACGCCGCGCTTATCCGGCTGCGCCTCCTTCAACGCCTGATCCAATGCATCAGCCGTAATGACAGCCTTCGCCACGGCACTGCCTTGCTCCCGCTTCGCCTGTACGGCAATCTTGCCGTTCTCCACCTTCATGGAAGGCTCCGCTGGCTTCGCAGACTCGCTTGGCTTATAGCCGCTCTCATCCGGCGACGAAGAGGAAGAGCCCGGCCGCTCTGGCTCCGGCGGTCTGCTCGCCGACTCCACCGTCAAGTTAAAGTCAGCGTACTTATCGGCATCCGCCTTGCTCAAGGCGCGGATGACGGCTGTTCCCGGCTTCACCGCTGCAATGAGCCCCTATCCGACACCGTCGCCACACCGTCCGGCGCTGCTCCGTACACAGACCAGATGACGGTCTTATTACTGACATCCTCTGGCAGCACGGTAGCGTTCAGCTGCAGCGTCTCTCCCTCCTTCAGCTTGCCTTCGGTCCGGTCCAGACGGACTTCGCCCACCTTCACGTCTGGCAGACGGTCAATCGTAATCAAGCTGTCTGCATAAACAGCTTCCACCACGCTCGTTGCACGGACGACCGCTGTCCCCATCTCATGGGCGGTGACGACTCCATCCCGAGTCACCTTCACCGTTCCGTCCGCCGAAGCGCTGTATACGGACCACGTTACCGTCTTATCAGCGGCATTGGCTGGCAGCACGGTGGCCTTCAGCTTCACGCTCTCGCCGACTGCCAAATTCACTTCCGGCTGGTCGATGACGACCTTAGCCGGAAGCACCGCTGGATCTCCTTTGCGAAGCGTGAACTCGTCTACCAACCGATCGCCAATCGTCTTCACCGTGAACTTGAGTTCACCGCCGACAATCTCGATCGCGCCGTAGATTTGCGTCTGCTCGCCGTCCACCTTGAGCTGCCACTCACGCGGCGTCACGGGATAGAACTTCGGACCGGACGAGCCACCGACGACATACGTCGTGCCTTCCCCTTCGCCGACCGGCTTCCCACCGCGCAGCGGATAGGTACGGACGTACACGTGGTCGTGTCCATTCATCGCCAGATCAACGTTGAATTCGTCAAACGTGGACGTCCACGCCTTGCGGATATGCTCCGAATCGTATTGGCTGCCATATGGTCCGCGGTGGAACGTAACGATCTTCCACGTTTTGTCCGTGGCGGCCAGATCGCGGCGCAGCCACTCTTTCTGTTCCTCGAAATCGTACTCGCTGTTCAGCACTACAATATGCGCATTATGATAATCAAAGGAATAATTGCTGCCTTTCAAGCTATCCAACCCATTCTGCGGGTTATTGAAATGAGCGAGGAAATCATCATTCTTCCTCGTGCCGGTCACCTCATGGTTGCCGACCACCGATACGAGTGTTGTCTGCAAGAAGATATCCTGGGCTGCTTTGAACCACATGCTCCATTCTTTCTCCTTGAACCCATCCTCGACCATGTCCCCTGCTTGTAAAATGAAGTCCAAATCCGGGTGATCGGATACGGCCTTATGAGCGATATCGCTCCACAGATTGAATCCATCTTCATTCGACGCTTGCGAATCGCCAAAGAATAAAAATTTTGTCCGTTCTCCATTCGCTTCCGCTGTCTTGAACGAGCCTTGCTCACTGAGCTTTCCATCCCCGTTACCGACGCGATACACATATTCCGTGCCTGGTTCAAGCCCATCAGCTACTGCCTTGTGAACCCGCACGGTGCCAATATCCCACGTATGATACAGGCTGCTCGTGCCGACCACCTTGCTGACGCCAGGTGCAGCAAAGTCGGTGAATCCATCCTTCTTCGCCATTTCAATGACCGTCGTCTCCACGTTCGCATGGGTGTGCCACGTGAAGCCGCGGGACGTCGACGGATCCGCGCCCATCGACACGCCAATATTGTATGGCTCATCGCTGCCTGCTAACGGCGACACCTTGAATTTCACTACCGGACTGTAGCGGTTATCCTGCGCCTGCACTGCCTGCAGCGAATATTCCTTCACCTCGTCCGTTAACGCCTTCGTGGCGAGCTTGCCGTCCGCATCGGTGACGCCGATGTCCGTGCCATCCGCCGTCATAATGCGGGCGCCTTCGACCGGCGCGCCCTTCTCGTCAACGACTCCAAATACCGTCTCCTGCCCCTCGGCCACCCCGTCTGGATTCCAATTCAATCGCAGATGATACTGAATCGCCGCCACAAGCGGCAGTCCGAAGAAACCGAAGTCTGTCTCGCCCTTATCCATAAAGGCAATCGAGCCGGACGTGAAGCTGACTCTCATCTCACTTTCGGCATTCGTCTTCACCTGATACTTAATCTGCGCCAGCACGTCATCATCCGTCAGCGACAATGAGTTGAGGCCGCTGAACTTCAACTGTACAGCGCCGGTGCCTGCGTCAATCGTCGGCTGCACGTTCGCATCTGCCAGCTTAGCTCCATGCACCACTTCCAGACTCTCGACCTTGGACGGATCGAAAGCGAACGCGATGTCCGCACGCTTAATGTTCGACGCCTTCACGCTCTTCACGTCTACTGTGTACGCATTGCCCGCATACACGTTATCCGGGCCGTCATACGTCAGTTTGGAGGAATCGGTATCAACGATGAACATCCATTCCTTCTCCGTCTGATTGCCGGATAAGTCCCGTATTTTCACCTTGACCGTATGAACGCCGTCCGCCAAAGGCACATTCGGCGTGTAATGAATCTTGCCCTTTGGTGGATAGAAGCCGTGCTGTACGAGGACACCATCCACATACATGCGGGTTTTATCTGGATCGATGAGCGTCGTTGCCGGATGCGCGACAGGATCGTACCCATAATCCTCACCGAAGACATGAATTTCCGGTGTCGCTGTGTTAATCGTGCTGCCATCCACCGGAGAGAAATCCTTCAGAATCGGCGGATCCATATCGTCAGTGGCCGGACCATACAACGCCCGAATCTGATCGATGTAGAGCACGCCCGCCGTTTTGTTGTCATTTTTCGTTTCCATATAACGAATCGGCATCGTCATGCGGAGCGGAAGCGGTTTGCCTTTCGGAACATCGGCCTCCAAGTACTGCCAGCCTACGAATCCGAGACCTTCCTTTTCATCCGTAAAATTCAAATCAACCGCTCCGTTGTTGGCATCCCGCAGTTGTCCGCGCAGCCAATGCTTCTTGCCGTCACCGTATACCCAGACGCTAATCTTCTCTGGATAGCCCGGAATTTCGATTTGGGAAGCAGTGTCTTTCGCTTCCAGATAGGCACCGGAAATGCCGACCGTTTCCGTGAAATCATACTCCAGCTTGGCCGCTTTGCTGCCGAAGCGGACGAAATCTTCTCCGGTCTCCTCGCTGACTAGAACGCTCTTGTAACGAGCGCCGCTAACCTCCTTGTAACGTCCCACTCCGTCCTCGAAGTCTTCCAATATAACAGGGGGCTGGCCGACAGTAACTTCCATCGAAGCCTCAATCCCCCCGTAGCTGACCATAATTTTACCGCTCTTCTCCGACTCATTGGCTGCCACGAAGACACCTTGCTCATCGATGCTGCCGATTGGGCCTTCCACGCGCCATGCAAATTGACGGTTGTCCGACACAATCACCTGTCCGTCGCGCAGCGCCGTTACCTGCATGGCCACCTTCTCGCCAGGTGCATATGAATTCACCGCATCTGGAAAGCGAAGCTCTGTCAGGTCTTTCACAACCTCGACACGTCCTTTCCCGGTCAAGCCGTTTGCGGTAACGGTCACATCCGCTTCGCCCGCCGTCTGCTCCGCCGTAAATGCGCCGTTCGCATCGAACGTGCCCAGCGCCGATTCGACGCTCCATTGCGGCGTTCCCGTAATGGACGCCGGATGTCCGTTCGCATCGACGCCCGCCGTCTTGAGCGAATAAGAGGAGCCGACAAGCACCCGCTCCATATTCGGCTGGACGACCAGCTTGGATGCGGCACCCTCCGGCGCTTTATTCACGAGCAGAATGCCGTTCGCCGTCTTCCGCTCTCCGCCGTCGGACGGACGGTTCAGAATCTTCCGCACCGATTCGCCCGGCAGCTTCACCACGAAGGTCGACGAGCCGCCTCCATCGAGGCAGAGCGCGTTGACTACGCCGATGTCCTTCATGACCTTCGCCAAGTCGTCGTAAGACACGCCTTCGCTAAATCCTGGCGCCCGGCCGTCAATCTCGATCATGACGATCGAGCCGTCCGCCTTCGTGCCGATCGCCACGCGCGGATAGAGCGCCTTATCATCCTGCGGCTGCACCTCGCCGTCTTTCAACAGCTGCGCCACGCCGCCGATCGCCATCTTGACGTCCTTCCACGCATCTTCCAGCTCGAACTGGGCCGTCACCTCATCGCCGACCTGCAAACCTCGCAGCGCATCACGATAAGTACCGGATGCGGACAGCACGACTTTCCCTGGGGACAGCGGCGCATTTCCTTTATCCTTGCGGATTTCGGCTACTTTCAACTTCAAGGTGCTGCCGCTCTTCACTTCGCCGGACACAATATCCAGCACGACCTCGTCACCCAGATTATTCGTCATCGTCGACGTATGAAAAGAGGATGTGTACAGATTCAGTTTGCTGCTATTTTCCCGCATACGGTTAATCTCGGAAATTTCAATGTCTTTCCGACCGATTTGGAGCGTTCGCTTGAGTGTGGGACTTAATCCGTAAATCGTCGTGCCGTCATTTTTCAGTCCAAACGCATACCAATCAGTAGGCGCAGGCGGACTGACCAATATTTCGCCGCCGCCCATGAACATCCCGAGCGGCACGCCAGTCGTCATATCGTAGAAGTCACCGTTTATAGCTGCGATGACCCGATTGCCCTCCTTGTCGGCATCGTCCGCCATTTTCGTAACGCCTTGCATGCCGTATACTTTTCCGTCAGTCATGCCTGGCTGCATATCCAAGGCCTGATTTTTCGGGTTGAATTCCAAAAAGTGAACCTTCTGCAATCCCTGCGGCAGGTTCATGCTGTACCACGTGTAGTTCGCCCCGGGACCGATCTCCATGCTTCGCTTATCCAGCACTTGTCCGAACACAGGCTGCGGCAAATCTGCCGCAACAGCCTGTCCAGCCGGAGCCAACAGCGACCATATCATACACAGAGATAAAATAAAGGCCGGCCTTTGACGTTTCCATTTCATCCGTAATCGATTCCTCCTAAAATTAAATTTCAGAGAGCTCTCTTAAGATGCTATGTGTATGCAGCAAGCCGTGCCGATATGCTATCGGGATGACCAGCTTCATACCTGCAACTGTCAACACTCCTTTCTGCTGACAAATACTAGTATAGATGCGAGATTGCGAGATGTAATGAAACGGATTTTCGATTTCTTCGCCGATTTTTCTCTTAACAAAAAATATAAAGATCAGATAAAGCCGCACTGCAAGATATTTCGTGATCAAAGGGAACTTTTCAAGAACCTCTTCACATGCCCAGCATCCTCCGATATTCGATCGGACTGACAGATACCGACTGCTTGAATACGCGGTTGAAATACTGCAGCGTCGTATAGCCCACCTCATAAGCCACTTCATATATTTTCAGGTCCGGCTCCAACAGCAGCTCCTTCGCCTTCTGGATGCGAATCCGGTTCACATATTGCACGAAGGAATATCCTGTCCACCGTTTGAACTGGGTGCTGAAATACGAATCACTCATCCCGAATCGCCTGCTCATGTCAGGCAGCGTTATTTCCTTGCGGTAGTTCTCGTGAATGTAATCGCAAGCCATCTTAAAAAGAAGCTTTACGTTTCGGTTCCCCAACGCGGAAGTATATGTATGTGCGATCCACACTTCAGCCAGCTGCGAAACAAATGCCGCTCTGTCATGGTCGGTGTCTGGCCACGGACTCGTACAGACAGGCAACGCGGAGGCGCCGAGCATTTGCCGCCACTTATCTGCGAAGAATCGCAAGCCATCCATATGCATCCCGTGCGCATCGCCCTGCGACAGCAGCAAGGATTGAATCAGTTCATGCTGCTCCTTCAGAAGCTCGCTCGGAGTCATGCGCTCCAATCGGGTAAAAAAGATCTGCACTCCCGCCAACTTCTGATGCGCAGAACAGAAATAATGGACCGAGCGCTCTGCACGCTCCAATGCCCGCTGGACGTCCTCTCTTTTGACAGGCTTAATTAAATAATCGCTCGCTCCATAACGCATCGCCTGTCGAACAGCGCCAAAGTCCGCATATGTGCTCAGCATGACGGTGACGATGGGCAAACGCTGTTCATGGACATAGCGGGCAAGCCGGAGCCCTTCCGGATGGGGAACTGTCAGATCGGTCATTACTACAGTAGGCCAACCCCGTTCGATCCAGGCCAGCGCTTCTCCAAAATTTCCAGCTTCCCCCGCGACGGTATGCCCGCATGCCCCTATCATATCTGCTATTTTCTTACGCTCAGACGGATTATGATCCACTAGCAACACCTGTAACATCATATGCCCCCTCTTCTAAATAGGTTGTTTCTTTCAAGTGCGTGTTCAACCTCTTCAAAGTAACATATTACCAGCCATATACAGCGGGCTTGCAGCCAATCTTATTAAAATCTTATCACTCGGCCTACCAACCAATCATCTCCCTATTCGGATGGTCAAAATGGATCTTAGGCATAATGAAGTCAAAAGGATTCATTGGGGGCCATCATGAAACACATTTTCTTCATCTATGCAACGGACTTGAAAAACATAACGCGCAATTGGGCCGCATTCATCATCATTGTCGGTCTAATCGGGCTGCCTTCCTTATATGCGTGGTTCAATATTCTCGCTTCCTGGGATCCATACGGCAATACGAAAGGCATCGCCATCGCTGTCGCCAACAACGACAAAGGAACGACCATCCTCGATAAACCGATTAATATCGGGAAGGAAATCGTTGCATCGCTGAAAGAAAATACGCAGATCGGCTGGACCTTCGTCGACGAGAAAAAAGCGTTGACCGGGGTAAAACGCGGGACCTATTACGCAAGCATCATCGTTCCGGACAGTTTCTCTGCTCGTATCGGGACCGTGCTCTCAGACGAGCCGGTGAAAGCGGAGATCGTCTATTACGTGAACGAAAAAATCAATGCCATTTCCCCGAAAATTACGTCAAAAGGCGCATCAAGCATCATCGAACAGGTGAGCTCCAACTTCGTCAAGACGGCGAACCGGACCATCTTTCAAATCTTCAATGAGATCGGAGTCGAGTTGAAAAATGAGTTGCCGACGATTGAGAAGGTGAAGAGCCTCGTCTTCAAGCTGGAAAAAGGCTTTCCCGAGTTCGTCCGCATCGCGAACACCGCCTTGGCCGACGTGAGCAAAGCGAATGAAATCGTTCAAGAAGCGCAGAAGAACCTCCCCCTTGTCGCACAGATCGCCGCCGAGGGAGAACAATTCTCGCAGCGCATCGGGGAGCTTCTCAAGTACAGCCAGGAAGGAATCGAGGCCATTTCCCCATTTATCAAGCAGGACCTCGCTTCCGTACAGCAAACATCGCTCGCGATGGAGCAATTGACCGCCATCGTGCAGGATGTGAATGCAAAGCCGTCTGTCGTCCTCAACGCGCTGGATCAAGCTTCGCGGCGGCTCGATACCGCACTGAAGATCGTAAATGGAACGATAGAATGGCTGGGGCGTCTGAACCAATTAACCCCCAGAAATATATTCGGGTCCGAGATCGGAAAGCTGCAGCGGATTGCCGATAAGTTCGGGCAGCAATTATCCACCATCAGCGAGATGAAGGCAGCCGTCAATGCAGGCAGAACCATATCCGGTGAGCTTGCCGACCGTCTGAATAGGTTGGCCCGCGATACGGCCGCCATTGCCGGCGACTTGCTCGGTAGATATGACGGCGAAATCAAGCCTAAAATCTTGCAAGGTGTCGATAAGGCGCGCAGCACGGTAGCGAATACACAAACGCTGCTGCACGATGCGCTCAAGCGGATTCCCGACGTCAAAAACATATTGAACGATGCGGCAAAGGCGCTCACTTTCGGCAATCAAGAAATTATCGCACTGAAACGCGACCTTCCCGTCGCTCAGTCGAAAATCAAACATATCGCCGATAAAATCCGCGCATTGGAAGCCCAGGGCGATATTAATGAAATTATCGATTTGCTGCGGAACAACTTCGAGAAGGAAAGTGAATTTTTCGCTCAGCCGGTTGTATTGAAGGAGAACAAGTTGTACCCAATCCCGAACTACGGTTCCGCGATGTCACCCTTTTTTACTACCCTATCGCTATGGGTCGGCGCCTTGCTGCTCGTGTCATTGCTAACGGTGGAGGTACATAGGGAACCAGAGGAGATGAACAGCATTCAAGCGAATACCAATCCTGATCCCGAGAACGGATTCCATTCACGGAAGGAGAAGTTCGCCTCCCCGATGAAGGACCATCACGTCTACTTCGGCAGATACTTGACGTTCGTCACCATTGCCTTGCTCCAGTCGCTTCTCGTCACGACAGGCGACATTTACGTGCTGGGCGCCTACGTGCTTAATAAACTGTGGTTCGTCACGTTCGGCCTCATTTTGAGCGCTGTCTTCATGCTCATTGTGTACACGCTTGTCTCGGTGTTCGGCAATGTCGGCAAAGCGCTCAGCATCGTCCTGCTCGTGCTGCAGCTTGCCGGTTCCGGGGGGACGTTCCCGATTCAAGTGACGCCGCCGTTCTTTCAAGCGATTCATCCTTACCTTCCCTTTACGTACGGAATTAGCATGATGCGCGAGGCCGTGGGCGGGATATCGTGGGATGTCATCCAGCGCGACTTGCTCATGATGTGCATTTATGTGGGGCTTACGCTCGTCATCGGCTTGGCATTGAAGACACCGATTAATAGATCCAGCGCGAAGTTCGTCAAGAAGGCGAAGGAAAGCAAGCTCATTCATTAAGCAGAATCGGGGCTCCACGTTGTCCGCGTTCCGCGCACATTGTTGCATGATCCTCTTCCTTGGAAAGGGTTCCCTTGTTACAATGGAGAAGGCTATCGACTTTAGTGGCTATTCCAAAGGCCAAAGCCTTTTCGATTACGCGCTTTAATGGAGGAGCGATCATGCGTTTTTATCAGCAAGCGGTAATGGACTTCAAGACATGGAATCGCAATATTAGAGTGTTTTTTCTGGCAAATGGCTTATTTCAAATCGGCAGCGGCATGTTCATGGTGCTGTATAACTTGTATATTCAATCGCTCGGTTACGGCGATGAGATGAACGGGACAATTATTAGTTTGCAATCGTTGGCGACTGCACTGATGTTTGTCCCGATTGGCTTTCTCGGAGACCGGACGAGTCGCAAATGGATTCTGATTGCCGGTGCGCTGTTCACCGGCCTTGGCTTCGTCGGGCGTTCGTATGTGGTGTCAGAGTGGGGCTTGCATTCCCTCGCCATCTTCTCTGGACTGTTCGCTGCGTGCTTCCAAGTGATAGCGGTGCCATTCCTTGCTGAAAATACGCGCAAAGAGCAGCGGCTGCAGCTGTTCAGCTATCACTTTGCGCTAGGGCTTGCTTGGCAGGTGCTAGGCAGTATGGGGGGCGGATATATGGCCGACCTGCTGCAGACCGCCGGCTGGAGCAAAGTTGCGAGTCTGCAGACCGTCTTGATGGTTGGCGGCGTCGCGAGCTTTGCCGCCTTTCTTCCGCTCCTCTTCGTGTTGGAGCAGAAAAAGGTGCCGACCGTGTCGCCATCCGCAACAGAAATTCGTCCGAAGTCATTGAATCCCAAGCTTGAATGGAGAGACATTCGCCGTCTTACATACTGTCAGCTCCTTGTTGGCCTCGGATCAGGACTGGTCGTGCCTTATTTGAACCTTTATTTTACGAATCGGTTCTCTGTGTCGCTAACGTCGGTGGGCATTCTCATTTCACTCGGACAAGTAATGACGATCATTTCTATGCTTATCGGGCCGACATTGGTTAAGCGGGTAGGCCAAGTGAAAGCGATCGTTATTTTTCAAATGCTGTCGCTGCCATTTCTGCTCTTGACCGGATTTACGAACCTAATCCTAATCGCCAGTGTCAGCTTCTTGTTCCGGCAAGCGCTTATGAATGCTGCCAATCCCATTCAATCGGCCGTCATGGTGGATCGGATTTCAGACTCCCGCCGGGGAATCGCCAACTCGCTCACGCAGACGGCCTTCATGCTTGGCTGGGCCAGCATGGGATCCGTGCAGTCGTACTTGGTCACCACATACGGCTACTATTGGGGGTACGCAATAACGTTCAGCATGACGGGTATCTTGTATGTGACATCAGCCATTTGCTACTACTTCATGTTCAAAGAGAAAAAGGCCCACATCCCGCTCGGCATAAGCAAGGAAATCGCCAAGTAAGCAGTGGATTGCAGTGATACTAATGTTAAAAGCGAACCCCTTCAGGGCGGTTCGCTTTTTGTAAGTTAGGCTATTCCTATGTTCAATCGATTGTCCGCACTTGCAGCTCCATGCCAGACAGGTACGTCCGAAGCATGCGCATCAGGCTCTCATCGGTATCAAGCTTCAGGCCGAATCCCCCCCTCAGCTCCAATGAAGCGAACCCATGCAGCATGCTGCGCAGCCCCCTCACCATATGCAGTGCGTCGTCACGTTCCAACTGATATTCATCCAGCACGTCAAGCAGCAGTTGCACGCTCCGGTACGATGCAGCCACCAGTTCCTCGTCCATCTGATCGGGCGCGGGCTGCGTCGCCTCGTACAGCCCGGGATGCTCTCGCACAAACGCCACGTAGGCGATTCCGATGGAGAGGAGCGCCTTCTCTCCCGCTTTGCCGACCGCTGCTTTCGTCATTGCATCGCACAGCAGCTGCAGTCCGTGAAGGGCCAGCTCCCTCCGCAAGCCCGGCATGCCATCGATATGATTGTAAAGCGATGGCGACTTGATGCCCAACCGTTGCGCCAAGGAGGACAACGTTACTTGTTCCAATCCCATATCATCGGCCAGCTCAATTGCAGCCTGCAGAATGGTCGCTTTATCGAGTGATTTTCTGGACATGCTCCATCTTCCCCCATTCTTGTTCTGCATCCATAATGGCCCGGTCGAGCGCCGATTGCGGGTCGACAATCATCTCGCCGTGACCGACCGCCAGCAGCGTTGGCGACAATGCGCGGAGCTTGCGCACACTATCGAGCGCAGCGGCCTTGTCCCAGGTCGCGAAGGCCGGGAACGGAAACAGCGGCTTAAGCTTGCCAGAGACGGCGATGCCGCCGCGGGTCTGGAGCGCGTCACCGGCCAAGAGAGCACCGCTTCGCTCATCCAGGAAGGCCATCATGCCCGGCGTATGCCCTGGTGCAGATATCGCCGTTAACGAACCAATGCGATCTCCATCCTGAAGGAGCACATCCGGCTGTGTGCGCACCGCTTTCGGAACGCCTCCCCGTATTGGAGTCTGAGGCTCACCCGCTTCAAGAGAGCGATCACCGCGCAGCAATTTGGCATCCCGTTCCGAGATCAAGACTTGAGCCTGCGGCAGAGCCTCCTTCAACGCATCCAACGCACCGACATGGTCGTCATGCGCATGGGTAAGTACAATCCGTGTAATTGGCTTGCTAAGCCGTTCCGCCGCCTTTAATATTCCTTTAACGCTGAAGGGAAGCGCCGCATCGACCAAGGTCAACTCATGCTCCTCCTCCACCAAGTAACAATTCACCGGAAACAGATGAGGTAAAAATGTCAATTGAATAATAAAACCGTGTTTACGCATCCGCATAAAAACCAACTCCCAATTAAACTAATTTTATTAGTATAATAACTAACTACATTAGTTTTGGCAAGCAGTATTTTTCCCTATATTTCAATATCCACATGTGGATAACTTGAATTTCATGACGTTTTTCGCCTTTTCCCCATTATCCACACCCGATCCGGAAGTTGCTCACAGTCAAAACAGAACGAATCACCTCACCCAATTCAAACATTCCATAATGATCAAAAAACAAGGGCCTGCGACCCTTGTGGTCTCTCGCCCTTGTTCCGTTCTTCTCCCTATTCAGCCTGACGTAAGAATGTCCCTTACGATATGCCTTACGCCCTTGGCACGTTACACGACAAGGAAATTCGCTTCATGCTCACAATCCATGCAGCATTTGATCGGTCTTTCCCAATCGCTGAATTCCACTTCATCCAGATCGACAATGTCCGGAGCGTCCTCGAATTCATCTACGAATTTGTCGATAGCCAATTCTACATGATCTTTGCATACTACGTACATGTCGTTCCCTCTTTCTTGCCAGTCCTGCTGTCCTCTAACACCATGTGGCACGCCTCAGCCATTCGGCACAGCGCTCCCTGTCCATCATATCATAGTTCTATATGTTCCCGTAAGATGTAATGCATATATACGCATGTTCAAAAGGTTACTTTTCAGCGCCGAGAAAATGTGTGATTCGCTCTTATTGTATCCTGCTCACTCTGGCTTATCCGACAGTTCCACCGACGTCGTCATCAGCTTGCCGTCCCGGTAGAACTTCACGTCCAAGCTCTCCCCGATCTTCTTCTTCTCATATAAATATTTGCGGAGATCAAGCGTCGTACCGATAGGATCGTTATCGAACCGGACAATTACATCGTTCAGCTGCATGCCAGCCTTCTTCGCCGGTCCGGTCGCTTCCAAAACAATAACACCCGCCGTTACCTCTAGCGGCAGCTGTAGATCTTCCCGTTGTTCTTGAGTGATGGGAGCATACGGATTATTCAAATCCACTGTATACACGCCCAAGTAAGGGCGCACGACTTTGCCGTACTGTGTAATTTGATCTACAACCCACATCACTTCATTTGTCGGAATGGCGAAGCCCAGTCCTTCCACACCGGTCGTCGCAATCTTCATCGTATTAATACCAATCACTTGCCCGTTCAGATTGACCAAGGCACCGCCGCTGTTGCCTTCGTTAATGGCCGCATCCGTCTGAATGACCATCTGCTCCCAATCATATATGCCGTCTTGATTGAGCGACACTGGTATAACGCGGTTCGTATAGCTGATAATTCCCGCTGTAAGCGAATCCCCAAATCCAAGCGGATTGCCAATCGCAATCACCGTCTCGCCGCGCCGCAGCTTCTTGGAATCTCCGATCTCCGCCACCGCCGTCACACCAGCATCGTCCATGCGAATGACTGCAATATCCATCACACGGTCTTTACCGATCAACTCCGCGTTCTTACGCTGTCCATTTGCCAGTACAACCTCGAGCTTATCGGCGCCTTGCACGACATGTTCATTCGTCAGCACATACGCTTTTCCGTTCTCCTGACTGAAAATAACCCCGGATCCCAAGTTCGTATCCTTCACTGCTTCACTGTCATCCGTAATACTCTTCTGCTGATTCACGATACTGACGACGGCAGGGCTCACCTTCTCCGCAGCCTGCACGATCCGTTCATACGGATCATACGCGTTCTCGCTGCCCGCTACTGCAACCGGCTGCTGCGAAGCCGTTCCGGCACCGACTAACCAGCTGTATAGAAGGACCGCTAACAACGCACTAATTACCGAACTAACGACCGCAACTTGTACGGTTGACCATTTGCGACCCGAATCCCGTCTGAGCTTCTTTTGTTTCCATCCCGGCGCTTCCGTTTGCCCGTGCCATTTTCTCTTGATCCGACGCGATACCTTCGGCGAGAAAAAATCATCATCAAAAAAGCTCATCCGACCCAACTCCCCTCAACACGGGCTCTTCGCCATGTCCGGTTGATCCACCGCACCTTACCGCCATAACACCCCGTTCACCTGAATGTTATGCGTTCAATCGGTCAACACTATATATTAATGCTTACTATGAGCCTATAATGTGAAATGAAATGTCATAGATTTGCAACCTTGTACATATTCTATCATACAAAAGAGAAATTGAGAGAAAAGAATCGGGATTGTAACCACTATCATCCTATTCCAATTGAAAGGAGTACATGCCTATGAAATCATCATCTTCTGTCTGGTCGGACGTGGATCTGATCGGGAAGCTTGCCGATATGAAGGAAGACCAATATCGCCTAACGTTAGCCCTTTCCACGTTAATGGAACTGCTCGTGGAGAAAGGCTTGCTTACGCATGAAGATATCGCCCTCAAAGCCGAGCAGCTCGAGCTGTGGCTTACAGACGAACTGGAGACTTCGCATGAACCGTGTCCCATGGCGTAGGCTTGTCATAATACGTATCTCGTAATTGAAACTCGCTTTCTTTGAAAAAATGTCCGTTATCCTCCATCACGTTTTGCACCGACATGCGGGCGAGGTCCATCATGTTATGATCGCGGCTCAAATGCGCCAAATAAGCACGGCGCGTATTGCCCGTCACGACCTCACCTAACGCTTCGCCTGCTGCTTCGTTCGACAAGTGGCCCATATCGCCCAAAATACGCCGTTTAATGTTCCAAGGATATCGTCCCATCCGCAGCATTTCAACATCGTGATTCGACTCCATAACGAGCACGTCGGAATCGATGACCGCATCTCTGACCTTATCGCTCATATAACCGAGGTCCGTCGTGACGCTCAGCTTCGTATCCCCTTCATAGAAGCTGTAGCCGACCGGTTCAGCCGCATCATGGGAAATACCGTACGATTCCACGCGCAAATCTCCAAAATCGCGAGCTTCGCCCGTCTGCATCACAATCCGTTTCTCGTCCGCGATCGCACCGACATGCTTCGTCAGCGCCTCCCACGTATTTTCATTGGCATAAATGGGCACATCATACTTACGGGCAAACGCGCCCAACCCTTTGATGTGGTCCGAATGCTCATGCGTAACAAGAATGCCGTCTATCTGCTTGCCGGAGAGGCCCTGTTCCTCCAGCAGCTGCTCCGTACGCTTACAGCTTAAACCGACATCAATCATAAGCGTCGCTTCATCATTTTGAATCACTGTCGCATTGCCCGTCGATCCGCTCGACAATACGGTAAATCGTAAACTCATTTGTCTATCTCCTTCTTTCCTGCTTGCAAATTATCGACCGCGCCGTTAATGGCGTTTACGTAATAAACCTCATTTTCCAGCATAATTCGCCAAGACGGGGCGGATACCTGTGTCTCCGCGTCGAAAATTTGCCCGTGGTATCCAAGCTGGATATCCTTCACGATCGAACCCGGCATCACCTTCTCGATTACACTGCCAAGCGCCTGCGAGGCCGGCAAAATCTTCTGCTCCTTATTGCTCTTGGTTTCGATGAGCTCCACGTACTGCTGACGGTATGCCGTTATTTTCTGTTCGCTCACAGATAGTTCCAAGGATACCTCGAAGATCGGCAAGCCGTTCGCCAGCCGTTGATGAAGCACAAATGTGCCCGGTTTGCCCGACAGCTCATCATAGCGGTACATCTCGATATGCGGGATGTCGCCTTGCAGCGAGCGTATCAGTTCTTTTTCTAAAAAGATGATCGTGCTATCCTTCGGTGTCTGTATGGGTACCCGCTCCGTCCCGCGATTAACGAATCGGTATGTAATCTCCCTCAGCGTCGGAGTCTCCGCTGGTATCTTCGCCGGTACTTGAATGTGCTTCACGTCCATAATTTGACGTGTCTCCTCGGATAAAGACGTCCAGTCGAGATCAGAGTGCATCCGATCTCGAACATCCTGCCAGAGCTGATAACCGAGCACGATATTAAGCAATAAAAACGCATAGATTAATACATTTTTGGCCCGACTCCAATCCATGCGGATCCTCCCCTCTGTGAGTGATTGAATTCTGCCATGCATTACGAATGTTTATTTCAGCAATGACACCGTGCCGTCGCTATATTTCACCTGCCAGGTGGGAATAAGCCGTATTACATCTTTCTCCTGCGACGGAACATAGACCGGGTCAAGCGATTCAATCATTTTCCCCTTGTCCAGCAAATTCAGCTTGTTAATAAGCGCATCGCCGCTTGGCAGGTGGCGCACTTCTTTCTCGGTTGCCCGCTGCAAGAGCTGAACGAGTGAACGCTCATAGCTCGTTACGGTGCCTTGCTGCATTGTTACCTGCATATAACCGAAGCGGAAGGCGCTTGTGCTTATAATCGGATACGAGCCCCAATATTGTTGGAAGCGAAATACCCTGCCCAAGCTCGTCGATCCACCGAACACCCCGATGGGCTTCTCATCCGGGTCCATCATGACGAAGCGGAAGCGGCCGTTCCACCCGCCGTGCTGATTGATGAACCGTACCGCGCCCGTCACGTCGGCCGCGACATCTTGACGACCCTCTGTCGGCACTGCCGGATCGGAATAAATAATCCACTGCTGTGCCCGATTAACCTCTAGCCCGCGCTTGGCATCTGTATATATTTCAGAGCTTCCCGTTTCGATATTTTTCGTTACGGTCGGATCGAAGAATAAGCTTCGCTGCATCTCCTCTATCGTAACTCGTTCGAAGGGCAGCGTCACGTCCATTAATTCGAGCGGCTGCTCCGGAACGTAATACGTTCCGTTCACCAGCTTGTACGGTGTCCATTTGCGTCCGAATTCAACCTGCTGCTTCACATCCTGGACCGTTAAATTCGCGCGCGTGGATTCGTATGCCGTATCCCCCTTCTCATTGAAGAAGAATACGCGTACTTCACTGGCATCTTTCGTCGCGTACAGCCAAATACTACGAATTTCCTCGGTCAAAAATGCGGCATCATCGGCAATAGGGAACTCCTTCTGCAGAAGCTTAGCTGGAACGGGAGATAAGAAGCGCAGCTCCACACCTTCGTTCTGCTCCCGGATTCGCGTCCATTCGACCGATGAGACCGGGCGGCCCTGGAACCCATCATAGGAGCGGCCTTGCAGCCGTTTCATAATCATGTTATAGAACGTCATCCCCGGGTACAGCACCGTATGCTTGTTCTCTCCAAGATGAAGCACGACCTGATCAGGGAACACCAGATTCTCTACTTTTTCCTCCGGGCCTAACGGTTCGGTCTTAATATAGTCGCTTGACGTCTTCTCAACCACATCAAAGTTCGGCATGTCATAGGTGAGGAAGAAGCTCTGCACAAGACTGAGCAGCACGAGAACGGTGAGCAGCACCGTTTTAACCCGCTCTATCATTCGCTTGCTTCACTCCCTTCGAATGTCATCGGCAAGCTAAAGGTCACTTGCGTGCCGACATTCCACTCTGACTCAATCCGAATGTCGCCTCCGTGCGCTCTTACAATTTCCCGGGCAATGGACAGCCCGAGGCCTGTCCCGCCCATATTGCGCGATCGGGCTTTATCGACCCGATAGAACCGCTCAAAGATTCGCTCCAAATCCTTCTTTGGAATGCCCATTCCGGTATCCTTCACCGTCAAGTGCACCAACTGCTTCGTCTCAGACAGGGAGGCAGACAACGTCACCTCGCCGCCGTCTGGTGTATATTTCACGGCATTGGATACGAGATTGTCCAGCAGTTGGTCGATCTGATCGCGATCGATGACGACGTTGCCGATGCCATCTTCCGCCTCTACCTTCGCCACAATCCCCCGATTGCGGAATTGGAAGGAGAAGCGGTCTACGACATCCTCCAGCATCTCCACGATATCCGTCGGCTGCTTGCGCAGTGTCGCTTGCTTGGAATCAAGCCGCGACAGATGAAGCAGGTCGGTTACGAGCCGGATCATGCGCTCCGACTCATTGCGTATGACGCCGACGAAGCGTTCAGCCAGCTGTGGCTCCTCAAGCGCCCCGTCATCGAGCGCTTCCACATAGCTCTTAATCGTCGTAAGCGGGGTACGAAGCTCATGCGACACGTTCGCGACGAACTCGCGACGAGACTGCTCCAGCTTCTCCTGCTCAGTCACGTCCTGCAGCACGACGATAGAGCCTGTCATTCCTTCTCCGCGGCGGTGAACCGGTGTGAACGAGACGCGCAGCACCGTATCGCTCTCCTCTTGAGCGTGACTCTCTCCTTCCACCGGAGAGATTAGAATCCAATTGAGCTGGCCGCTGACAAGCTGCTCCACCTGTGACATTGGCACGCGCAGCAAATCGGCAATATTGCGCCCCTCCGCGCCTTCCGTATCTACATCCAACATCTTGCAGGCACGGCGGTTGACGAGAATGACCTTGCCGTTCTCATCGGTGGACACAACGCCATCGCTCATGTTGGTCAGAATCGAAGCCAGCTTCTCCTTCTCCTCTTCGTTCGCATTCAGCGCTTCCTGCAGGCGCCGGGTCATATAATTGAACGCCTCGCTCAACTGGCCGATTTCATCGGTTCCCAATACAGGCACTTGCCCGGCGAAGTTCCCTTCCGCCACCTTCGTCGCTTGCTTCGTTATTTCTTTAATCGGCTGAGTAATCGTATGCGCCAATATGATGCCGAGCACCGCCGTTAGTCCGAGCGCAATCGCCATACCCGAGACGAAGATGCGGTTGATGCCTTCAATCGTCGCATACAGATCCTTCATCGACGCGACGATATAGAGGGCGCCCACGATCTTATTGTTTTTGTCGTTCGAAAAGACCGGCTTAGCCAGCACCTGCTTGCGCACATTGTCCTCGTCAATAATAACTTGCTGATTGTCGCGGATTCCTTGCAACGCGCGGTTGACCACCGTCTCCGTATTTTTGCGGCCGACGATTTCCATGTTAGATTGCACGGAAGTCGTTAGTACTTTCCCGGTTGCGTCGATGACTTGAATCTCGACACCGTTCATATTGAAGAAGCTATGCACATACGTATTCAACTCTTCCAATGTGCGTTCGTTCTCCAGCATTTCCTCGCCCTTCAACGTCTGTCCGGCATAAATGGACATAAGCTCGGCCGTCGTCTGCAAATCTTTCGTAAAATTGTTCGTAAGGGAATGCTTCATCGAACTGACGAAGTACACCCCGATAAGTTGCATCGCAATCAAAATGAGCAGCACATAAATAATGATGAGCTTTGCCTGTATCGTTCGAAAGAAGCGGCCGATGCCCCATTTCATCTAGAAGCCTCCGTTACGAGGATTGCGCATCATGTAGCCGAGACCGCGGCGCGTAATAATATACTCCGGCTTGCTCGGATCGTCCTCGATCTTCTCGCGCAGACGGCGAATCGTCACATCGACGGTGCGCACATCGCCGAAGTATTCGTATCCCCATACGGCCTGCAGCAGATGCTCCCGCGTCATCACCTTTCCAGAGCTGCGCACCAAGTAATGGAGTAGCTCGTACTCCCGGTGTGTTAAATCGAGCATCTCCCCATTTTTATAGACGACATACATATCCGTATCGATAAGCAGCTCGTGCAAGCGCATGCCCTGCTTCTCCGCCGCCCCTGCACCAGCATCCTCGCCTTGGACTGCCACTTTGTTCTGACGCCGCAAATGCGCTTTGACTCGCGCCAGCAGCTCTCTTGTGCCGAATGGCTTCGTCACGTAATCATCAGCGCCCATCTCGAGACCAAGCACCTTGTCGATCTCCGTATCCTTCGCGGTCAGCATAATGATGGGCATTTGAAGGTGCTGACGCACTTCACGGCACACGTCCATCCCGTCCTTGACGGGCAGCATCAAATCGAGCAGTATCAGGTCCGGCTTCTCCGATAAAGCCAGCTCCACCGCTGTTCCTCCATCGAAGGCACACACGACCTCATAGCCCTCTTTTTCCAGATTGAATTTCAAAATATCCGCAATCGGCTGTTCATCATCCACGACGAGAATTTTGCCGTACATGGAATCTGCACCTCTCTCCAATTTCAATATCACTTAGTTCGATTCCTATTCATGATAGCTGTTAACCAGTGTCACTCTATTTTACCATAATTGTCTCTTCATCCCGATAGCAAACGTTGGAGGATTGAAAAAGTGAGTCCAGACGGCCTATAGGCTCGTGTTCAAAAAGACCCGCTTTTCAGCACGAACAACCTCTATAACGAAAAAGACGGGAACGTGATTCGTCCCGCCTTCTGCTTGTTTATAAATATTTTAGAGGATTTTGCACTTCATCATCTTTATGAATCTCAAAGTGAAGATGCGTTCCTGTTGAATTTCCCGTGCTGCCCATGACGCCGATATTCTGACCTTTTTCCACAATATCGCCGACATTGATATCAATCTTGCTTAGATGTCCATACAACGTCTTATAACCGTTGCGATGGTTCACAATAATGCAGTTGCCGTAACCGCTCTTCTCGCCTGCGAACACGACAACCCCTTCATCGGCCGCCATGATAGAACGGTCGGATGATATCATATCAATGCCTTTGTGCATCCGTCCCCAGCGTTTGCCGTATCCGCTCGTCAGCGTTGCGCCGCTGACCGGCCAATCGAACGAGCCAGTCCCTTCTCCGCTCACGACTTTCGTTCCCCGTATGACAATTTCCGGAATCGCTGGCTCGATTACTTCTTGATCGATCCACTCTTCATTCGACAGCATACCGTTATCTTTAATGAGACGGTACGACATGCGCTTTAAGCCCTGCTTGCCTTCACGCACGACTTTAGATTCCCCCGCTCGCATTTCCGGGTCCTCTTTCACAATCTTCTGCGGCTCTGTCACGATATACTCGCTGTATGCTTCGACCGTCTTTACGGTAATCAACGGCTTCGCTTCCGTCAGATCGAGCTCTTGGCCCACTTGCAGTACCTCTTCGCCGGCAGATGGATTATTCGTATAAATCGCTTGAATCGATACGTTCATCTTCTTCGCAATGGAGGAGACGGTATCACCTTTTTGCACTTTATATTTACTCGGCTTATTCTGGCCAGTGGTCAATTTGTTAATTGCTTCTTGCGGACTAAGCAGCTTGTCCGGATCCGTGTTGCTGCCTTCCATGCTTACCCGTTCGCGGAAGCTCACCGACTCCAGACGCGACATCGCCTTTGTCGCATTAACGGATCGCACCGGAGCAGACAGCACTTTGACTTCCTTCGCATTCTTGCTGTTCTTCGTGCTTTTCTCTGTATATTTTCCTTTGACCTGCTGCAATATTTTCTCAGCCGTCGCTTCGTCCTTCACAATGCCGACGCTCTGGCCATTTACCTTCAACTCTACGCCTACCGCATAAGCGGTCATCATGCCGCCGAGCTTCACCAGCGTCTCCTTCGTTGCGGGCTGCGCCTTGAAGCCGGAATCAGCCACCGTGCGGATGCCTTCCATATCAAGCTGCATATGCGCATTCGGATGCTTTGCCTGTACTTCATCCTGCTTCTTAGCGTAGAAGCCTTCCAAATCATCAAGAGCAGATATCGTTCCTACGAGCTCATTATTTTTATATACATGAAAGAAAGATACTGTATTTGCTTGTACATAGGCTGTACCGCCCCATACGGCAGACGCAATGAGCGCCAATCCGCCAACTGAAAGCACGATTTGCTTGCGAGATTTCGCAACCCATCGTGTAGCGGTGCTCGATGCCAGCCGCTGCCGCCATGCTGCCGTCCATTGTTGCCATCGGTTCTTCGAGTCTTGTCCGACTTCGTTGTCCCGACGATTTCCGTTGAAACGTTCCATGTTGGTCTCCTTTATTTCAAGTTCATCCATTACGATTTCAGCACAAAGTGACAAAGGTTAACGTTTTGTCATCTTTTTTCATCTTGTTTAATGTAACACAGGTCGAAAGAACAATGCAACTGACGCCGGGAGCAAGCGCCTGCCCCTGGAAAGTCATATATATAGAAAAAAACGCGAATGGCCTCTTCTATTGAAGATGACTCTTTTCGCGTTTTATATACATGGTATTTATTGCTGGATTAGTCTTGTCCCGTGTCTTGCCCGGATTCAGGCCCCAATCTTGAGCTGGCTTCCGGCCCGGATCCCGGTTCGACTTCCTGTGTATTTTGTGCGGCAGCCCCTGAGCCGCCATCTTCTTTTATGGCTGTCCCGCTCTCTCCGACAAGCCATTCCCGCATCTGCTTATACTCTTCATCATTGAGATGCTTTGCTAAAATTTGCTCCACTTCCGTCAGCTCACTCGATGTTAAGCCATCCTCCATTAACGTGGAGAGATGCTGCCATTCCTCTTGCGGGAGCTTCTTCATGAGTGCGGTGAACAGCTCTTCTTTCTTCGTCTTGGACATATCGTCTTTGTTCTTAGACAGCACATCCGGCGGAACGACGACCCGCTCTTGCTGACGGGCCTCCTGCCCTGATGATATGCCCCCCATTACCGGCAGCGCGCCGTCTGACGGTTCACCAGCGGCTGCATTCGGATCCGGCTTGGATTGATTCCCTGTTGACGACCCGCCTCCTGCTCCCCCTGCTTCTCCTGATTCCGTGTCGCCTGCATCGCCTCGTTCTCCTGCAGGCTGGACTCCTCCCGTCACAGACCCAGATGCCTTGTTTGGATCGGTTGCCGATCCTGAGCCGAGCAGAACGCCCCACATCGATGTTAGTGTTAACGGTTTTCGTTCCAACGGAATGTGAAAGGTATTTAACGCCGTCTGAATATACTGGTCAACGACGATTGCTGTCGTTCCTACCGTTAATAGACTTGAAATCAAACTTACCATCAATATCGTAATCACCATTCGAACTACGCGCATCGTCCATCGCATAAATGATGCCTCCCAGCTAGCCTTCCCGTTACTAGTCGCTTCTTGACCGCGATACGACGGCGCTTCTAGTTCTATCATTTCCTTGAAAGTCACGGAATGGCGCAAAATCATTTACTGCTTAGTATGCCCGTAATTCATCAAAAAAATCCGGCCCCTTCCTAAGGAAGAAGCCGGATTCCATATTAACGGTAGATTGGTTGAACTTGGTTCGTCTGCTCGCGGTTGCGGCCGACGGAGAAAATAGAGATTGGAATACCAGTCAACTCCGATACGCGTTGTACGTAGTTGCGCGTCGATTCCGGCAAGTCTCCCAATGTTTTGCATTGTGTAATATCTTCGGACCAGCCTGGCATTTCCTCATAAATCGCTTCGCACTTGGCCAGCATATTCAAGTTCGCCGGATAGTGCTCGATAATTTCGTCGCCGTATTTATAAGCGGTGCAGATCTTGACGGTCTTCAAGCCAGTCAACACGTCAAGCGAGTTCAGCGACAAGCCTGTAATTCCGCTTACGCGGCGGGCATGACGGACAACGACGCTGTCGAACCAGCCAACGCGGCGGGCGCGGCCCGTTACGGTGCCGTATTCATGACCTGCTTCACGGATGAAATCACCGGTTTCGTTGTTAAGCTCTGTAGGGAACGGTCCGTCACCTACACGAGTCGTATAAGCTTTCGCTACGCCGATAACCTCTTCGATTTTGGAAGGTCCTACACCAGAGCCGATGCAGACGCCGCCTGCCGTCGGATTCGATGATGTAACGAACGGATAGGTACCTTGGTCAATGTCGAGCATAACGCCTTGCGCGCCCTCGAACAGCACCTTCTTGCCAGCATCAATCGCATCATTCAATACAACGGAAGTATCGAGGACATACTTGCGAATAAACTCGGCATATCCTAAGTATTCTTGCAGTGTTGCTTCAATATCAAGCGGTTCGCCGCCGTACATGCTGATGAGTTCGTTCTTCTCGTTCGCCAGATGGCGGAACTTCTCTTCGAACACGTCCTTATCGAGCAAGTCGACAATACGAATGCCGTTACGGGCCGCTTTGTCCATATAGCAAGGGCCGATCCCTTTGCGGGTCGTGCCGATTTTGTTCGGGCCTTTGCGTTCTTCTTCCAACCCATCCAGCACCATATGATACGGCATAATGACATGCGCGCGATCGCTGATGCGGAGATTGTCGGTCGAGAAGCCATTATCGTGAATATATCCAATTTCTTCGATTAATGCCTTAGGATTGATGACCATTCCGTTGCCGATGACACAGATTTTGTTCGTATAAAAAATACCGGACGGAATCAGACTCAGCTTATACTTTTTATTATCAATTAGGATCGTGTGCCCCGCATTGTTACCACCTTGATAACGCGCGACCACGTCGGCGCTTTCGGCGAGGAAGTCGGTAATTTTCCCTTTTCCCTCGTCACCCCATTGGGTTCCTACGACGACTACTGTAGACATATTCATACCCCCGTCGGGTGTTCACACACCGGTTATTCGCTGCTTCACCGAAAAGCAGCATTTCTAGTTTATCAGCGATATGGCACAAAGTCAATGAAAAGCGAACGTTAATTTCCGGATTTAGACTAATGTTCGGAAACTGACGCTCGCTCCTATAAATTATATTGTATTATCCCGCAGATAAGTCCTGATGATTCCTCTCGTAGCTAACGAATTTATTGAAATTTTTCAGAAATACGAGCTCTACGGTGCCGACCGGACCATTCCGCTGCTTGGCTATAATGATTTCAATTATATTTTTCTTTTCCGTATCCTGGTTATAATAATCATCCCGATACAAGAACGCAACGATATCGGCATCCTGCTCGATCGAGCCCGATTCCCGCAAGTCAGACATCATCGGACGCTTATCCTGCCGTTGCTCGACTCCTCGACTAAGCTGGGAGAGTGCGATGACAGGAACTTCAAGCTCCCTTGCAATCATCTTGAGCGTCCGCGATATTTCGGACACTTCCTGTTGACGGTTATCCCCCGCTTTGCCGCGTCCGTGGATAAGCTGCAAGTAGTCGATTAGAATCATGCCGAGGCCGCGCTCTTTCTTTAAGCGCCGGCACTTGGCACGGATGTCCGCGACGGTGATGCCCGGCGTATCGTCGATATAGATCTCGGCTTCTGACAATGCGCCAATGGACATCGTCAGCTTCTCCCAATCATCATCTTCCAGCTGACCCGTGCGGAGCCGCCCGGCATCGACGTTCGATTCGGCGCATACCATCCGCTGTACGAGCTGGGCCGCCGACATCTCGAGACTGAAGATAGCTACTGTCTCTTTTGCCCGAACACCGACGTTCTGGGCAATGTTGAGCGCAAAGGCTGTCTTCCCTACAGAAGGACGGGCCGCGACGATAATCAAATCGTTGCGCTGAAATCCCGATGTCATCTTGTCTAGATCCGGAAATCCCGATGGAATGCCGGTCGTGATGCCCTGCTGCAAATTCAGTTGTTCCACTCGTTCGTATACGTCCATCAGGACGTCTTTAATGGCGATAAATCCGCTCGATGAGCGGCGGTTCGATATTTCTAAGATACGACGTTCCGCATCGCTTAACAGTCCGGAGACATCGTCACCGCCCGTATACCCCTCGCTTACAATCTGCGTGGCGGTGCGAATGAGACGGCGCATCATCGATTTTTCTTCAATAATTTGCGCGTAATAATCAACGTTGGCCGCGGTAGGCACCGCATTGGCCAGCTTCGTCAAATAGGACACGCCGCCGATGTCTTCCAACTGCTGCTTACCTTGCAGCTTTGCCGTCAGCGTGACGAGATCGATCGGCTGATTATCTTCCCCAAGCTCGATCATTGCCTCGTAGATCATCTGATGGGACGGGTTGTAGAAATCCTCGGATTGCACCCGCTCCATCGATGTAATCAACGCCTCCGACTGCAGCAAAATGGCGCCGATTACCGCTTGCTCGGCCTCCACATTTTGCGGCGGAACACGATCGACAAACATCTCGTTCATTTTACTCCTCCGTTACGTGTACCTTCATCGTTGCTTTGACATCCGGATGCAGTTTCACCGTCACGTTTGTATATCCTAACGCACGAATCGGATCAGGAAGTTCGATTTTGCGCTTATCCACTTTAATCTTCAACTTGCTCAACGCTTCCGCGATTTGCTTGGAAGTGATGGCACCGAACAAACGTCCGCCGTCTCCTGCCTTTGCCTTCAGCTCAATCGTCGTTTCATTTAATGTCGCTGCAAGCTTTTCGGCGTCTTCCTTTTCCTCTTCTTTGCGTTTCAATTCCGATTTATGCTGCTGCTCCAGCGTCTTCAGGTTGCCCTCCGTCGCCGGACGCGCCAGCCCTTGCTTGATAAGAAAGTTCTGTGCGTATCCTTCGGAGACCTCTTTGACTTGTCCTTTTTTGCCTTGTCCTTTTACATCCTGCAACAAAATGACTTTCATTCGAACAACCCCTCTTCCGCGTCGATTTCTTCCAGCACGCGCTTGAGCTTATCCTGCGCCTCTTCGAGTGTGCCTTGCATTTGCACGGCAGCATTCGTCAGATGTCCCCCGCCGCCCAGCCGTTCCATAACGACTTGCACGTTCATCTGACCTAGAGAGCGCGCGCTGATTCCGATAATGCCGTCCGGACGTTCGCTAATGACGAACGAGGCCAACACATCGGTCATATTTAACAGCGTATCAGCTACCTGCGCAATGAGCAACTGTGAAAATTTGCGTCCCGGTTCCGTCACCGCGATAGCGATATTGCCGTATAGCATTTCCGCATGGCGAATTATTTCCGCCTTCTGAATGAACTCTTCTAAATCTTCTTTCAATATCTTCTGAATTAGCAGCGGATCAGCTCCTTGCCGACGCAGGAAGCTTGCCGCATCGAACGTCCGTGACCCGGTCCGCAACGTAAAGTGCTTCGTATCCACCGTAATGCCCGCCAATAAGGACGTCGCTTCCAACGTGCTCAAGCTTAGGCGGTTATTAATGTACTGCAGCAGCTCGGTGACGAGCTCGGCTGTAGATGACGCATAGGGCTCCAAATAGACGAGCACCGCATCATTGATGAACTCCTCGCCGCGGCGATGGTGATCGATTATGACGATGCGCTCCGATTGCAGGAGCCGCGGTTCTTCCACCATCGACGCCTTGTGCGTATCGACAACGACGACCAAGCTATCCTCAGTAATCATCTCTATCGCCTCGCTTCGTGAAATGAAGCGGGACCATAAGATTTCATCCTTCTCCAAGTATGCGACCATTCTGTCGATCGACGGATTACTCTCTTCCAGTACGATATAAGCCTCCACATTCAGCGATCGGCAAGCATTAAGCACGCCGATCGCCGACCCGATGGAATCCGTGTCCGGGTTCTTATGCCCCATAATGAATACGGCATCGCTTTGTTGAATGAAATCACGCAGCGCGTGGGCAATGACGCGGGCACGCACCCGCGTGCGCTTCTCCACAGCGTTCGACTTACCGCCATAGAAGGACAGACGCTGCCCTAGACGGACGGCTACCTGATCCCCGCCACGGCCGAGCGCGATGTCGAGGCTCGATTGCGCAAGCTGGCCAAGCTCCGTCATCTTGTCTGCACCGGCCGCAATCCCCATGCTAAGCGTTACAGGCAGCTTGTTATCCAGCGTCGTCTCTCTTACTTCATCGAGGATGACGAAGCGCGTCTGTTCCAGCGCCTTCAACGTCTGCACGTCCATTACCATAAAGTGACGTTCCGAGGATAGTCGCTTGATCAGAATGCCATGTTCGCTTGCCCATGCCGTAATCTGTCCAGTAACACGCGCCAATAGGGCGGCACGTTGTTGATCATCCAGACCTTGAGTCGATTCTTCCAAATTGTCCATAATGACGATGCCAACCGCGATCCGTTCCTCTTCGTATCGCTTGCGCAAAGTCCATATATCCGTAATATCCGTGAAATAGACGACCCGCTCCTCCGGCACGATGTCCGCATGCAGGATGCGTCCGCCGATAAACAGCTCTACCGATCGTTCCTTCTCCTTCCCGATATGAAGCTGAGGAAAGGCTTCGGACAGATCTTCCCCCACTAGGGAGGGTAGAGCAGCTAGCTGCGCCAAATAAGGATTATGCCACTCAATAACCCGTTCATCACTATATAACAAAATGCCGTAAGGCAAATCAACAACTGCTTCTTCTCCTGCTCGTTTCACCCTTAACCCTAGCGTTGTCAAATATGACTCCATCTCATGACGGAATTTGCGCTCCGCCGCAAGTGACGCAATCGCAAGCACAACAATGGCGACAAACGCCAGTATGCCAACAATCCAATTGTAGAAAGTCACGACGATGGTTAAGGCTGACAGCAAGACAAACGTCCAGCTCGTATACTTCGTATACCAGCGATGGAACAATAGTTTAGGCATACCTTCTCACCCTATACTCTTGGTTTGGAAATGGATTGCCGTATAGGAAACGCCAAATCCACAATTCCAATAATACGTAATATCGCATGAAGCACTGGCAGGAATATGACCGCTATTGTCATAACGATAGGTATTCCCTTATTCCACCGCCTTGCATTCGCCAAGAAGAAGAGAAAAGAAATCCCTTGAAGCATAAACGCCATCTGAAGCAGAGGCGCCAAATTCAATAAAATGAGCGTTAAGAAGCTGTCCGACGATTTCGTCACAACCAAATCCAAAATAATCGTAATCAAGTAATACCAGAGCAGCGCTCTCGGCAGCATCCATTGATGAAGCGGCTTCATCTTCTGCACACCGGCGCCTTGGGCCGTTAACAGCGGTCTGCTGATCGCATACGTAATCGTACCCATATAAAGCGCGCTGATGATAAGCATGAACGGAATCATTTGACTGATCAGCAGAACGAACTGCTCTTTCATATCGGACGTCATCCCCGTAGGGAACAGTGCAGTCTGTTCAAGTCCCAACAGGGACTCGTTCATGATCGTCATAATATAATCGTAAAAGTTGAAATTAAGCGCCCATTTGGCTAAAGCCAGCACAACCAAGGACTGAATGAGAAACGTGACCGTTCCTGCAAAATAAACGGTCAGTGCAGGCTTCTTCTTTTTAAACATATGCCCGAATACAATACCCGGAATCATGAAATAGAGCGCCGTAAGCACGGCAATTGACCCTAAGTTGCCCAACAAGAAAAATATGATGACCAGCACCGGCACCACAAATAATGCGAACCTGCGCGTCGATTGCGTCGCGTAGAGCATTACAAACGGAACCGCCATAAAGCTCATCGTCAACACCTGTATCGGCTGAAAGATAGATAGTAGCAACACGAGCGCGACAATCGCCCATGTAATCGATGACCAGCGGTTTTTCAAAAATGTTCACCTCTTGCGCAAAAATTGTTTCCTTATTCCATTCGATGCTTATAAAACCCGTGGCGGTTTAGGGCGGATCAGCAGTTTGGTTTTTCTATTTTTTACCTTAACCTCTAAAAAACCGTCATCTTTCATTATACCATAATTATTTCACGTCCATAGCTTTGGTAACGAACTGCTCACAGTATTCGATGATCTGACTCCGGCGCACAATACCGATGAATCGGTTCATATCGTCTACGACCGGAACGAAGTTCTGCATCTTGGCGAGATTGATTAAATCCTCCATATTTGAATCAATGCGAACACTTTTATTGCGCATATTGAGCGAGACTTCCTTAAGCATAAACTTTGAAGCGTTCTCAAATGTGACTTCGCCATTTGAATTTTTCATATGCCATAGTAAATCTCCTTCAGTCACGGTGCCGACATATTCCCCGCCTTCGTTCAAAATGGGCACCGCGGTATAACGATGATACTCCATCCGTTCAAGCGTCTGGCGCAGCGTTGCGTTCAAGGTTAAGCAGACGACTTCATGTTTCGGTGTTAAGAAAAAAGCGATATTCATCCGTGTGGTCTCCTCCTCAATCAAGCAGGGGCCGTATTTATCCATAACTCCCTAAGACTAAATTAACACATTTCCCGGATCAAAAACAAAAAGTCAGCCGTAAATACGGCTGACTTGCTATTCATCAATCTTCACGCATAGGACGCGGCGCCATTAACTCTGCTTTTGGCGTACTTGCATCCAACCAATTGTTAAGCAGCTTCTGCACATATTCCAAATCTTCGTCATCCACCATGTAGTACCAGACGTTATCCATCATTTTACCATCGCCGTGCAGCATGTAACTGCTAATTTGCGGTGGATCATCTTGCGTGAACATCGTCTTGGCCAAATCAATCATATATTTTGGACGCATATCCGTTGTAAAATTATCACCCATAATTTCAATAAGCTCCGGAATGCGTGCGATTTTATCCATTTCGATAGCCCGTTCCATAACCGAATTCAAAAAGATGCGGTGACGCATAGTCCGATTCATATCAGAATCCTCACGGTAACGAACGAAGTACAACGCTTCTTGCCCATTATAAATCGGCTTGTTGGCTTCAATTCTGAACTTCTCGTGATTCGGGTCCTTGTTGACGATATCCTTCGTTATCGGCAGCTTCACGCCGTCCAACGCATCAACGACGTCCTTTAGCCCGTTAAAATTAATTGTCGCGTAATGGTCCACTTTGTGATTAAGCAGATTATCTACAGACTCCATACTCATTTTGGCACCGCCATAGGCGTATGCGTGATTTAATTTCGTTTTAAACCCTTTTCCGATAATTTCCGTGTACGCATCCCGCGGAATCGAGAGCAGCAGCACCTTATTATCTTGCGGCCGGACGACAGAATAAATGATCGTATCGGAGCGGCCTATCTCCTTATCCCGCTGGTCCACCCCGAGCAGCAGCACCGAGAACGGTTCCGTTACTTTGCGGACAACTTCTTCTTTTCCCTCAATCGGCTTATAAGACTTATCTAACGTTTCCTCCACATGGCCCGACAAGAACATATCAAAGGCCAAGACAGCGATTTGCTTACGGAAGAAAAATCCGCTAAAACCTATAATGGCTATGACTGCAAACGCTATTCCCCATTTTTTATATTTTTTCATTCAAAACCACTTCTTCCTAATGATGTGTTATACGGTTCCCATCAAACCATAATCGTTGTTTATGCATATTTTGTTCCCATATTTGAACATAATGAATAACAGGCGGACTTTGGGTATGCAGCACCTCAGAATCGTTGTTCTTAGAGCTGCCAACATACAAAAAGAAGTAAGCACTCACACGGACTATAATACTCCCCTAGAAACCTTTGACCTTCCAAGTCTGGCACATGTTCCATGATCCAACAGACGTGCTCCTGTCCTCCTTCAGCAATCATCCCGCTTGCTTGCGCTTTATCTCGTATGGCGGGAAAACGGATCGGAATTAGGATGAGCATGCGTGACCGATTTTATCTGTCTTTTTCGGTCCTTGAAATTAAGCCCTTTTCTGTGAGTTCGATGTTGTTGTGATGTTTATGCAAGAAACAATATTTTTATTTTACATGCAATCGATCGAAAAATAAAATAAAGATTCGTCACATTTATGGAAATAAAGCAGCAGGAAAGGAAGAAGCCGCCTATGAAGGCGGCTTTCGTAACGAATAGATAGGCGATAAAAACTGTATAGATACGTAATAAATACGGATTCAATAATGACTTTTTATGCTGCGTTACATCATTAATTGACTTATGTCGCTGTGTTGGTCATAGTATCCCTATCGTTTAAGGTGGATTATGATTCCTTGCGCACAATCCGAACAGTATGACCGAGAATATATCCTATTATTTAACACTTAATTCACGTCTTTATTTGAAAGAGAAACCTCAATGAGGTAAAAATAAAAATGACTGACCCTTAAGTCATTTTCTGATTGATACTATATATAGATGAATGACCCTCACGATTACCCCATCACAAGTACGGAAAGCTAGTCAAACCAACTTCTGAACCAACGTGCCGCATCCAGCGTTAATGGAATAATACCAAAGCCATGATTGCCAATCGCAATGACCCCGTAAGCGTATTGGCCAATACCGATGGCCCCTATCCCCCATGTTCCGATGCCAATGGCTCCCACAGCCACTTCCGCAGATATCGCTACCGCCCCTAACGCGAAGGCACTTCCAATCGATACTGCTCCTACAGACATAACTCCACTTAATGCGACGGCACCGAGCGCCATCAACCAGCCAACCGTAAACACTCCGAGCGATAGCAGACCGATGCTAAAAATGCCCCCCGCAACTAGTCCGATCGCAATATCACCAAACGCAATCAGGCCGACGGCCATCTTCAATTTTTCCCCGGGTCTGCCCCCATTAGTTCGTATGCTGACAATAGGCAGGCTCGGAGAAGGCCATTGATAATCAATTCCCCGCCCGCCCCGCAACGTTGTAAACAATCGGTTATTCCACCACATGAAGCATCCCCCTTCATCATGAGTTACTGCTTCTCATTGTAGCACCATCTCTTCACTGTGAAATCGGTCCCTGAACGGAATCGTGGCCTCGGTCTCTGGACTGACCTGAAAAAAATAAAATGTGAAAAACGAAAAACCCTACAACTGAATGTAGGGTTTCTGTAATAAAGGCAACCCGGTTATCCCGGCTTGTCCTATTATTCCGTTGTGTATGGCAGCAATGCTACTTGACGAGAGCGTTTGATCGCTATTGTCAATGCACGTTGATACTTCGCGCTTGTGCCAGTTACACGACGTGGCAAAATTTTGCCGCGCTCGCTAACGAATTTCTTCAACAACTCAATGTCTTTATAGTCAATGTGAGTGATTTTATTCACTGTGAAGTAGCACACTTTACGGCGCTTGTTACGGCCTTTACGACCGCCAAACTTACGTTCTGGACGTTCGCCGCCTTCGCTTCTGAAGCTCATTCTATTCAACTCCTTGTCGTTAAAATTCCGTTCCAGGCAACTTTACGAATCAATTCGTAATCGGTCCCTTAGAATGGCAAATCGTCATCTGAAATATCGATCGGTTTGCCGTCGTCAGAGAAAGGATCCGCTGCTTGCCCGCGAGAATAGTTCGAACCGCCACCGCGCGGCTGCGAGTTGTTGTTCGGCGCAGGTGCACCGCCACCATAACCCCCACCCATATCGTCGCGCGTTCCACCGCTGTCGCGGTTGGATTCCAAGAAACGCACATTATCTGCAACAATTTCCGTCACGTATACACGTTTACCTTCATTGTTGTCATAGTTACGTACCTGGATGCGTCCTTCTACTGCTGTCAGCCGACCTTTACGCAAGTAGTTTGCACATGTCTCTGCCAACTGCCGCCAAGTGACGACTGGAATGAAATCCGCTTCACGTTCACCACTCTGACTCGAGAACGGCCGATCGACCGCCAACGTAAATTGCGTTACCGCAACTCCAGATGGTGTGTAGCGCAATTCAGGGTCACGCGTCAGACGACCAATCAAAATCACGCGATTCAACATGATATCCCCTCCTTCGACGTTTCCTTACGAACTCACGATGGTTGGCAATTAAGCCACGTCGCTTACTACGAGATGGCGGATAACTTCGTCAGAGATCTTCAATTGACGCTCCAACTCCGCTACTACTGCAGGTTCTGCAGTAAAGTTCACGAGAACATAGATACCGTCACGGAACTTCTTAATCTCATACGCAAGACGGCGTTTACCCATCACGTCGTGTTTCGTAATTTCACCGCCGTTAGAGATGACGCCCTGGAATTTATCGACTATAGCTTGAACAGCTTCTTGCTCGATGTCCGGACGAATGATGTACATCAATTCGTATTTGCGCATTTCACGTTCACCTCCTCTTGGACTTCAGGCCCCTGATCAAGTCAGGAGCAAGGAGCGAGAAAACTCGCACTAAAATAATATACCAAAATGAACCGCATGACGCAAGTCTAAATCAGATTTAGTCATCCCCCTTGTCTCATCCATTAGACAAATTACAGTCCACATAACGTTCTCCATGGGAAACCCAAGTTCATCATACAAAAAAAGTTTGATTTATTTGTACATTTCTCCACTCATGAAGCTCAATCCACCCGAGTACACTAAAGACGATATCGATCCACATATCATTAATGTACAGGAGGTCTTCAATATGGGCGAAAAAACCGAATTCGAGCCAGGCGATAAAGCACCGAACGATGCTGTCTATATGGAAGTGGGTGAAGTGAGCTTCCATACGGAAATTCAAGATCCAAAGCAGATCAGACTCAAAAAAGGCGAGCGATTTCCTGAAACCACAAACAAAGACCGAAAATGGAAGAAAAAATCGCATGCGCTGACGCACTGATTGTACATTTCCATTTTTACATTAATTTTTGTGCAAAACGATGTATATAAAAGATGAGTTCGGCCATAATAACAACTGACGGTGCGAAGCGAGGTGGGTTCCGTTGAATGATGGAGCGAAGAAACCAAGTGGAGACATCAACTCTTTACGACACAAGAGAAGCGAGGGGTTGTGCTAAAGACTATTTTGTCTGACACACGAGTTTCCTGTATGGCGTAAACCATATGCGATAGCCTAAGCCATCTGAAGAAGTGAAGTGTAGAAGTCAAATAAAGCACCGTCAACGAGGAAGGGACTTTGCGTACGCAAAGTCCCTTCATTCTTTATGTACCGGTATATACAAAAAACTCCGAAGCATATCGCTCCGGAGACTCATTTGCAATAAAATGGCGGAAAGGGTGGGATTCGAACCCACGCACGCCTTGCGACGCCTAGCTGATTTCGAGTCAGCCCCCTTGGGCCTCTTGGGTACCTTTCCATAGCAAAATTATTTTACCATAGGCTCCACTGAATTGCAATATCCCTTTCTGTTTTTCCCTTACTCTTCCGCTTGGGCCGATTTCAGCACTTTTTTCATGTTTTTTTCGAACTTGGCACGCGGAACGAGCACACTGTGCTTGCAGCCGACGCACTTAATCCGAATGTCCATCCCCATGCGGATAATTTCCATCTCATTTGTGCCGCACGGATGAGGCTTTTTCATCTGCACAATGTCACCCAAGGCAAAGGTTTTACGCTCCATGGTCGACTCCCCCCTGTTCCACTCGCTGATACGTTACGAGGCGCGGATACGGTATTTCAATACCATGATCTTCAAGCGCCTTCTTCATTTCTGCATTCATTTGCCGGGATACGCCCGCCTGCGTGTACGGTCTGCATTCTGCGATAACACGAATCGTCACTTCAGATGCCGCTAACATTTGCACCCCTAATACTTGCGGTACGGTGACGACATTCTCATTGCGATCTGGCAGCGTTTCTAATGCCTTCGACATGACATCAATCGCTTCTTCCACATTCTCCTCATAAGCAATGGAAATATCGACAACAGCAATGGAATTATTAAGCGAAAAATTCGTTACTTCTGTAATGATTCCATTCGGAATAATATGAACCTCTCCCGTCCAGCTATGAATGCGAGTGGAGCGCAATCCAATCATCTCGACCGTTCCTTGGAACTGGCCTACTTTGATTACATCCCCTACCGCAAACTGGTCCTCAAAAATAATGAAGAAACCAGTCATCACATCCTTCACCAGACTCTGTGCCCCGAAACCGACGGCAAGGCCGACGACCCCCGCCCCAGCCAGCAGCGGTGCTAAGTTCACATTGAATTCGGATAGAATCAATAAGATCATAATGAAATTCATAACTAACGAAGTTACATTCTTCAATAACTTCCCTACCGTAAGGAGACGCCTCGGGTTCATTCCCATTCTATTCTTCTCACGCTTGATTACCGTATGGTTAATCATCCGGTACACCACTCGAATTACGATGCGCGTAATGAGCACAATAAGTGCGATTTTGATCGCTTTGACCAAAATCATTTCCCAAGTTCCGCTATCGGTCAGCCAATCAATAATCCCATGCTGCCATTTTTCGAACAAGGATAACGTATTTTCGATATTATCTTCCACTGTTGGTGGGGTAGCCGGTTCTGCCCATAACATTGACTTCACTCCCTAATAACTACGTAATGCTTATGATTATATATTCCGCTCCTTGCTTACAAAAGATTCCTTTTATTTCAATATGCTCTGTTACAACTAACGACTTCACCTGTTCCAGATTATCGGAATGAAATTGGATCGATAGTGCACAGCCAGCCGTAATTTCTTTCGGTGTCGGACAGGTATCAATGTCCAAGCCGACATATTCCATCAGCATTTCGGCCCGCAATGCTTGCTGCGTGGAATCAAATGCCATTACTAATTCTTCATTCGCATGACCGCTTTCCATATCTTCCCCTTCTTCCATCGAGGATACATTTTCCTAGCACAGAAGTATAAAAGTCCTCTTTCATCCATATACTAGTTACTACCATTAGTAGAAACGGAGGCTGCACGATGTCTTATCCCTTATTCAACGACCCAGCTCCTATCGAATGTCATCCTTGCAAAGTCGCTCATGATTCACCTGATGCTCTGCCTTTATTGATTCGTTCCTGTCAGGAGCATTTGACATTACGGGCCCCATATCGCTCGGTAACCGTCGTATGTATCGGAACGGACCGCTCCACCGGAGACTGCTTAGGTCCGTTAGTAGGCACGCACCTTGTTAAGCAGTCTTCTCCCTATTATCAGGTGCTCGGCACGCTTAATCAACCGGTTCATGCTATGAATTTGCAGGAAACGATAGAATCATTGCAAGCGGCAGACCCCCATTCGTTTATCGTTGCCGTAGATGCCTGTCTTGGCCAGAGCAGCAGCGTCGGGGCCGTCCAGATTCAACAAGGTCCAGTGCGCCCTGGTGCAGGGGTAAACAAACAATTGCCCCCGGTCGGCGATATGCATATTACTGGAATCGTCAACGTCGGAGGCTTTATGGAATATTTTGTATTGCAAAACACACGGCTCCACCTTGTGATGAGCATGGCAGAAATAATTGCAGAGACCGTTCATCAATCCGTTACAAGTACGGGTAGAATAAATTGAAATACTGTCGCCTCATCCTTGTCCAAGCTAGTTGGCGACTGCACGTCGCTGGGCTTCAGCTACTTCAATCGCTTGCTTTTCCTCCGGAGATAAAGAATATCGGGAATGCCCCTTCTCAAGCGGCTTCGCATATACATAGGAGTGTTCGCGTCCATGTATCCCTGTTATTACGATGCCATCCTGCTCATCGTCAATCCATGCAATCGAGAAGCTCAAATCGCTCCCATGCTCCGCAAAGGCGTTATAACGCTGAATGCCAACATGGGATTTCATCTTTTTCAATGACTTGCGAACTTGCTTCAAGTCCATATCGTGCAATTCGTTGGCATGCTGAAGCTTAGCAACATCCTCATGCATGCTGGACAAGACCATGTCCAAATGTTCAACCCCACTATCGCCCATAATAGCTGAGTATTGACGACGAAGCTTGCGCAGCTTCGCCCCTTGGACAAGAACAATAATAACAAGCATCAATGACAAACCTGCTGTACATAAAACGATCCACGGCAACCACTCGTTGACTTCATTCATCATAGGTCTCAGTTCTCTCCTGCCTCTAACTTATCCCTTACAAAATCCACTGTACGGCTTCCAACAAACGATCCACATCATCCTCAGACGTATTCCAACCTGCACTAATGCGAACCGCTCCTTGCCCGAGCGTGCCGGCTATCCCATGCGCCAACGGTGTACAGTGATAACCCGCTCTTACGGCAATCCCGAATTCTCGATCTAGACGATGGGCGATCGCAGCACTATCTGCCTGTTCTGACACAAAGGACACAATTCCGGTACGCGGGCGCCCCAGTTCCGGTCCCAACACTCGTATTCCATCCAAGGACAGCAGCGTTTCCATAATACGCTGTGATAAGTTCCATTCCTTAGTATAAATTTTTTCAACGGACTCATTCAGAACATACTTTACTCCAGCTTCCAATCCAGCAATTCCCGCCGTGTTCGGTGTTCCTGCTTCATATCGATCAGGCCGGGTTAATGGCTGAGTCACCTCTTCCGAGTGACTTCCCGTTCCCCCTTGAATCAAGGGCTCAATATCTATATCTGGATGAAGATACAAGCCACCGGTCCCCTGAGGGCCGAGCAGCCCCTTATGTCCTGGGAACGCCAGCATATCTATTCCCATTTGTTCCACCTGGATCGGCAGCAGTCCAGCAGATTGCGCCGCATCGACCAACAATTTCGCCCCATGACGGTGGCAAATAACGGAAATTTCTTCTACAGGAATGATGGACCCAAACAGGTTTGAGCTATGGTTGCAGATGACTAGCCTCGTGCGGGCAGTCATCGCCTGTTCCAATTGCTTTACATGTAAATTCCCCTGTGTATCTGTATCCACATAAGTAACCTGAACCCCGTGCTTTCGCCTCAACACTTCGAGAGGCCTTCTGACCGAGTTGTGTTCAACCGCTGTTGCCACAACATGATCCCCTGACCGAACGTAGCCATGTATCGCCATATTGAGTGCCATCGTCGTATTGTACGTGAAGGCAATATCGATGGGATTAGATACATGGAACAGCTCTGCCAGCGCCATTCTTGCCCGCAGCAGACGTTTGCCTGCGCGATTAGCCATTACATGTCCACCGCGCCCCGGATTTGCTCCTTCTTCTAGCATGGAGGCTTGCACCGCTTCCGCAACGGCTTGGGGTTTAGGCCATGAAGTTGCCGCATGATCGAAATAAATTATAGGGGAATGCGGCATATGAATTCCTCCTTCTAGAGGTTGTTCAAAAAGTTCCCTTTTGATCACGAAGCATCCCAAGATGTGATTCGGCATCGAATCTTGCATTCACTCTCGAAGATCTTATGCTTCCGCAGTATGTTTCCTTTGAAAACAGTTAAGGTGTTCATGTAGTCTTGCCTACACTACGCTCCCCCCTACAAGTTTTGCGGAGCAAAACTCGCTTCGGAAGCATACGCTTCAAGTTCTTGCAACCTTCTCGGTGCTGAAAAGGGTCCTTTTTGAACTCTCATTTCTAGCTTACAGATGCATTTTAATATCTATAACTTTATCGCAAATGGTTACGTGTATATAGTACAATTTTGTAACCTTTTAGCTGTTACACAAAAAAAACTAGCATTCCTAGTTTAATCCTTCCTGCATCGGATGACAACTAACAATACTAGTGTATTTTCAATCATTTTTTATTCTTTTTAGAGGTTGTTCAAAAAGGCCCCAGAGGCTTTTTGAACTCTCACCTTTTAGTTGGAAGATAACGTCTGCAGCATCTCTAATAAACGTTCTAAATCTTGTTTGCTAAAATAAGCAATTTCAATTTTTCCTTTATCTTTGTTTTGCTTTATTTTAACGGTTGTGCGAAATCGTTCTCTTAAGTTTTCTTCTAACTCATCCAAGTATGGATCCTTACGCGCTGTTTTCGCCTTATCAGCCGTTTTTCCCTTTTTGTGAAGCTGCTGAATCGCTTCTTCCAGCTGTCGCACACTCCACTCTTGGCTTATGGCGGACTTAGCCAATTGCTTTACCTTCACTGGATCCTTCACTCCAACGATAGCGCGGGCATGTCCCATCGATAGTGTTCCACGTGAAACATATTCCTTTACTTCTTCTGGAAGCTGTAGCAGGCGCAGGAAATTGGCAATATGAGAGCGCGACTTCCCTACTTTTACAGACAACTCTTCTTGTGTTAATGCAAATTGGTCCATCAATGCTTGATACGCAAGCGCAAGTTCAATTGCATTCAAGTTTTCACGTTGCAAGTTCTCGATCAGGGCAATCTCCATCACTTGCTGATCCGAGAAATTACGAACGACTGCTGGAATCGTTGCTTGTCCTAGCAGTTGAGAAGCCCGGAAACGACGCTCACCTGCAATGATTTCATATCCTTTTAATACACTGCGTACAATGATTGGCTGAATGACACCATGCTGCTTTATCGACTCGGCCAACTCTTGGATCGATTGCTCATCGAAATTTTTTCGCGGTTGATAAGGATTGGGACGCAGTTGCTGCAGTGATACTTCGACCACCTTATCATCATCGTTCACGGACAGCGACGGAATAAGTGCGTCCAATCCACGTCCTAAGCGCTTACTCATACGAAATCACTTCCTTCGCAAGTTCCAAATATACTTCCGCCCCTTTAGATTTAGGGTCATAGGTCATTATGGATTGACCATGCGACGGTGCTTCGCTTAAACGAATGTTTCGTGGAATGATCGTCTGATACACTTTTTGCTGGAAGTATTTTTTCACTTCTTCAATGACTTGAATTCCTAGATTCGTACGGGCATCGAGCATAGTCAACAGTACACCTTCAATTTGCAATGAGGTGTTCAAATGTTTCTGTACCAAGCGCACGGTATTCAACAATTGGCTTAAACCCTCCAATGCGTAATATTCACATTGAATCGGAATAATGACCGAGTGTGAAGCCGTCAACGAGTTAATCGTTAAAATTCCTAATGAAGGTGGACAATCTATCAAAATGTAATCATAAAGATGAGCGACGAGCTGCAATGATTTCTTAAGACGAACTTCACGAGAAATCGTCGGCACTAACTCGATCTCTGCACCAGCCAATTGGATCGTTGCTGGAATAATATGCAGACCTTCCACCATAGTCGGAATGGTTGCATCTTTCGGATGCACATCGTTAATAATGACGTCATAGATGCAATTCGCCACATCTGCTTTGTTGATACCAACCCCGCTGGTCGTATTCCCTTGCGGGTCAATATCTACAAGTAATACCCGCTTCCCCAACAGTGCCAAACCTGCACCCAAATTTACCGTCGTCGTTGTTTTGCCGACGCCGCCCTTCTGGTTGGTAATGGCAATGACTTTAGCCATTCCTCTTCACCTCAATGTTGTTTCTTCGCGATTCTAGTTGCATTACTATATTGTTTCGTAAAACAGAAAAAGAGCGGCCCTCTTGCCTGCTGCCGCACTTTAATTAGCACTACGCATGACAACCAAATCGTGGCTTTGTTCTTACTCGAGCAACACCTTATTAAAGAAAATCAACGCTACGTGTACCAGGTGAATCTAGTTGAGGTTGTTCAAAAAAACTTTTGATCTTCCAAAGTTGTCATTCGACATCGAATCTTGCATTCACTCTTGAAGAGCTTTGCTTCCGATCTAGTTTTCTTGCGAAAACTTGTGCTTCTCGGTGCCGAAAAGTGATCTTTTTGAACACGATCCTATGTTGTATGTTATCGTTTATCGTTTTGGTATTTTAATGACAATCTCATAATGATCCTCATGATCATGTTCATCTGTCTTTATCTGTAGCCCCGATCCTGACACCATCTCAATCGATTGACGAATCGTATTGAGCGCTAAACGAACATCCTTCGTAAAGGAAACCCGCTTTGATTTTTTGGACTTATGGACTTCTTTATAAAAAGCAACCCTTGCTTCCGTCTGCTTCACATTCAGTTCTTTTGCAATAATCTCTTCCAGAAGCTTCAATTGAATCTCTTCCGAATCAAGCCCAAGCAACGCCCTTGCGTGGCGTTCCGTAATTTTACGTCCCATTAAAGCTTGTTTGACTCCATCCGGCAAATGCAAGAGACGAATCTTATTGGCGATGGTGGATTGGCTTTTGCCCAACCGCTGCGCCAAGCTCTCCTGCGTTAACTCATGTAAATCAATTAATTTCTGATACGCAATCGCTTCTTCTATTGCTGTAAGTCCTTCACGCTGCAAATTCTCGATTAAGGCAATGGATGCCGCCTGGGAGTCATTAATTTCTCGGACGATACCCGGAATTGTATCCAAACCTAACTTTTTCACAGCACGCCAACGACGCTCACCGGCGATAATTTCGAATTTCCCATTACGCTGCCGGACGACGATGGGTTGAATTACACCATGTGTTTTAATGGTCTGACATAATTCATCAATTTTATCATCATCAAAAATTGTGCGTGGTTGATAAGGACTGGTGACAATCTCGTCCACCGGAAGTTGTTTCACCTCATCCAGCGATTGACGCTCCGCAAAACCGAATAACCGAGACAGTTGTTCTTTCATTTCCGTATAATACCACCTAACTTCAAAATAATGCCAGGCACATGAAGAAGCGGTAGTGCTCTGCTCCACTCTCATTGCGTTAGTCCTTCACTATACGTAAGCGCAATTAGGGACATGAAATGGTTCTTTCCTAAGCGCTTCCTATAGTAAACCAGGACAAAGATGCTGTCATGTAACAACGACGTAATCACCCATTATCATTCACGATGTCGTGAATGCATCAGAGTTGCAATGAGATCTACAAATCTTTTCTTCGACAGAATGAATGCTTTTCCGCTATATATGTATTCTCCAAGCTCCTGCCTTTTTCCTGCCTTTTGGGAACATGAGTAAAAAAATAATGTTTCACGTGGAACATTTCCCCAAATCATCAAAAGCTTGCTTCTCTATCCTATCACAAATAGCGAGTTTATTTCATATATTTCTGACAAAAAGAGACGGGACTGCCAACTTTATTTATTCATGCATTGTTTGTGCATATGAATACATGTAAATTGATACATGAACTTCTATGTAAAAAGGTAGAGTGCTCGCCACTCTACCTCCATAATTTAACATTCAAATTTACTACTTAATAATTACGGTTATGACTTGATTTTGCGTATTTCCGGCGGCATCTGCCAGTCTCAGCCACACGGTATGCTTGCCTTTTTTCAGACCGGCCTTGTCCAAGGAGACATAAAACGCCTTGTTTTCTTCATTGACATGCACCGGCTTCCATTCGCCTTGGTTAGACAAGCTCCATTGCACGGTAACGAGCGGCTTGCTCTCATCATATCCCGCTTCACCAAGCATCGGGCGGGCAGCATAATCGAGCGCCAGCATCAAGTCTTGAAGCTTGCCGTTTAACACGCCCTTAGCTGCTTTTTTCTGATCGACGACGGCTTGTGGAGCCTTACGGTCAATGAGAATGATTTGGTCATCATCCATGCCTTGGCGTTGTTCTACAAAAGATTTAACCTTTATATTGTATAAACCGTCAGGTACCTTGTTGCCGACAACATCCATGCCGCCCCAAGACATATCAAATAAACCAGCAGCATGCTGCTTTTCATTCTTGATAATGTATTGTCTGCCTCTTGCCTTCTCCGTGTCGTCAATCCGTTCAGCCGTCATGACAACTCTGTCAGAAGGAACGGTAATGTAATAATGAAACTGTATCGCTTTGCTAAAATCACCGTTTGGCGTCAACAATTGCCCATCAGCGAACAGCCCCGTCACAAGCGGATAATCATTCGCGCCGGCGATCAATTGGAACGGAATTTCAATCTGCCCCGTTCCGCTCGTAAGAAGTAAAAGTCCTGTCAGCAATCCGTTTTCTTGCAATCCACCGACATTCCATTTTACGGGCACTGATACCGTCTCTCCCGCACGAGCCGTAACCGATGACGGGAATTCCATGCTTAACTCAGATGTCATATTTTCTCGTTCTGCTTTAATCTCGTATGTTTGCGTCTCCTCGGAACGGTTCGTAATCGTGAACGATTGTTCGCGTGACGTCTTATTTTGATCTGCTTCTGTCATCAAGCCAAAGGAAAGCGCAGCCGGCTGTACGAATACGTCAGTGTTTAAAGCCTGCTCAAGGTTCAGCAGCCCGGCCCCTTGGGCGCTCCGTGGATAAGGATTTCCATTCACGTCTATTAATGATTCGGCATGCGCGACGAGCGCCGACTTAATCATGGCCGGCGTCCAATCAGGATGCGCCTCAATTAGAATAGCTGCAGCCGCAGCCACCTGAGGGGAAGCCATGCTTGTTCCGCTCATCCTGCCGTATCCTTCGTCTTTCAAGTCAAGCGGCAAGGAACTGCGAATGTCGATGCCCGGAGCAACCAAATCCGGCTTCATAAGCCATGTGCCGATAGCTGGACCGCGGGAGCTCATATCGGACACGCGAGCTCGCTTCTCCGATTTCCAATTCCAATCCGCTTGTCCAGACGTCCGCAATTGTTCGACGCCTTGCGCTGAAAGACTGGCCGCTGGAATCGATTTGGATTCATCTCCGCCCGTTATTCCAAGTTCCAATTCCCACTCTTGCTTCCCGTCCTTGTACAGCAGCAGGCCGCTTGCCCCGGATTTGACTGCAGCTTCATACCAATCGCTCGGCCATTCCTCCCCCGCATTAACGACCAGCAATTTGCCTTTATGAGACTGCTTCGCCAATTGCTCGGCCGTAACCTTGTTCAGGAAGGTCGGTTCTACCGTACCATTGTTAGGGAATGCCCGCACATCTTTGGCTGGAATAAGCCGCACCATTCTATCCTCGTGCTGCAGCAGCGGCATCTCTTGTGTCAAGGTCGCCGCCCCTACCGTAATGATCTCGTCCATTCCGCCAGGAGCCGTAATGTTCCATGATTCAGTGCCGTCATTGCCGGCAGATGTCACGACGACGATCCCCTGCTTGACCGCATCGGCAATTGCGATAGACAATGGTTCGCCCGGAGCATTAATATCAGCACGCATCGACAAATTGATAACTTTCGCTCCATCCTTCACAGCTTGCTTCAACGCAGCGACGACCGGTGTCGTGTTATCATGAATTTTGGACCCGATAGCGCGATACACAAGCAAGGAAGCGCCAGAGGCTTGTTGAGCTACGATACCGGCGACATGTGTGCCGTGGCCCTTCTCATCCTGCGGATTCGCATCATTTTCCACAAAGTCATAGGCGCCGGATATCCGATCTTTTAGTAATGGATGATTGACGTCTGCTCCCGAATCAATGATCGCAACCTTAACCCCTTTTCCCGTATAGGGGATGCTGGATGACGTTGGAGAGGAGCCATTTCCTTGCTTATCCGGTTGTTCCGCCTTCGCTATTTTTCCTTGAGACCCTCCTGCAGCCGAAGCCGTACCCGCATGGAAGAACGGCGCAAATAAGCAAGCGGCCATAGCGAACGCACAAGTCACTGCAATCATGCGATGCCGCCAAGATGATGTGGACATTACTTGATTCCCTCTTTCTAAGTTGTTCTAAGATGTGTTTGGTACTGTTTATAAAGGTTGTTCTAACGTACTTTTAGCACTATTTTTTCCGATCACGCATTTATAGTAACTTAATCTTTTGACGCACAATTAAATAATTTGTTACTTTTTTTAGAAAATACTACAAAAATATATAAAAAAAGAGCCGATTGCTCGACTCTTCTACCATTTCAAACTATAAAATTATACTATCGGGGACTTTAACGGAGTTCCGGGCTTCCGCGGGTATGCCTTAGGTGTAGGCCCTGTCTTCTTCACGATTACAATGTGGCGTTCCGCTTGCTCAATGGGCAGCTTCAATGCACAATCAGACACGAACTGTGCCTGCAGCACCTGTAGACTACGCTTCGCTTCCACCAATTCCTCCTGTGGATTCGTCCCCTTCATGGCAGCGAATGTACCGCCTGGTCTGACGAAAGGCAAGCAGAACTCGTTCAATACATTCAACCTTGCTACCGCACGCGCCGTAGCCAAATCATAACGATCGCGATGCTCTGGCTTGCGCGCCACCTCTTCCGCCCGCCCGTGAATGCAGGTGACGCCGATTAGTCCTAGTTCCTGCGACAAATGGTTTAAAAATTGGACTCGTTTATTAAGCGAATCCACAATCGTCAACTGGATATGCGGAAACATGATTTTTAACGGAATCCCGGGAAATCCCGCGCCGGATCCGATATCGGCCATCGACTGAACGTCGGCCATCGGAACATGGAAGCCGAGCGTCAAGCAATCATAGAAATGCTTCTCATACACAAGAGCCCGCTCCGTAATGCCCGTCAAGTTCATTCGTTCATTCCAATCCGCCAAAATGCGGTGATACATATCAAACTGTTCCCACTGTGTGTCCGAGACTGACCATCCGTGCTCGGATAACCAGCCCGCAAACTGTTCTTGTACGGCATCCATCATCTGAATCTCCTATACAGCAATATGTGCACAATTTATGTGCCGTACAGCCGCTAGCTAAGCCGACTGCGATTATTCCTCGTCGCTCTGAGACTGCTTAATTGCCGTTACACGGTTATAATGCTCCAAATAAACGAGCAGGATGGAAATATCCGCAGGCGATACCCCAGATATGCGGGTAGCCTGGCCGATAGAGAGCGGTCGGATCTTCGCCAGCTTCTGCTTCGCTTCCGAAGCGATTCCGTGCACGTCATGATAATCGATATCATGTGGAATCAGCTTCTTCTCCATCTTGCGCAGCCGTTCCACTTGCAGAAGCTGCTTCTCAATATATCCAGAATATTTGATCTGGATCTCGACCTGTTCCTTCATCTCTTCATCCAATTCCAGCGTGGACGGATAGAGCTGCTCCACATGAGCGTAGGTCACTTCAGGACGACGCAACAGCGTCATTACATCACAGCCGTTTACCAGCGGGGCCGATCCTACTTCGGCGAGCATCGCCTGCACCGCTTCATCCGGCTTCACCTTCGTCGTCTTCAGACGATCCAGCTCCTGCTCCACCAATTCCACCTTGCACTTGAACGATGTATAGCGCTCCTCGGTAATAAGTCCGATATCATAACCAATTGGCGTGAGCCGCAGATCAGCATTATCATGACGCAACAGCAGACGATACTCAGCACGTGAAGTGAGCAGACGATATGGCTCGTTCGTTCCCTTCGTGACCAAATCATCAATCAGAACGCCAATATAAGCTTGCGAGCGGTCCAAAATGACAGGAGGCTGCTCCTGTACTTTACGAGCGGCGTTAATACCCGCCATTACTCCCTGCGCAGCCGCTTCCTCATAACCGGATGTTCCGTTAATCTGTCCTGCTGTGAACAAGCCCTCGACCTTCTTCGACTCCAGCGTAGGCCAGAGCTGTGTCGGAACGACCGCGTCATATTCAATCGCATACCCAGTCCGCATCATTTCTACGTTTTCCAGGCCGGGAACCGAACGCAAAATCTTTAACTGCACGTCTTCCGGCATACTTGTCGATAATCCTTGCACGTAATATTCAGCCGTATTCTTCCCTTCCGGCTCCAGAAACACTTGATGCTTCGGTTTATCGGCAAAACGCACTATTTTGTCTTCTATAGACGGACAATAACGCGGTCCCGTTCCTTCAATAACCCCAGAGAACATCGGGGCGCGGTGCAAATTCTCGTTAATGATCCGGTGCGTGTCTTCCGATGTGTACGTAAGCCAGCACGGCAGCTGTTCATTGTCCGAGGACTTGGTCTCATAGGAGAAAAATTTCGGATTCTCATCTCCAGGTTGGATCTCTGTTTTGGAAAAATCGATCGAATGCTTATGGACGCGCGGCGGCGTTCCCGTCTTGAAGCGCACTAGCTCAAAGCCATGCTTGCGCAAGCTCTCCGACAGCTTCAACGAAGGCTGCTGGTTATTCGGGCCGCTCTCATACATTAACTCGCCCATAATGATTTTTCCGCGCAAATAAGTTCCTGTCGTCAGCACAATAGCTTTCGCAAGGTACTGGGCGCCCGTCTTTGTCTCAACGCCTACGCATTTGCCGTCTTCTACGATAAGCTCCTCCACCATGCCTTGACGCAGTGTCAAGTTTGGTGTCGATTCTATCGTTTCCTTCATCGTTTGCTGGTACAAAAATTTATCCGCCTGCGCGCGCAATGCGTGGACGGCCGGTCCTTTACCGGTATTCAGCATCCGCATTTGGATGAATGTCTTATCAATGTTGCGCCCCATTTCACCACCGAGCGCGTCAATTTCGCGTACGACGTGCCCTTTGGCTGGTCCGCCGATCGACGGGTTGCACGGCATGAAAGCAACCATATCTAAATTAATCGTTAACAGCAGCGTATTGCAGCCCATGCGTGCGGCCGCCAACGCGGCTTCACAGCCTGCATGACCGGCACCGATAACGATGGCGTCATATTGTCCTGCTACAAATGACATGCGTCTCCCTCCTTTATCCTGCACACTTGCTCTGTTACCATTAGAGGTTGTTCAAAAAGTCCACTCTTGATCACGAACCTTTTTTTGAACTCGCACTAAAATTATTTGCCTAGACAGAATTGGGAGAAGATCTGATCAATTAACGAATCCCCTACGGCATCGCCAATAATTTCTCCAAGCAGCTCCCACGCAGTGCGTACATCAATTTGAATCATATCGATAGGAATGCCTTGTTCAGAGGCCTCAACCGCATCATGAAGCGACTGCAGCGTCTTTTTCAACAGGGAGATGTGTCGAACGTTGCTGACATACGTCATGTCGTTTGACTCGATGCTGCCGCTGAAAAAGAGAGCGGAGATCGACTTCTCCAGGGAGTCCATCCCCTCTTGCTCTTTGACAGACATCGTTACGATACTGCCCTCTCCAAACACGGCTTTCAATTCATCTTCCTCTAACCGTTTAGGCAGATCCATTTTATTCACAATTACAATCACTTGTCTACCCACAATTTGCTGCATCCACTCCCGTTCATCCGGATGAAGAGGTTCATTGTGGTTCACGACGAACAGAACAAGGTCGGCTTCCTGCAGCGCGCTTCTGGACCGCTCCACCCCGAGGCGTTCGACAATGTCTGAAGTTTCGCGAATTCCTGCCGTATCGAGTAGACGAAGCGGAATTCCATTTATCGTCACGAATTCCTCGATAACGTCGCGGGTCGTGCCAGGAATATCCGTCACAATCGCTTTATTATCTTGAGCGAGGGCGTTCAGCAGCGATGATTTTCCCACATTCGGTCTCCCGATGATGGCGGTCACGATGCCCTCCCTTAATATTTTCCCTTCTGAGGCCGTCTTTAACAACTTTTCAATTTCCGATATCACTTGTCCACACCGCTCTTGAATGAAGAGGCTCGTCAATTCCTCCACATCATGCTCCGGATAATCGATATTGACCTCTATGTGGGCAAGCGTCTCGATTAAAATATACCGCAGCTGTTTGATGCGTGTGGACAACTGTCCCTCCGCTTGCTTCATCGCTACGGAGAAGGCGCGGTCCGACTTGGAGCGAATCAAATCCATGACTGCTTCAGCTTGGGACAGGTCAATACGCCCGTTCAGGAATGCGCGCTTCGTAAATTCTCCTGGCTCCGCAACGCGAATTTGCTGCTGCAGAAGCAGGTCCATCACCTTGCGCACCGAGATAACGCCGCCATGCGCATTAATCTCCACCACATCCTCGGCCGTGAACGAACGCGGCCCTTTCATGACGGTCACCAGCACCTCTTCCACTTTTTCACCGTTATCAGGGTCAACAATGTGACCGTAGTGAATCGTGTGGCTGTCCGCCTCCGTCAGCTTCGTCTTCGAGCGAAAAATGCGCTCCACCTCGGTAAGCGCCCCTTCCCCGCTTACACGTATAATGGAAATGCCACCTTCGCCAAGCGGAGTTGACACCGCCGCAATCGTTTCATACATCATGCTATGATACCCTCCTTACATGAGCCATCCATGTTCTATATATCAAGTTATAACCCGTTTATCTGCCTTTCAGCAGATTATTTTTCACCTTTACTTTCTCTTAAGGAATGTTTGGTTTCGCTTTATCGATTTACAGAACTTAACCATTTCTTATTGGTTAAAAAAATGCAATGATTACTCCTGAATCAGGCGCAACCATTGCATCTTGAGTCTGTCTTTACGCATTTATAAATATGGATTCATAATGGCAATCGTGTTTATTTCAACGTAATGACGACGCGGCGGTTAGGATCTTCGCCTTTGCTAAAGGTCTTCACCTTCTGGTGATCCTGCAGCTTCGCATGAATGATCTTGCGTTCCTGCGGTGTCATTGGTTCCAATACAACCTCTTGCCGTGTGCGAATCACTTTGCTCGCCAGACGGTCGGCAAGCGATTCAAGCGTCTTCTTCCGGCGCTCGCGAAATTGCTCTGCATCAAGGATAATACGGAGATGATGCTTGGAATAACGGTTGGCAACCAGGTTCGTTAAATATTGCAACGAATCCAAGGTTTGACCCCGGCGCCCAATAATAAGCCCCAAATCCGAGCCGCATATATCCAAAGTAACGGTATCTTTGCGTTTATGTACCGTAACTTCTACTTCAAGCCCCATCGAGCGCGCCACATCGGTAATGAACTGTTTCGCTTCCTCAATCGGGTCTTTCCCGTCGATAGAGGAATCCGAAGATACATTGAATGTGCCCTCTTCTCTTGACGACAAGCTAGCTGCGCTCTCTTCCACCTTTACTGCCGCGACATGAACCGGCTTAGCAAACGATGTTGATTCTGACTTTGGTTCAGGGTGCGGCGATGCTGAAGCATCCGCACGGAGCGTGAGTTCCACTTTCGCAGGACGCACTCCGATAAGACCGAACAGTCCGCGCGATGGCTTGACCAACACGCGAACCGCTACTCGATCTGCCGTAACGTTCCATTGTTCCAATCCATTTTGTACTGCATCTTCGATCGTTTTTCCTGATACAATCAGCGTCTTCATTTCGCCGGTTGAACCTCCTTATCTTTGGAACGATAAAGGAAATAGTTCTGTACAATGGTAAACGTGTTGCTAAATACCCAGTACAATGGGAGCGCAGCTGGAAAGTTGAGCGACATGACAAAAATCAGTACAGGGAAAATCAGCATCATGAACTGCATCGATGACTGCATCGGATTTTGGCTAGCCATCATCTTCGACTGCACGAACGTCGTCAGAGCAGCAATAATCGGGAGCACATAATATGGGTCAGGTTGTCCCAACTTCAGCCATAAAAATGTATGCTCGCGAATTGCCGAGTTCATATAGATAGAGTTATACAATGCGATAAACACCGGCATTTGAATAAATACCGGCAAACAACCGGCAAGCGGATTGACATTGTGCTGCTGGAACAGCTTCATCGTCTCTTCCTGCTGCTTTTGCGGATTGTCTTTATGCTTCTTCTTTATTTCAGCGAGCTGAGGCTGCAGCTTCTGCATTTCCTTCGAGCTGCGCATTTGTTTAATCGTAAGCGGTAAAATACAAGCACGCACGATAACGGTCAGGAGCAGGATAGCAAACCCGTATTCTCCTTGAAACCACCCTGCAAACGTATCCAACGCCAACGAAAAATAATAGACCACATTACGCTCCCAGAAGTTTCCCTGCAGCAAGTCTTCAGTCTTCAGCGTAGTGGTCGATGACGTACATCCAGTCAGTACAACTAGTAACAGAACAGATACCGCCACTAAGAGCCATTTGCGGTTCGAAAACAACTTCTTCAGCGACAATAACGACAATAGCATAACCCCTCTCTTCAACCATCCGATTCCAAAGTAAATATATCATATTTCCAGCGTCAAAGGAAACGGTTCGATCACGTACCGCCGCACCATTTATTTCAGTACGGAAGCTTTGCGGAGCACATGATGAACACTTTTGGACAGCTGCTCATAATTCATCGTCGTCGCCCCTTTGCGCACGATAAAAATCAAATCGACATGATCAACCACGCGGTCGGATTGAAGTCTGACAATTTCTTTAATCATTCGGCGCATGCGGTTGCGCATGACGGCATTGCCAATCTTTTTGCTCGCCGACACCCCAACGCGAAATCTGTCCACTTGAGGGCGGTTAAAAACATAAAGAACCAGCTGGTGATTCGCGAATGAGCGACCGTAGCGGTATACCCGGGTAAAATCTGCGCGGTCCCTAAGCCGATACTTTTTCTGCACGTCCATTCTCCTATCTTTCCTCTGACAAGCAATCACCTGTATGTACCACCGCAATGATGCCGACAAAATACATTAACAAAGTATGCGCTTCTGTCAAAAGGAATAAACGTTACCCTTATTTCCTTAAAGTAAGAGTTCAAAAGGAGCCTCTTGAACAACCTCTTTAGTAAAATAAGAAAAAAAGACCACCGCAGTGGTCTTGCATTCACGCCTATTATGCGCTCAATTCTTTTCTGCCTTTTTGGCGACGAGCAGCTAACACCTTGCGGCCGTTTTTCGTGCTCATTCTTTTACGGAAACCGTGAACTTTCTTGCGTTTGCTCACGTTTGGTTTAAATGTCGGTTTCAACGTACTGCACCTCCTCAAATGATATATGTCATGGTGAACCAATCCATTGTTTCATTATATCTCTTTTCGGTCTGATTGCGCAAAATTCCTTTATATAGTTAATCAGAATCCCGATGAAAAGTCAATATTTATCCATCATCTGGTGGTGTCTTTCCACTTGCTCATTTTTGTATCACTCTTTTATGTTCCATCGGATTCATACGCATCGTCTTCCTATCCACAGTCCGAGTCTATTCATTTCTCCGTTTTTAGTTACACACATGTGCAAAACATTTTGAAAATCGACAATTTACCATTCTATCTTGTGTATAACAATTCGAACGATCTTGTCCACAGCTGTCGAAAGACAACATGTTATGAACAATATGTAGTGGTGTATATAATTTTTATACACAAGTTATTGAATTTGTGGATAAAAAACGGGCTGTCGTTGAAAAATAAGGGCTCATCTGCTATGATTATATTGCTTTTCGGTTGTGAATAGTGATTGTGGATATATAATTATCAACAACCTGTGGATAAAGTTGTGAACAATTCAGTTTTTGTTGTTATAAATTGTCCGACACACTCTGCGTATTGTGGATAAATAATAGCACGAAACGGTATACTTCGACATTTTTTATGTCCGTTTCACGTAAGCGATGAAGCGGAATATTGTCATGTCATGTCAGCATAGACCCCGACAAAACGCCCTTATAAAGAGGGCTTTCTGCGCCTTGGAGAGCCTTCTTTGCGTCTTGTCGGGGCAATTGTCCTTTTTTGATGAATACTCATCGAATTTTATTCATCGCTTAGAAACACACGTCCATTTTACAAGGGCTGAGCCGTACGTAAGGCGTTTAACGCCGGTAAGCGCGTCATGTGACGACGCAGCAGGTTTGAAGGAGTGAAGCAATCTGTGGAGCGCCAAGCGAATGAACATTGGCAGGAAATATTGTCCGTCATCCAGACCAAGCTAAGCAAGCCAAGCTTCGATACTTGGTTTAAGGCCACAAAAGCGGTCAAGTTTACGGACACGCAACTACTCATCACCGCGCCGACCACTTTTGCGGTCGAATGGCTGGAAAGCCGCTATACGAAGCTGGTTAGCTCGACGATCATGGAAATGACGGGCAAACAAGTGGACGTCAAGTTCATAATCGAAGAAGCGGCCCAAGCAGAGCCGGAAATCGTGCAGCCACAGACTCCGCTAATTAGCAAAGCGGTCCATGATGAACAGGCTCCGAACATGCTTAATCCGAAATATACGTTCGACACGTTCGTTATCGGATCGAACAACCGCTTTGCGCATGCCGCCTCGCTAGCCGTTGCGGAAGCACCAGCCAAAGCGTACAACCCTTTATTTTTATACGGAGGCGTCGGGCTGGGCAAGACTCACTTGATGCATGCGATCGGACATTATATTTTAGAGCATAACCCGGCGTGCCGCGTCGTTTATACGACTTCAGAGAAGTTCATGAACGAATTCATTAACGCAATCCGCGATAATCGCGGGGAGAGCTTCCGTAACAAGTACCGCAACATCGACATTTTGCTTATTGACGACATTCAGTTTTTGGCGGGGAAGGAACAGACGCAAGAAGAGTTCTTCCATACGTTCAATGCGCTGCACAACGAAAATAAACAAATCGTCATTTCAAGCGATCGTCCGCCGAAGGAAATCGAGACGCTTGAGGAACGGCTGCGCTCCCGCTTTGAATGGGGACTCATTACTGATATCCAGCCGCCCGATTTGGAAACAAGGATCGCCATCTTACGCAAGAAGGCGAAAGCAGAGAATTTGGACATCCCGAACGAAGCGATGGGCTATATCGCCAATCAAATCAATACGAATATCCGTGAGTTGGAAGGGGCGTTAACGCGGGTTGTTGCCTTTTCGACGATGACGAATCAAGATATAACGACTCATCTGGCAGCCGAAGCTTTGAAGGACATCATTCCATCGAGCCGGCCGAAAATGATTACGATACAAGATATACAGCACAAGGTGGGCGAGTTCTACGGCATGAAGCTGGAGGATTTCAAAGCGCGCAAGCGGACGAAGGCCGTTGCGTTCCCACGTCAAATTGCTATGTACTTATCTCGCGAGCTGACCGATTATTCGCTGCCTAAGATAGGAGAAGCGTTCGGAGGGCGTGACCATACAACAGTCATCCACGCTCATGATAAGATTACCCAAAATATTCAGCAAGATCAGGAGTTATATAAAGTGATTCAAAATCTAATCGATAAAATTAAAAACCCGACCTTGTGAACAATATAAAAAGCCTATGCACAAACTATACACATGTGGATAGGCTTTACTTTATGCCCTTTTGAGACACTTATCCACATATTCAGGGCCCCTACTATTACTACTATATTTTAAAAGATTATATAGATCATCATAAGAGCAGCATGACAAGATTCAACGCTAAAGCGTTAAGGAGTGAGCACATGAAACTGTCGATATTGAAAAATGAACTGAATGAGGCGATACAAAACGTATCCAAGGCGATTTCCAGCCGGACTACAATTCCCATTTTGAGCGGGATTAAAATGGACGTTACGTTTCAAGGCGTAACGCTTACTGCAAGCGATACCGACATTTCCATCCAAAGCTTTATTCCGGTGGAAGATGATCGTCAAACGATCGTCCAAGTCGAACGTCCAGGCAGTGTTGTTTTGCCGGCTAAATTCTTTGTTGAGATCATCAAAAAGTTACCTTCCCAGGATGTGGAAATCGAAGTAAAAGACCATTTCCAAACTTTTCTGCGTTCGGGAACGACAGATATTCAAATGGTCGGTCTTGATCCAGAAGAATTTCCGGTTTTGCCAAGCATTGAAGAGAATCAAGTCATTACCGTAAATGGTGATTTGTTGAAGACAATGATTAAGCAGACCGTATTTGCAATTTCATCTAACGAAACCACTCCGATATTAACCGGGGTGCTGTGGTATTTGAACGAAGGGAATTTGAAGTTCGTAGCAACGGACCGTCACCGTCTGGCCAGCCGCGTGGCAGATATTCAGGTGGATCCGGAGCTGAGATTTAACAATGTCGTCATTTCCGGCAAAACGCTCAACGAGCTGAGCAAAATCATCCCTGATCAAAATAAGATGGTCGATATTGTTGTCGCCGACAATCAAGTACTATTCAAAATTGATCGTGTCTTATTTTATTCACGTATTTTGGACGGGACGTATCCCGATACTTCTAAGATTATTCCGCAGCAATACAAAACAGAACTCGTCTTGGACACGAAAAAATTGACAGATGCGATCGACCGTGCTTATTTGCTTTCTCGTGAAGAAAAGACAAATATTGTGCGCCTGCAGACGAAAGAGGACGGAACGATTGAAATTTCATCCAGCTCGTCCGAGCTAGGCCGCGTTCAGGAGCAGCTTGAAGTGAAAGAGTTCAACGGGGAACCGCTGCGTATTGCGTTTAACTCTAAATATATGCTGGATGTGTTAAAAGTTGTTGAATGTGAACATATTTTCATCGGATTTACGGGAGCCATGAGTCCGATTATTATTAAACCAACCGAGCATGTGAACAGCTTGCACCTGATTTTGCCATATCGTACGACGAACTGATCGTGCACGGCAGTTTACATGTGATGCGCCTTACGGTACAGTCAGAGTATACGCAAGGCGGTACGGCAACAAGGAGGAAGCGACATGAACGACATTAAGGTTTCAACGGAATATATTACGCTTGGTCAATTTCTGAAGCTAGCGAACTGTGCGTCGACGGGAGGCCATGCCAAGGTGATGTTGGCGGAAGCTATGGTCAAAGTGAATAGCGAAGACGAAGCGCGGCGAGGACGCAAGCTGTATGCTGGAGATGTCGTCAGCGTGGAAGGATGCGGAACGTTCCGCATCGTGCCCGCTCAGGGGGAGTAGCGGGTGTTCGTCAAAAGCGTTGCATTGAAGCAGTATCGCAATTATGAGGCTCTCGAAATGGACACGAGCAACCGGGTCAATATTTTTATCGGGAACAATGCCCAAGGCAAGACGAACTTGCTGGAATCAATCTTTGTACTCGCCTTGACCAAGTCCCATCGGACATCGAAGGACAAGGAGCTTATTGGCTGGGAAGCGGAGCAAGCTCAGCTTAAAGCTGTAGTAGATCGGAAATATGGTGCCGTGCAGCTGGAGCTTAATATTTCCCGTCAAGGCAAAAAGGCGAAGCTGAACGGGCTTGAACAGAAAAAATTAAGCGGGTTTATTGGTGCATTGAATGTCGTCATGTTCGCTCCAGAAGATTTAGAAATTGTTAAGGGCGCTCCCGGCATACGCCGCCGGTTTTTGGACATGGAAATCGCTCAGGTGCAGCCAAGCTATCTGTATCATTTGCAGCAGTATCAGAAGGTGCTTGTGCAGCGCAACAATCTGTTGAAGCAGATGTGGAGCAGTCCGAGCTCACAGGCAAACACCATGCTGGAAATCTTCAACGAGCAGTTGGCGGATAACGGTGTTAAAGTTGTCAAGAAGAGGAAACAATATTTAAAGAAGCTGCAAACGTGGGCAGAACAGATTCATGCGGGAATTACGAACGAACGTGAAGCGCTCACGGTAGAATATGCGCCATCGTTTACAGTGTCTGACGAAGATGACGCTGTCTTATTTGAGCAATTTATGATAAAGTTAACACAAATGAAAGACCAGGAGGTGCGGCGCGGCATGACACTTGTCGGGCCGCACCGGGACGATCTAGCCTTTTTTATTAACGGCAAAGAAGTGCAAACGTACGGATCTCAGGGGCAGCAGCGGACGACGGCATTGTCGTTGAAGCTTGCTGAAATTGAGCTCATGCATGAAGAAATAGGGGAATATCCCGTACTGTTGCTCGATGATGTATTGTCCGAGCTGGATTCGTTTCGGCAAACGCAGCTGATTGAAACCTTTCAGAGTAAAGTACAGACGTTCATCACGACAACGGGCATTGAAGGCATTAACACAAGCAAGCTGCAAGATGCAAATATGTTCCACGTGGAAAACGGGCAAGTTAAGCGTTAAGGGGTGAGCGGGATGTATATTCATTTGGGCGGAGAGAGGGTTATTCGATCCTCAGAACTGGTCGCTATTTTTGATGTGTCGATAGAAAAATCATCCAAGCTATCCAAACAGTTCGTGGCGAACGCGCACAAGGTGAGAAATGTGGAGACGATAGGCGAGGAAGCTGCGAAATCCATCGTCGTGACGAAGGGAAAAGTATTTTACTCTCCGATATCATCGACGACATTGAAGAAACGTGCGCATCATTTAGTGCGAGTGGAAGAAGCATAGGCGGAACTGAAATTTATGAAGTAGGTGAAGGGCATGTCTTTGAATCAGAATACTTATGATGAGAGCCAGATTCAGGTATTGGAAGGCTTGGAAGCCGTACGCAAACGGCCAGGGATGTATATCGGTTCAACCAGTGCCAAAGGGCTTCATCATTTGGTATGGGAAGTGGTCGACAATAGTATTGATGAGGCGTTGGCCGGTTACTGTACGAAGATTCAAGTGATCATCCATGAAGATAACAGCATCACGGTCATTGACAACGGACGCGGGATTCCAGTAGGGGTACAAGAGAAATTGAAGCGTCCTGCGGTAGAGGTCGTTATGACTGTCTTGCACGCAGGAGGAAAATTTGGCGGAGACGGCTACAAAGTATCCGGCGGCTTGCATGGCGTCGGGGTATCGGTCGTCAACGCATTGTCAGAAGTGCTGTTGGTTACCGTAAAGCGGGACGGCTATATCCACCAACAGGAATATCGCCGCGGTGCGCCGCAGGCAGACTTGGAAATTATCGGTGAGACGACGGATACGGGAACGACCGTTAAATTCAAACCGGATCGGGAAGTGTTTACGGAAACGACCGAATACGAATACGATATTCTTCTTTCCCGGATACGCGAGCTTGCCTTCTTGAATAAAGGCATCGAAATGGTCCTTAGTGACGAACGGACTGGACAATCGCAAACGTTTAAATACGAAGGCGGAATCATGGAATTCGTCGATTATTTGAACCGTAACCGTGAAAAAATGCACGAGCCTCCGATTTACGTAGAGGGTGCAAAAGATAACATTACGTGCGAAATCGCACTTCAGTATAACGATAGCTATACCGAGAACATTTATTCATTTGCCAACAACATCCATACGCATGAAGGTGGTACGCACGAATCAGGATTCAAAAGCGCGCTTACTCGCATCATTAACGATTATGCTCGCAAGACGAACTTGGTGAAGGATAGCACCTCCAACTTGAGCGGCGATGACGTGCGGGAAGGATTGACCGCCATCATTTCGGTCAAAATTCCAGAACCGCAATTTGAAGGACAGACGAAAACAAAGCTCGGCAATAGTGAAGTACGCGGCATCGTAGAGTCCGTCTTCTCTGAGAAATTTATGGAGTTCTTGAATGAGAATCCAGCGGTTTCACGCAAAGTAGTGGAAAAAGGCTTGCAAGCCTCCCGTGCTCGCGAAGCGGCACGTCGTGCCCGCGAATTGACGCGCCGGAAGAGTGCGCTCGAGGTTAGCTCTTTGCCAGGGAAACTGGCGGACTGCTCCTCCAAGGATGCTGCACAATGTGAGCTCTTTATCGTCGAAGGTGACTCCGCGGGGGGCTCGGCGAAGCAAGGGCGAGATCGTCATTTCCAAGCGATTTTGCCGCTGAAGGGTAAAATTTTGAACGTCGAAAAGTCCCGGCTGGATAGAATACTATCCAATGCAGAAATTCGAGCGATTATTACCGCTTTAGGTACGAGCATTGGGGAAGACTTCGACTTGTCGAAGGCACGCTATCACAAAATCATTATTATGACGGATGCTGATGTGGACGGCGCTCATATTCGAACGCTGATGTTGACATTCTTCTATCGTTACATGCGCAAACTCATCGAAGCTGGTTTCGTGTATATTGCGCAGCCGCCGCTCTATAAGATTGAGCGCAACAAGGTTGTACGTTATGCCGATAGCGATAAGCAGAAGGATGAGATTATCGCGGAATTTGGCGAAGGCGTGAAAGTCAACGTGCAGCGGTACAAAGGTCTCGGGGAAATGAACGCGGAGCAATTGTGGGAGACGACGATGGATCCGGAAAGCCGTAAAATGCTTCAAGTCACATTCGATGACGCCAAAATGGCGGATGAAGTATTCGATACGCTCATGGGGGACAATGTCGAACCGCGCCGCGATTTCATTCAGCGTCACGCAAAGTTTGTTAAGAACTTAGATATTTAACGCGAGCCAACGTGCCTTGCCTAATTGTTCGGAGTATTTCAATGCCCCAGTTCTAAGGACTGGGGCATTGGTGTATGAATATCTCTCCGGGGCTACCTTGAGGGATTGCGGCTTGAAGGTTACTTCTGGCCAAAGCGTCCATACGCTTTGGCATTGCGGCAAATTCGCCGATAAGCACGCGGATCAAAGGTGCGGTACACATAGATAGCAGGGTTGGTGTTCACTTCAAGTATCCATGGATGCATGCTTTTGTCGAGCGCGATATCTATTCCCAGCTCTTTAAGTCCCTTATAGGTTCGGCTTAATTCCCTGCCGGTAGATACACCTAATTGTTCGAGCTCACGACCTAATCTGCGGATGGAGGCATCATTCAGGCGGGAATGGAGCAGCTTGGACAGAGTCTCCATTTTACCGCCATTGCTCACATTGGTCACAATTTTATGAGCTGCCGCTTTCCGGCCCAAGATGGACATCGATTCCCATTTGTTGTCCAGGTTTTTTTGCACCAAGACGCGCAAATCAAATTTTCGGCCCCGGTGGGTCATCATATGAATGCCTTTCTGTACCAAATACATTCGTTTACCGATTCGTGTTTTGATTGCTGCATGCAAGCTATCTAAGGAATTGAGAGTCTGGGTTGAGACGCCTTCCCTCAGCTCAAAGGATGTGCCAGAGTGCTGTTTTACGCGCATGACGCCATTCCCATGGGTTCCCTTGTCCGGCTTTACGTACACCATCTTATGGCGGGTTAACATTTCTCCCAAGCGGTCGTAATTGAAGATCACTGTCTCCGGAATGTATCGCTTTAACGATGAGCTTTGCAGATTGCGGGTCTTTTTCCATTTGCTGAACACGCGACGAATGGACAAAAATGCATCACCCTTTACGGAGTATAGTCGCTTACGTCTTCTTGCTGGAACAATTTGCTCCCTCAATTAGACGATTTATACCAATGTATGGCGTTATGGTTGAAGAGGAATAGAACAAAAACCTATTTTTTGTAGAAAATGTTCGGGTTTTGGGCGGTTTCATGGAACGTTTAATTGTATCTCTTTTGTGAAAGTAATATAATGAAAATAGCGTAGTTATGGAATTGATGAATATGATTTTATCCGTATGACTTGATGAATGCAGGAAGATTTCAATTGGCTTCACATGAATCGTGTGGCTATTCATCGACTTAAAACGGTTATCCTCCAATCGAAGAGGCATGCCGTTTTTTTGGAAAAAATGATATTCATCCGTGGAAACGGTTCGTCCCCGATATTGGGGCTTGGGAGCCGTTTTCGCTTGCTGAGCAAATTTTTGCTTTTTGCCATACAATGTGGACGCTGTTAAAGACGAAATATGAGGAGGTCCAACATGGCGGAAGAAAAACAATCGCAAATCAGGGATCGTGACATCGGAACCGAGATGCGGGAATCTTTCTTGGATTACGCGATGAGCATCATCGTAAGCCGTGCGTTGCCGGATGTGCGGGATGGCTTGAAGCCGGTACATCGTCGTATTTTGTATGCGATGTCAGAACTCGGCATGTCGCCGGACAAGCCCCATAAGAAATCGGCCAGAATCGTCGGCGAAGTCATTGGTAAGTACCATCCGCATGGTGATTCGGCGGTATACGAGACGATGGTGCGCATGGCGCAGGACTTCTCGCTCCGCTACATGTTGATAGATGGACACGGTAACTTCGGTTCTATCGACGGCGACTTCGCCGCGGCCATGAGATATACGGAAGCGCGCCTCTCCAAGATAGCGATGGAGCTGCTGCGCGATATTAACAAAGATACGATTGACTATGCCCCGAACTATGATGGGGAAGAGCAGGAACCGGTCGTTCTGCCTGCACGATTCCCGAACCTGCTTGTCAATGGGGTATCGGGAATTGCGGTCGGGATGGCGACCAATATTCCTCCGCATAATTTGACGGAAGTCATTAACGGATTGCAGGCGCTTATCCGCAATCCGGAATTGACGCCGCTGGATCTGATGGAATATATTAAGGGGCCGGATTTCCCAACGTCAGGATTAATTATCGGACGTGAAGGCATTCGACAAGCTTACACGACTGGACGCGGTTCAATCACGATGCGCGCCAGAGCGACTATCGAAGAGAACAATAACAAGGCGCGCATTGTCGTGCACGAGCTGCCTTATCAGGTCAATAAGGCGCGTCTTGTCGAAAAAATTGCAGAGTTGGTGCGCGAGAAGCGTATCGACGGCATTACGGATTTGCGGGACGAATCGGACCGCAATGGGATGCGCATTGTTATTGAACTGCGCCGCGATGTGAATCCAAGCGTTGTGTTGAACAATCTGTATAAGCATACTGCCATGCAGTCTAATTTCGGCTGCAACATGCTGGCGCTCGTCAACCAAGAGCCGCGCGTGTTGAATCTGCATGACATGCTCTATTATTACTTGGAGCACCAGATTGTAGTCATCCGGCGCCGTACCGAGTACGAACTGAAGAAAGCAGAGGCGCGTGCCCATATTCTTGAAGGCTTGCGTATCGCGCTTGACCATATCGATGAGATTATCGCGCTCATTCGCGGCTCTCAAAATGACGAACAAGCGCGCGAAGGCTTAATATCGCGCTTCGGACTCAGCTTCGATCAGGCTCAGGCGATTTTGGACATGCGTCTGCGCCGCCTGACTGGATTGGAACGCGAGAAGATCGAAGCCGAATATCAAGAGCTTCTTCTCAAAATTGCAGAGTATCGCGAAATTTTGGCGAACGAGCAGCTCGTCCTGACCATCATTAATGACGAGTTGGAAGAAGTGAAGCAGAAGTATGGTGACGATCGCCGCACGGAAATTACGATTGGCGAAGATAGCATCCTGGATGAAGACCTCATTCCGAGAGAGGATGTCATCATCACTATTACCCATAGCGGATATATCAAGCGTCTTCCAGCAACGACGTATCGCAGCCAGAAGCGGGGCGGACGCGGGGTTGTGGGAATGGACACGAAAGATAACGACTTCGTCGAGCATTTATTCGTATCCAACTCTCACCACTACCTGATGTTCTTTACGGACAAAGGGAAAGTGTACCGCATCAAAGCATATGAAATTCCTGACTTGAGCCGGACCGCTCGAGGTACGCCGATTATCAACCTGATTCAAATCGAACAGGGAGAATCGATCAACGCCGTCATTCCGGTAGAGACATTCGACGATGATAACTACTTGTTCTTTGCAACCCGCCAAGGGATCGTGAAGAAGACGCCGTTGAATGACTATGCTAATATTCGCAAGGGCGGCCTAATCGCCATTAACCTGCGCGAGGATGACGATCTTATCGGTGTCCGTCTTACCGATGGCGAACAGGAGATCATTATGGGAACGATGAATGGAATGTCCATTCGCTTCCCTGAGAGTGATGTCCGTTCGATGGGTCGTTCGGCGACCGGCGTCAAAGGTATTACGCTAGTAGAGAAAGATGCCGTCATCGGTATGGATGTCGTTACAATCGATAACGAAGTCTTGATCGTCACTTCCAAAGGGTACGGCAAACGGACGCCAATGGCCGATTATCGTATTCAAAGCCGTGGCGGTAAAGGGATTAAGACGATTAACGTCACAGATAAGAACGGTCCGGTCGTCGGCTTGAAGGTCGTTCAAGATGAAGAAGACTTGATGATTATTACCGCATCCGGAACGATTATCCGTACGAGCATGTCTGGAATTTCCCAGATGGGCCGGTATACACAAGGCGTTAAATTAATTAATATTCGTGACGATGATTCCGTGTCTACGGTAAGCCGCTGCGATAAAAATGAAGAAGACGATGCTTCTCTTGATGAGAACGGCGAGTTGCTCGAGGAACATAACACTCAAGTCGACCAGCTTGCTGATTCAGATGAAGATGGGGCAAGCGAACAGTAAAACTATGTTAGGGGCGTACATCAATAGGATGCGCCCCTTCTTATTAAGCAATTCACCTCAAACAAAATCGCAGGAGTGTGCAATGTCCATATGGTATTAACCCCTGTTTCTCAATTAAAGCCAGGCGATAGCTTGGAAGATGACGTACATACGATGCTCGGCGGCATTTTAATGCAAAAGGGCAGGATGTTGAGTGTCCGGGATTTGGACGTGCTCGATGCATTCTTAATTAAGTCGGTTGTCATTGTTAGCACTTCTCATACGGCTCAAGCCGAGTTCTCTGCCACAGCTGAGGTTGATTTTCCTGCGGCGCGAATAAGCGAGCCTACGGTGGAAACACCAAAAAGGAAGGACTATGTTAACAGCGCAGAAAATATCGGCTTCGTCGAAGCATGGATGCAAATGGTGAACTTGTTAAAAAACGTTTACCATACTTTAGGTACATCCAAAATCCCCATTCTTGAGCTGCGTCAGCAGATGGAATGGCTGCTAGCCCGTAGCAAGCATTACTCTCCTCTAACCTTTCATCCGCAAATCAAAGCCCGGTTGCATGGAGATGTGAGGGAGTATCTGTATCACAAATCGGTCGCTGTGGCGCTGACCTCATATTTGCTGGGTCAGTGGAGTTCGTTCCCAGCCCAAGAAGGTATGCAGATTGCATTGGCTGGTTTGCTGCACGATATTGGCAAGGCCAAGGTAGACGAAGATATATGGAATAAAAGAGATTCGCTCACCGACAGAGAGAGAGTCGAGATAAGACGCCATACCCATTATGGCTATGAGCTGCTGCGCAATGTTCCGGCTTTGAATGATGGGGTCAAGCTTGCCGCCTTGCAGCATCATGAGCGAATGGACGGAAGCGGGTACCCATTAGGTATAAAGGGAGAACAAATCCATCCTTATGCCAAAATCGTCGCCATTGCCGACATGTTCCACGCGATGACGCAGAATCGCGTTTACCAGAAGGCGTCATCTCCTTATGTTGTCTTAGAGCAGTTAAAAGAAGAGTCGTTCGGAAAGTTAAATCCCGAAATGGTGCAGATCTTTAATCATAAGGTGACACAGCTGCATCAAGGGTCGTTCGTGAAATTAAGCGATGGACGCGTGGGACGGATTGTATTTACAGAGCATGGACATCCTACACGCCCATGGGTTTCTGTTGACGGTCAGATTGTCCAGCTTGTGCAGGAGCGTCATATTTGGATTGATGAAGTAATTGGACAATAGTATGTTTCCTTGAAAATAGCTCAGGTGCTCATGTGGTCTCACCTACACTGCGAGCATCCTTTTTCGAGGGATGCTTCCGATGTAGTTTTCTTGCGAAAACTTTTACTCCTCGGTATTGCAAGGTGACCTTTTTGAACACGCTCGATAAGAGTCTATTTCCGACTGCTTGAATAAGGTGATAGAGCTACTCTATCAGCAAGGGGATAGGCTTTTACATAATCTTTAAAGAAACTTTAAAAAAGTACTTGCGTTCGTTTGTAGGCTATGGTATATTATAAAAGTCGCCGATG